>DVMB01000064.1 GCA_018715225.1 Candidatus Onthoplasma faecigallinarum | reverse complement strand
TTTAACGAAATTAATTCATGAAAATCTAGATTTTGAACCAAGAAAAATGTATCTAAAAAATGTTTATTCAGGAGACATAGTAGATAGATGTCTTGTAGTATTTTTTGCTTCTCCTTATAGCTACACAGGGGAAGATGTCGCCGAAATTCATTCTCATGGCGGATACTTTTTATCACAAAAAATTATTGATACTACAATTGAGTTAGGTGCGACCTTAGCAGGAAAAGGGGAATTTAGCAAGCGAGCTTTTATCAATGGCAAGATGTCTATAGATCAAGCGGAAGGCGTGATGGATTTGATCAATGCTGAGAGCGAGATGCAGGCAAAAGCGGGAAGCAGTCTCCTTCAGGGAAAATTAAAAGAGGTAATAACAAATTATCAAAACATCCTTACAGATATACTAGCAGAAATTGAAGCAAAACTTGATTATCCAGAATACGAATATGATGATAATGAAACAAAAAATTTAAAGGAAAGATTAATAGATTTAAGGTCCAATCTAGAAAATCTCATAGATGAAAGCAAGAGCGGTTTAATTATAAAAAATGGAATTAAGGTTGCCATTGTTGGAGCACCAAATGTTGGAAAATCTAGCCTACTGAACGCTCTATCAAAAACAGATAAAGCGATAGTTACAGACATAGCAGGCACAACCAGAGATGTAATAGAGGCAGAGTACGAATACAATGGAATCATATTTAGACTATACGACACAGCTGGAATTCACGAAAGTGATGATGTGGTAGAAAAAATTGGCATCAATCGTGCCCTAAAAGCGATAGACGATTGCGATATAGTGTTGAAAATTTCCACTTTAAACAACATCTGTAACATAAAGACAAACAAGCCGACTATAGAAGTATTTAATAAAGCCGACATTTACAATTATAATGATGATAAATACATCTACATTAGTGCATTGACGATGAAAAATGTGGAGAAATTGAAACAATTGATTTTTGAAAAAACCGTCAAAGAAGATTTCAATTCAAACAAATTATACCTTACCAACACTCGTCATATTGAATGTATCAAAAAGGCAAAAAAGGCAATTGATAATGTGTTAAAAATTTTTGATGAAACCACAATGGACATCATATCTAGTGAAATAAAATCTGCTTGGTATAGTCTAGGGGAGATAACCGGCGTTACAAGTGATGAAAATATAATTGATAAAATATTTTCAAAATTTTGTTTAGGAAAATAGATAAAACATTGAAATTTTATGAAAATGTGATATAATTTAAAACTATGTTAGAGAATGTTATTGATAATTATGATGCGATAGTTATTGGAAGTGGGCATGCTGGCAGTGAAGCGGCCTTAGCTTTGGCACGCTTAAACAAAAAGACACTGCTTACCACCTTGAATCTAGACAGCATAGCATTTTTGGCCTGCAACCCTAGCATTGGTGGAACAGCAAAAGGTCAACTAGCTGGCGAGATTGATGCACTAGGTGGAGAGATGGGCGTCAACGCTGACAAATCTCTCTTGCAACTGAGAATGTTAAATTCGGGCAAAGGTCCTGCCGTCCAATCTTTGCGTGCACAAGTAGATAAGGTTGAATATCACAATGAAATGAAGCACACGCTTGAAAGACAAAAAAACTTAGACATATTGCAGTGTGAAGTTGCAGAAATTCTTGTTGAACAAAACAAAATTGTCGGTATCAAAACGGGCATGGGCGAAGTCTTCTCTTGCAAAGCAGTTGTTGTATGTACTGGCGTTTATTTAAATAGCAAAGTGATAATTGGCGATTATACAAAAAACACAGGTCCCAACGGATTCGAACCAAGCAATTTGCTGACAAAATCCCTAATTGATTTGGGTATAGAAATTCGTCGATTCAAGACGGGAACTCCCGCTCGAGTTGACGGCAAAAGTATTGATTATTCGAAGTTTGAAATTCAACCAGGAGACAATCTAAACGTTAGTTTTTCTCAACTGAATTACAATAAACAACCTAAAAATAAACGTGTGTGCTATCTTGGATACACTACCGAGGCCATGCATAATTGTATCCGTGAGAATATTGATCGTGCACCTCTATATTCAGGAAAGATCAAAGGTATTGGTCCTAGATATTGCCCTAGTATAGAAGATAAAATCATGCGTTTTGCTGACAAAGAACGTCATCAATTATTTTTAGAGCCAGAGAGCGCTTTGACCGACGAAGTCTATGTTCAAGGAATATCCAGCAGTATGCCTACCGATGTCCAAAGAAAGATGTATAGATTGATCGGCGGATTTGAAAATGTCAAAATTATGAGATTTGCATACGCAATTGAATATGATTGTATCAATGCGACTGAACTGAAAAACAATCTAGAAAGTAAAAAAATCTCAGGTCTTTTCTTCGCTGGTCAAATCAATGGTACCAGTGGCTATGAAGAGGCTGCCGCTCAAGGCTTGATGGCAGGTATTAATGCCGAAAGATATATAGACTCTCTTCCCCCCGTTGTGTTGCGTAGAGACCAAGCCTATATTGGAGTTTTGATAGATGATTTAGTAACAAAAGACATCATTGAACCCTACCGCATGATGACAAGTAGAGCCGAATATAGATTGATTCTAAGACAGGACAACTGTGATATAAGATTGACAGAAATAGGTAGACAAATTGGACTTGTTGACAACAAAAGATACAAATTATACAAACAAAAATTGAAGATGATTGACGAGGTAAACAGTGAACTAAAAAAGATGTGCAACCCTAGCATCTTAGAAAAACTATTTACCGACAAAAAGGAGAGCCTACCAAAATCTGGTTTAACTCTAAAAGAATGTATCAAAAGAAACAATATTACTATCTTTGATATACAAAAATATTTTAATCTTTTTGAAAACATACCTAACAATATTTTGGATTATATAAATACAGAAATTAAATATGAAGGCTACATCAAAAAAGAATTAGAACAGATAGAAAAATTAAAAAAGATTGAGAATATATCTCTACCTGATATAGACTACAATTCAATTTTGGGACTAAGACTAGAAGCGAGACAAAAGTTAAACAAATTTAAACCCAATACTCTCGGTCAAGCAAAACGTATAGATGGGGTCAGCCCAAGCGATATAAATGTTTTATTAGTCTATTTAAAATTAAAAAAATATATTTAAATTATTTATTTATTAAATAAAAATTAAAAAAATATGAAAAATATTGAAAATTATATTAATTTAATAGAAAAAAATAAAAATTATTTTGATATTTATTATCAAAATCTTATTTCGTATAACGAAAAAGTTAATCTTACATCCATTATAGATAAAAATGAAGTTTTCATCAAACATTTTTTGGACAGCATATTATCTGTTGACGAAATACAACAAAATGCAAGACTGATAGATGTTGGTGCTGGAGCAGGTTTTCCTAGCCTACCGATAAAAATTGTTAGACCAGATATAGATATAACCATGTTGGATTCATTAAACAAAAGAATCACTTTTTTGAATTACATATGCAAAAAATTGAATATAAAATCTACCAACATTCACATGCGTGCAGAGGACTTTGCAAAAACTAATAGGGAAAAATTTGATGTGGGAGTTGCTAGAGCAGTTGCCAAACTAAATACCTTAGCGGAATACATCTTACCTCTTTTGAAAGTCGGTGGAATAATGATCGCATACAAAGGATCAAACATTGATGAAGAGTTAGACTTATCAAAATCAGCATTGACCATTTTAGGAGGAAAACATGTCAAGACTCTTCACTTCACTTTGCCAAACGAAATGGGAGAAAGAAATATAGTGATTATCAAAAAAGTAAACCCAACTCCAGTAAAATATCCTAGAGACAAAAATCTCCCTAAATTAAAACCACTATAAATAAAAATTTGTTATTGTTTAAAAAGAAGTCGTAAAACACGACTTTTTTATTCGTTAATATTTAGACCAGAATTTCCAAAAATCTTTACTCTTTCACTTATACATGACAGACTGTTTTTATTCAAAGATCTTATTTCTTCGTTTAATTTTTCCACTCTCGACACATTTTCATTTACTGTTCGGGTCAACAACTCTTGCTTCTTTGAAGTCAGTTTTTCGATGGAACGTTTCACCGCTTCCCAGTAAATTTTTCTTATTAATAATGGATACATTGCAGTTTCAAACTCTTGCCACGCACTATCACTCAAAATTTCTGGAGATAGTTTTATATTGTTTGTTTTCAATTGGTTTCTATTCAAAGCTTTCATTATTAAATTTTTAATATCTGGAAAATCATATTTTGAATCAAGAAGTTTTATAGTATATATAAATTCTTTGTCTGTTATGTATTTTATTTTCAAAAAATCGCTTGCTTTCATCTCTCCTGTAATATGATTTTGATTGTCTTGCCTTTCAACACTCAAAACAAAATATCCATTCATATTTTGAGATTTTAGATATTCATTCAATAA
Source organism: Candidatus Onthoplasma faecigallinarum (assembly GCA_018715225.1). Classification (GTDB taxonomy): domain Bacteria; phylum Bacillota; class Clostridia; order Christensenellales; family UBA1242; genus Onthoplasma; species Onthoplasma faecigallinarum. The sequence continues at coordinate 17,029 of DVMB01000064.1, read as the reverse complement.
AATATTTAATTCATCTATATCCACCCAAAAAAATTTGTGCCAATCCCCCAGTTCTTTGGATAATATGCTGTCGATCTTTCTTATTTCTTTTTGTTTTGAATTAATTAAAAAACTGATTTGATCCAATTTTTCATTTTTTGTCGTACCACTTATACTAGAATCAAAACTCCTTTTTTCTGCTGAATTTTTATTGTTCTCTTTTTTAATTTTTTCAATTTCTACTTGTAATTCAATAATTTTGTCTACTAATATTCTTAATTCTGTAAATTTCATATTTTCTCCTTTTTGTTTTGTTTTATTAACTATTTTATTTTTATAAAATTGTTATAGGTTATATATTATATATAGTATTATATATACTTATATATACATATATATGTAATAAATATAATAGGTTATTAATAACAAAGTAATTATAATATAAATAAAATAAAAAAATTTAGTATTAATATTAAATTTTTTGTCGTTTTTTGACTAATTTTATATAAATATTAAATTTTTTTGATTTGACAACTCAAAATTTTCATAATATAATATTACAAATGAAAATCACTACGATCAAACTCAATAACTTTAGAAACTACAAAAATGCAATTATAAATTTGAAAGATGGTTTGAACTTCATTGTAGGCAAGAATGCCCAAGGAAAAACAAACTTGCTTGAAAGCATATATCTTTTAAGTGTTGGAAAAAGTCCTAAAAACAGTAAAGATAAACAACTGATAATGTTTAATGAAGACAAATCAAAAATTGAAATTGATTTTGAAACAGTGGCAGGCAAAAAAAACATACAGATGTATTTGGACAAAACAAACAAGAAAGCTATCAAGATCAATAATTTAAACATTTTAAAAATCACTGAACTTGTAGGTTGTCTTTCAGTTGTATTTTTTAGCCCAGATGAGTTGAAACTCATAAAAGAAGTACCCGAGGATAGAAGAACTTTTTTAGATGTGTCTATCAGTCAGTTTGATAGACCATATTTATATAATCTCATTAAATATGAAAAGATATTAAAACAAAGAAATACAATATTAAAAAGTTTAGATAGCGATGAAGTCAAGATTGAACAACTTAAATTATTTACCCCACAGCTAATTGACACTGCAGAACAAATAATAAAAAAGAGGCTAGAATTTATTGAAAATTTAAAAAAAATTGCCAAAAATATTCATAAATTAATAACAATTGATGAAAATTTATCCATTGAGTATAGTTATAAACCAAAAGAAAATCTATCTATTCATGACGATTTAGTAGAGATATTCAATAAAAGCATAGAAAAAGAACTGGAACTAAAATACACATGTTTTGGTCCACATCGTGATGATATAATTTTTAAAATCAATGATCTAGATTGTAAATATTATGCAAGCCAAGGTCAGCAACGTACTGTCGCTTTGGTCATCAAACTTGCATTAATGGAGGTTATTAAAAAAGAAATCGGTGAATACCCTGTATTACTTCTTGATGACGTTTTGAGTGAATTGGATGGTGCTAGACAAAATCGACTTCTAAAACTTTGTACTAATTTTCAAACTCTAATTACTTGTACAAAAGTTCCTGAAACCAATTTAGAATACAATGAAATAAAAATAGAAAAAGGTAATATAATTTAAAAATATGTAAAATTTTGTCATATTTTAACAAAAAAACTGCAAAATTTGCAGTTTTTTTTGTATTATTTTTTATTTTTAATATTTTAACAATTGTGATTTTATATCGTTTACCAATGTTCTAATGTGTGGATTGACTTTTACTTGATTGCCAATTTTATCTCTAGCATGCATGATTGTCGTATGATCTCTCCCTCCAAATATTGCACCAATTGCTGTCAAAGGTATGTTTAACATATCATTGATTAGATATATACACAATTGTCTAGGTTCTACTATCTCTTTGTTTTTCTTCTTGCCTATCAAATCTTCTTTCGTTACTTTGAAGAAGTCACATACAGTATTTAATATCTTTTCTGCGTCCAAATTTGTTTTTTCTGTCTCTCCATAATCTTTCAATGCTTCATGAGCATCTTCCATTGTCGCATGGGTTTTCCCTAGCAAACTACTATAAAAGACTACTTTTGATAAGATTCCTTCCATCTCACGAATGTTGGTTCCTGTCTTCTGTGCTATGAAATCAACTACATCTTCGTCTACCAGATATCCTTCCTGACTACATTTTTTCTTAATAATGGCAACTTTCGTCTCATAATCTGGCTCTTGAATATCTTGTATCAGTCCACTACTAAATCTACTTCTCAACCTTTCTTCTAAAGCACTCATCTCTTTTGGAGAACGGTCGCTGGCTATGATAATTTGTTTGTTATTTTGATATAAATCATTAAATGTGTGGAAGAATTCTTCCTGAATTCCCATTTTGTTGCTAATAAATTGAATATCATCAATCATTAGCACATCTACGCTACGATACTTGTCTCTAAAATCTAGATTTGATTTTTCTTTTCCATTACGGATTGAATCTACATAATCATTGGTAAACTTTTCGCAAGTTACATATAGTACGTTTAAATCAGGTCTATGTTCATTCAAATAATTTCCTACTGCGTGCAACAAGTGAGTTTTCCCAAGTCCAACCCCTCCATATATGAATAATGGATTAAATTTTTGACTAGGATGTTCGGCCACGCTTTGCATTGCTGCACATACAACTTGGTTAGATTTTCCTACAACAAAATTTTCAAAAGTATATTTTTTATTGAATTTTGACTTCAAATTAGGCGATTCTTTCATGATTTTTTCTAATTCTTCGTCTTGTTTTCTTATGTTTTGTTCATATTCTTGATTTTCGGTAACTCTTACATATGTATATGGAGTAAACTCTTGACGGACACATTTTGTTATCTTTTCAAATATTCCTGGTTGATTAACTTGATTTTTTGCAGTAACGCTTGGAGCCATTAATATCAATTCATCATTAGCATATTGTATTGGAGTCAATGTATTTATCCATAAATCGAATGTAACAGCTGTAACTTCGTTTTCAAGTTTGTTTAGAACTTTCTTCCACTGATCCAGTAAGAACATACGCATCTCCTAAATTACTATAACTAATTATATTATATAATAATTCGGGTCGGTTGTCAATTGGCACCAATAAAAATATAGTCAAAAATTGCTGTCGCATATATTTTTAAAGTAAATGAATGATTTGAAAAGGTCTATTCGCATGCTTTCATACTCTGTTTTTTATAGTTATCCACCTCGCTCTTTAGGTTATCAACAATAATTTCAACACAGTTACACACACTGATTGTGGATAAAATTTGTGTGTATTTTGTCGAAAACAGCACTTTACACTACAAAATATTGGGGTATAAAAAGTTGTCCACATTTCCACACCGCCTAATAAAAAAATCACTATCAAAAAAACAAAAAAAATTAAAAATTTAATCTACGTGCGTGTGCGTGTAAAATACTATTTTATAGTATTTTCTTTGATTTTAATAAATAAAAATTTTCGACAAGATTCGTAAAATTATTTGACATATTGACTTGCGTTTGATAATATAGTCATGTAACATGATTTTGCGTAAGGGGGCAACAAAATCTTAGAAGGAGTGTTATGAAATTTAGATGTGATGGACTAGAGCTCAGTGAAGCAATCAGTGTCGTATCAAAAGCTATCAGCAACAAGACCACTTCTCAAATTCTTGAGGGCATAAAAATGGTCTGCGTTGATGATAAACTAGTTTTGACTGCAACTGATTTGGAAATGAGCATCGAAAAGACAATTAGAGCAGAAGTTTATAATGCTGGCGAAACTGTTGTTCCTGGTAGGTTGTTTGGCGAATATATTCGTAAACTTACAAACGAACAAATTTTGTGTGAATTGAACGAAAAGAATCAATTAAAAATCTCTTATACCGATAGCGAAGGCTGTCTACAATGTATGGAAATCAACGAATTTCCTAGTCTAAAAGAAATTCAAAAAGATAATTACTTTGAAATCAACAAAGAAGATTTCAAGACTTTGATAAACAATGTCTTTTATGCTGTTGCTCAGGACGATAGTAGGCCTATTTTGAAAGGTATTTTAATAGAAACAAATCAAAATACTATTAAAGCCGTTGCAGTAGACGGTTGTAGATTGAGCATATCAAACAAAAATTTGGTTATGTCTACCGCTGATTTCAAGATCATCGTTCCAGGGAAGAATTTAAACGAAGTTGTTAAGATGTTGGATAACGAAGGGACAGTCAAAGTTTATATTCATTCAAACAATATTATGATTGATTTGGGAGATACCATAATCATCAATCGACTGATAGATGGGCAATTTATAAACTATAGACAGATCGTTCCTAAAGAATTTTCTACAGTCGTTACTATCAATCGTGAACAACTAGAGGACGCCATTGATAGAGCAAGTGTACTATCAAAAATTGACAAGAACAATCTTGTTAAATTTGACATCAAAGAGAAAAATTTGATGTTGACATCCAATAGCGAGATAGGCAACACCAAAGAAAATATTACCGTTGGAGTGAAAGGTAATGACCTAAATATTTCGTTTAACTCAAAATATTTTAGCGATTGCTTAAGGGTGATTGACAATCCATATATCAAGATGAATTTCAATAGTCCAATTCAGCCATGCGTCATCACTCCATGTGAAGGGAATGATTTCATATTCTTGATATTGCCTGTTAAGTCTAGATAAATTTAGTTATCCACAAAATTATATGTTTTGTGGGTAATTTTTTTATTGATTAATTTTAAAAAATAGTATATACTTATTATTATTCCTTATAGAGACATAGAGAAGAATAATAAATTTTGATTTTTTAGAAATCATTGTGTATCAAATATTTTATTTAAAGTAAGAGTCATTATCTAACGGTATAAAAAATAAAAGTTAAGATTATAAACTAAAAGAACAAAAAAACATATTATTCGTTTTATGAAAAATATGGAGAGTTGTCAGAGTGGTCGAATGTGTCGCTCTCGAAAAGCGATGAAGTGAAAGCTTCCGGCGGTTCGAATCCGCCACTCTCCGCCAAAGACAAATTATAAAAATCGAGCTTTCAACAGATTAATATTTTTTAGTTGGAGATATTTTTGAGTTGTGATAAAATATACAAGGAGACAAGGTATGGTTGGAAAATATAAAGTTATTACTCTTTGTGGAAGCACTAAATTTAAAGAAGATTTTTTAAGAGAACAAAGAAGACTTACGCTAGAAGGTAATATTATCATTTCCGTTGGTTTCTTTGAAAATTCTGGAGATAACGAGGTATGGACTGAAAGAACAAAAGAAATGCTCGACGATATGCATAAAAGAAAAATAGATATGGCTGACGAAATTTTTGTTATAAATAAAAATAAATATATTGGAACAAGTACAAAAGCAGAAATTGAGTACGCAACAAAAATGGGTAAAAAAGTGAATTACATGGTAAAATAGTGGTTTTGTAAAGTTGCAAGCACTTTGCAAAAAAAAAGTTCAACTTAGTGGATAAGTTTTAATATTTTACTCAAGGAGAATATATGTTAAATATAAAGTTCAAAATAGATAAAGATATAATGGCTAGATTTGTAATATCAAAGAACTTGATGCCAAAACCATTTGCTAATTACATATATGATAAATACAAAAGTTCATATTTACTTTTACTAAGAAATCCAAAAGCGGAAAAAATTGACGACAATATAATTTTGGAACTACAACAACAAGATTTTTTCAAACAGTATTTAAACGAAGCAAACCAAAATTAGTGAGAATAGAAAAAAACTGGGAAAAGAACAAAGATAAAATAAACGCATATCTAAGCCAAATTTTCAAAAAAGATTTTACTATTGACACCACTGCTATTATAGTTTGTCCAGCACTTAATACTGGGGAAAATTTGAGAAATAATACTTTTGTTTGGGGTCATCAAAAAGGTTTAGATGATGCATTTTATGATTTGATTTATCTTGTACACGAGTCTTTACATTCTTATTTTAAAATGGACGAGATAACGCATGCAATAATAGAAAATATAGCAGATATTGGTCTAAATAAACATTTAGAAAATAAAGATGTTTCTTTTAACGACTGCCTTAGTTATATAAAAATGTTGCATATCAAAATTTTACCATTTTGGAACATTTATTTAGAAAAGAAAAAAGCAGACATTGAAAAAGAAAACGCAATCAATAATATATCATATGATCAAAGTGCGTTTGATAAATACAAATCTAAAATCAAAATTATGAACATAGATGATTTTGTTACATTTCTAGAAGAATTAGACCTAGAAAAATTAGTAAATATAAAATGCTCATATTCAATAAACATAAAAACATAAGATATAAGATAAATTAGATTAAATAATATTTAGATAATAAAAAAGGATAGGTATGTTAAAGGAAGAGATTTTGAATTTAAGTAAGGATAATAAGATCTATGTGTCATTTGATATGGATGGTGTTGTGGCAGAATATGATGTGTCAAAAACAGATGAACACAAACAGCGAGTTACTAACTACTATTTAAATAAACGTCCTATAAATACTGTCATCAAATTTATGAAAGAGTTGAATGAAACAGAAAATGTGACAGTCGGTATTCTTAGTTGCTGTCATTTCGTTGAACAAAAAAGTGATAAGATCTCGTGGCTCAAAAAGAATGTTCCTTTTCTAAGGACAGAAAATATACACATCATTTGCTATGAAAATATTGATTATGACAAAGACAGCAAATATTCACTAAAAACACAATATCTAGAAAATTTGTTTAAAAATTCTCAATATATTGTATATCATGTAGACGACGATGTTAGGGTTATAGGTTTGATGAAAAAGAGCAATTTGATCAATGTAAAACACATCAGTAGTATTATTGAATAAACAAAAAAGGGTATTATGAAAATCATTTCTTATAATATAAATGGAATACGAGCGAGCATGAAACTGGGGTTACTTGATTGGATGATGTCAAGAGATGTTGATGTTTTTTGTCTGCAGGAGATACGTGCAAATGAAAAAATCACTCGTGAGATTTTTGCTGACGATGAGCAGGTTTCACTTTTTGATGAATCGGGCAAAGGTTACCCTTTTTATAAATTCTATAATTGTGGACAAATCCCAGGATATGCAGGCACCATGATTTTATCTAAAATAAGCCCCGACAATGTTATATATGGAATAGGAGATCCATTGATAGACAATGAGGGTAGAGTGATGACTGCGTTTTATGGAAATTTAGCGATCGTCAACGCATATATTCCTAACGGAAATTCTAGACTTGACTTCAAAATGAGATTTCTAGAAAAATTGACTGACTATTTAAATCAATTAAAAGCAAATTACTCTGTCGTATGTGTGGGAGATTTCAACATAGCCAATGACGAAATAGACTTGACCAACCCAAAGGAATGTAAAAATAAGTCAGTCTTTCTTCCTATTGAGCGTGCTGCTTTTAAAAAGATATTATCTCTAGGATATGTAGATACATTTCGTACCCTTTATCCAGAGAAAAGAGAATACACTTGGAGAAGTTATCGCTCAAGGCAGGAGACTTTACCCGAAAATAATTATAATGCGTGGAAGTATAGGATAGATTATGCCTTGCTATACAATAAACATAATTTCGAAATTAAGAAATGTGATATTTTAGACCTACTATACAGCGATCATTTACCCGTAGAACTAACTTTAAAAACTAAATAAATTTTATTAGGTTGAATTATGTTATTGACATAACAAATAAAATTTTGTACAATTTCATACGAGAAAATGTTTAGTCATATAAGACTAAATATGCGGATATGGCGAAATGGCAGACGCACACGTCATAATGCGCCTTTTAGTCAATTTGCTATACGCAAATATAGACCTTTTGGCGATTATTCCTTATCCCCATTTCGACATGCGTCTCATGGGGACCCTGGATGAATCTAGCGCTTATCAGTCCAAGGGTGCAAAGATTATAAACTTATCACTATAATTAAATATGCGGATATGGCGAAATGGCAGACGCGCTAGATTCAGGTTCTAGTGGGAGAAATCTCGTGCAGGTTCAAGTCCTGTTATCCGCACCACCACGGAGCGACACGATTTTTGCTCACCGCAATTTTGAAAAAATTGCATCAGTGAGTTTACAATCGGTCGCTCCTTTTTTCCCATTTCGTGTTATTCAACACTCATGGGAGCCCTATATAGTACGCCGTTTTTTATCATTTTGCTAGTCGCAAAACTCAATTTTCAGGCATATTTCGCCGTATCCCATTACGCACCAGTGCTTATGGGAACCCCTTTTTGAAAATCGCTTTTTTGACACAGCGATTATGTAATAATCGCAAAAGTGTCATTTACAAGCGTTCGTTTTTTATTCCCCACTGCGAACAAGTTCTCGTGGGGAGCCTTCGTCGCAACTTGATCTTTTGGCAAATTGCTTGCGCAATTATTGCCTTTTTGATCTCTTGCTCCTCTTCCCACTTCGTACCCTTTGGGCACTTGTGGGAGTTCTATACTTTTTAATGCCGTTTTTTATCGTTTTGCTGGTTGCAAAACTTCATTTATGGGCAACTGCCCACATTGACCCCATTTCAAATAAGTTTTCATGGAAACCTCATCATCCCCATTCACCGTGCTTATGGAAACCATCTTTTAAAAAGGTATTTATACATATTCATGAGTTTAAATTATCAATTTTAGTTTGTTTATTAGAATTTATACTACGAAATTTAATACAAAATGAAAGGTAATATGGTATAATATTCATAAGGTGTAATATGAAAATCATAAAAAGAGATAATAGAAAAATTTGGGAAACAAAAACTACAAAAGGATATGAATATCTGTTTAATATAAAAAATCTGGATTTTGCTATTGTGGAGATTACAGGAAGATATCCTCTAGACAACTGGTGTAGAAATACTCTATTAGATGCAATATTTTATGTAAAAAAAGGCAAAGGAAGAATAATATTCAAAGATAAGATATATGACTTGAATGAAGATGACGCAATTTTTGTAGAAAGAAATGAATGGTATTATTGGGATAGCACAACAAACGCGACTATTATAGAAATGTACAACTCTCAGTGGACATTTGCTCAGGTAGAAAACAAAGACAACATTTAAGTAATTTTTACATTTTAAAATGTTATGACTTATTTTTTATTTTGAAATATAATATTTTATGATATACTGAAGACAAGCGTTGTTAGAAAAAATTTTATGTTGTGAGATGTTTTTTAGAATTAAAATATTTCAATACTTTAAAATAATTGGAGATATATGAAACAAGTTTCTTTTACAAAAATCAATAATGACAGAAAAAACTTTATGAAAAAAAATCAACACTTAAATCATGTTGTAATAACTGGAAACAATAAAGTTTTACTTTCTGCACCTCATGGGGTTTCTCAAGTTAGGTTGGGAAAATTAAAATTTAAAGAAGTGGGAAGTCTTGCTACAGCTTTGTATTTGCAGAAAGAAACAAATAGTTTTTTAATAGCCAAGACCAAGAATAATAATGATGATGCAAATTTTGACGAAAAGAGCGAATACAAGGATACTATTTATTCGTTAATTGAAACAAAAGGTATAAAATATGTAATAGATTTTCATGGACTTGCAGCCAAGAGAGATTGTGATATAAATTTGGGAATTTTTTTAGGAAAAAATATTGAAAACAATGTTAGAATTTTTGACTTATTAAACAAATCATTACAAAAAGAGGGGTTTATAGTGTATATTGACCAACCATTTATGGCTGCGTCTCATACAATTTCTAGAAGTGTAAAATATAAATATCCAGATCTTTGGAGTTTGCAAATAGAAATAAATTGCAAAATAACGAATAATGCCTACAACATAATAAAATATAACAAATTGTTAAGAACACTAAAACATTGGCTTGAAAGTTTAAATTAATCAAATAAAAATACAAGGCTCGTAATTTTCAATATTGCCGGCAAACAATTTTGTAATAGTATTATTGTAATACAATTATATAAAGAATATAAGAAGAAGGATAAAATATGAGTAGAATAAAATCAAGTAGAGAAGTATATGAAAAGTTGTTTGGCGAATTGCCAAAAGCAGAAAATGAAATAGATCATGAGTTGATGGAAATTTTAAGAAGATTTATATTTGGAGATATTTTTCACAGCAGTGATAAAATTGACTTCAAAATGCGAGAATTGATAACTATTACCGCTCTAGCAACCATGCAGACATTGCCTCAATTATCTGCACATATCAACGGAGCGTTGCAAGCAGGAGCAACTCCTATAGAGATTAGGGAAGCAATGTATCAGTTGTCAGCATTTATAGGTTTTCCAAAGACGCTTAATGCTGTAGGAATTATGAACGATGTGTTCAAGACTAGAGGAATAAAATTACCACTTGAAAATATGGGGACCGTAAATGAAAAAACTCGATTCAAAGCAGGGCATGACATACAATATCCTATATATGGCGATGAGATAAAGGACAAATACAAAGATGTCCCAGAGATTCCAAAATATTTGACTGAATTTGGTTTTGGAGATTTTTATACACGAAAAGGGTTAGATATAAAGACTCGAGAATTGCTGGTTTTGGTCATTCTCACGACGATCAGGTCGGACTCTCAAATTAAAGCACATGTTTTAGGAAACTTAAAAGTGGGCAATACAAAAGAAGTCTTGATAGCAACAATGTTACAATGTCTTCCGTACATTGGTTTTCCAAACACTATGAATACGATCAATATAATTAAATCAATTGATAAATAAGGTAACAAAAAAATTCAATATCTAAAAGTTGTGATTATGAAATATTTATCCGCAGATAATTTCAACGGTGGCAGTTATATCAACATCTTGGTTCATACTGCTGAGATCCGCAAAATTTCTGTAAAGTACAGGTTCGTAATAACAACTTTTTTCTTTGATCCTGTAGGTTTGAACTGACTCTTTGCTAAGGATATTTTTTGCGTTTTCTATTGCGACGTTTAACGCCTCTTTTAGAGATTGTTGATAAACATCGTATGATGCGGAAGAGGAAAAGTTTATATAACTTATTGACTGTGTTCCGTTATCTAAAAGTAAACTCAGCGTAGAATCAAGGTTATCCATATCATTGGTCGTAAATGAATAATTCAAAACCGAATAGTAACAGACAATGTTGCCTGTATATGTGTTGTTTTGGCTGGTGTTAGTGTTAAAATATGTTACGTTTATCTTATCTTCCGCTATTCCAGCATCAACTAAATAGTTTTTTATTTTTTCAAATTTAGAAAAAGCATCTTCTTTTGCTGTCAGTTCATCTTGTCCAATGGCTTCAATTATGGCATGGACTTCGGCCGTGTCCGCTTTTATTGAAGTGGAATAACTGCCGGTTATTGAAAGTTTGATAGCATCGGTATCTTCGGCCGCATATGAGGTTATACTTGGATTGATTAGTGAAAAACAAAATGCAGTGATAAGAATTAATGATAGACAGCAAACAAAAATTTTTAATTTTTTCATATTATCCTCCTCAACTAATTTGTGTTAGGAATCGAACTTAATTCATATTCAACAATTATAGACAAAATATTTGATTTTATTGAAGATTTAGTAGATGTAAAGCCACGTGTGAAGGGTCAAAATGAAAGTTGTAAAAATTGCTTTACTTTTTTTTTCGTTTATTTCATAATATATACATCAAATTTTGAAAAGGTGGTAAAGATGATAGAATTTAGATATGATACTCAACTTTTGATTGAGGGAAAAGGGCTAGACGAAGATAAAATAAGAGACTATTTCACAAAGAATTTTAAAGGAGATTGTTTGATTGCTGTTGGGGATAGCGAACTTATCAAGATTCATTTTCATACAAACGAACCATGGGACGTCTTGAAATATTGCTCAACACTAGGCGAAATTTTCGACATCGTTGTTGAAGATATGGACAGACAATCTCGAGGACAGAAAGGCTAGACACCATATCTTCAACAACGAAAAGGGTCCCATATGAGCGAAGCAAATATGGGAAAAAGGAGCAACCGACCAAAGACGAAAATTGCGGAAGCAATTGAGTAAGAGGGAAAGTTGCGACGAGAAGATATGGAGACACCCGAGGACAGAAAGGCTAGACACAATATGGAAAGAAAAAGGCAATTTCATTTTTATTTATAGGATTAGCTAAAAACTATTACATATTGTAAATTATTATATAGTAGATAACAAATAATGCAGAATGTTGAGAGGTTATCTTCCGTTAGTTTTATTTTAGGTGGAGGGGGATATGATTGATTACAATGAAGTCTTAGAGTTTGCCAAGAAAAAACATGAGGGGCAGTTTCGTGCAGATGGAGTTACTCCCTACATTAATCACCCTATTATGGTTGCTGAGATTGTTAGGAAATATAAGCCATCTAAAAATATAGACTCTATTGTGGCGGCGGCGTTGTTGCATGATACTCTAGAGGATACTTATACTTCATATAGAGAATTGGTGGATAAGTTTGGAGAGATGGTGGCTAGCATGGTAATGGAAGTTACTTCTGCCTCATACATGGCACATATGGTGGGGAAAGGCGAGTATTTAGCAAAAAAGATGTATGCCATGAGCGAGTATGCTTTGGTAATCAAACTGGCTGACAGACTGGCAAACATAATAGACAGCAAATCTTTGTCAAACGAGAGACGAGAGAAAATCAAAGATGATACAATCGTTATTCTAGATTATCTAGAAAAAAACAGGAGGTTGACTGTTCCGGAACAAAACATAATCAGCGAGATAAAAAAACATCTAAACGAATTTGAACAAGAGAAAAAAGAAAAAGGAGGAGACAAATGAAAAAATTAAAGTTTTTTAGATGCCGTCATTGTGGAAACGTAGTGATAAAAATGGTAGACAGCAAGGTGCCTGTAGTATGTTGCGGAGAACCGATGGAAGAGATTCGCCCTAACAAGACAGATGCTGCCCAGGAAAAACATGTGCCAGTAGTTAAAAGAAACGGCAACACCATTGAGGTAACAGTAGGAGAGATTTTGCACCCTATGACAAAAGAACACCTCATCACAAACATCGTACTTTTGACAGATCGTGGGTACTATGTGCGTGTATTAAAGGCAGGCGATGAGCCAAAGGCTAAATTCAACCTGATTGAAAATGAAAACCCAGTTGAAGTGTTTGCATATTGCAATTTGCACTCTATGTGGTCAAAATAAAAAATAGCAAGACCGACAAATGATGAATCAACAAATATTTTATAGTCTTGCAACAATAGTAAAATCTGTGCATGTAACAGATGAATTTTAAGGTCAAATATAATATACTAAAATATAATTATCAATTTCTATAGGTCTTTATGTGAATATAAAAACAATGAAATGCTCAAGTGTATGAGCATTTTTGTTTTTTCACTTTTTTATACAAAATATTTTTGTCCTTTATTATTGACAAGAAATATAAATTTTGTTATCATATTTTAGATACTAATTTAAAAGGAGAGACCTATGAAGCAAACTTATCAACCTAAAAAGAAACAACGTAAAAAAGTTCATGGTTTTAGAGCAAGAATGAAAACCTTATCTGGTAGAAAAGTGCTAAAGAGACGCAGAAACAAAGGAAAAAAAGAATTGTCTAGATAAGGAGTTTGGTTTATATGCTCAATAAAATAAACCGATTAAAGAAAAGAAAAGAATTCAATTATATCTACAAAAAGGGAGAGGTGGCACATACTGCAGACTTCATAATACACTATACGAAAGCATACAAGCCGTATCCCAAAATTGGAATAAGTGTGTCCAAGCATGTTGGAAATTCGGTCGTGCGTAGCCGAGTGAAGCGAATTATCAGCGAGGCTTGTAGGTTAAACATAGACAGATTTGCCATCAAAAATTACATCATCACAGCAAAACCATCTATTGCGGACAAAAAATCTACAGATATAGAGACAGAACTATTGCGTGTGTTGAAAAAAAACAATTTGTTGAGAGAAAAAAATGTTTAGATTCTATTATATCATAACTTTTCCTATCACAATAGTGGAGTTGTTATTATTGGGACTATATAGAAAAGTGATTAGATATACATTGTCCAATAGTTGTAGATATATCCCTACATGTAGCAGATATGCTTGGGATTGTATAATTGAATTTGGAGCAATTTGGGGAACGGCTTTGGCAATAAAACGTCTAGTTAGATGTAGGCCAAATCATGAAGCGGGCTATGATTTTCCCAAAATGAATTTGTTAGGGAATTATAAATGGAAATGTTGAACAGTGTCAGTTTACTTTTAGCCAACAATTTTTGGGCTATAATTATAGATTTTTTTGCTGATTGGATAGTCAATTATGGCTGGGCAATTATAGTTTTTACTATTTGTTTGAAGTTAGTTTTGAGCCCGCTGGATATAATTCAGCGTCTTCAATCTCAAAAACAGGCGAGTGCAAATGCTGCAATGCAACCAGAGATGGAGGAACTCAAGGCAAAATATGGCAACGACAGAGATAGACTCAATCAAGAAACGACAAAGTTATACAAAAAATACAATGTTAGCATTGGAGGAATGTGCTTTACAATGTTGATCACATTGTTGATTTCGCTTGTCGTTTTGTTTACTTTGTATTCAAGTATCCGTTCATATGGAGAAGAAAAGTTGTATACGACCTATCAAGAGTTGGATACAGCATATGTTCAGGCAGAAGAAAATTATGCTAACATTGAAACAGATTTATCTCTGGATGAATATGTGGCAACTGTTGTTCAGGACAAGTATGACGAATTGAGCGAACAAAATAGTTGGCTTTGGATCAAAAATGTATGGAAATCGGATACGAACACGAGTCAGTTCGTGGATTTTGAAGACTATGCCAACCATTATAACCTAACAGATGAAGATAGGACCTTGGCACAAACAAGATATGACAACATAGTGAGGATAATTGTAGGGGACGGAAATGATGTCAATGGTTATTATGTTATAATCATTTTGGCAGTGTTGGTATCATTCCTGACCCAGTTCTTGTCCGCAAAACTTGTCAGCAAAGGTCAAAAGATGAACATGATGAACAAGATTATGATGTTTGTAATTCCTTTGACCATGTTGATATTGGCGTTGACATCCAATGTTGTGTTTACATTGTACGTTATTGTCAATTCGCTCATGACAGCGATCATATCGACAATTTTGACATTGATCATTCGTGCTAAAAATAAAAATAGCAAGGACGGGGATGTCTTGCTGAAAAAGAAAAATGTGGAAGTGGTAGAGTACAGTAGAAATTATAGAAAATAGGAGAGAAGATTATGCAGATAGAAGCGACGGGGAAAAGTGTAGAACTAGCCATTCAAAATGGACTTTTGGAATGCGGTATGAGACGTGAAGATGTGGATGTGAAAGTTATTGATAATGGCGGACTATTCAAAAAAGCAAAAGTGATTTTGACTTGGGGAGAGGAGAAAAAAAATGAGACACCACTCGAAGAGCCTAAGCCAAACGAAGAGAGAGAAGAACAGCCAGTAGATACGACTACATCTAGCGATGAAGTAGAAGCAAAGACTGAAGAAGTAAAAGTAGAGAAGAAAAAACGAATTGTTGATACAACTCGTCTAGAAGAAAAGGGAAAAGAATTTTTGCTAGGTTTAGCGAAATTGATAGATGAAAATGCGACTGTAGATTGTGTTGCCAATGAAAATGAATTGTCCTTTTCAATCAAGGGCGAAAAACTAGGAAAACTTATAGGTTTCCATGGAGAAAATATACAGGCATTACAGATGCTTTTGTCTGGATTAAAATTGCGACATGAAGGACCTGTTCGCATGTATCTTGATGTGGACGGATACAAGCAAAATAGAAATCAAGCGATAATTGATTTAGCGAATAGAACCGCAGAGCAAGCCATAAAGATAGAGCGAAATATTCACCTTGATCCAATGAACGCTTATGAGAGAAGAATTGTGCACACAACCTTGCAAGGTCGAGATGACGTTACGACCGAGTCAACAGGAGAGGGAGAAAAGCGTCATGTGGTAGTAAAACCAATATTCAAAAAATAATAAGGCAGTTTGCCTTATTTTTTTATTTTTTTCTCTGTGTAAACAATTCATACATGAATATAGCAGCAGCATTTGAGGCATTCAAACTTGATGCTTCGCCAACCATGGGAATTTTTACCTTAATATTACTTACATCAAGTAAGAATTTGCTAAGCCCGAGATTTTCGTTTCCTATTAGGATAATTGTAGGGGTCGTGAGATCGGTTTCGTTCAAATTGCTCACTCCTTTTTCATCTGCTGATATTATTTTTAAGTTAGGAAATTTATTTTTTAGATTATCAAACAAGTTTAGCAACTCTTCTTTTTGGTTGATGATTTGAGTATCAACGACAAAAAATGACCCCATACTTGCACGTATTACTTCCATATCATACAAATCTACAGAATGCCCAACAATAATTATTCCATCACAACCAAAAGCGTCGGCACTACGCATAATCGCACCTAAATTTCCTTTTTTTGAGGGACGATCAAAGATTACAATAAAAGGATTTTTTGTTATTTTTACAGTACGATCTTTCATTTCTATAATTGCTAATAATTCGGATTTGTCTGTTTTGTCACTCAATTCGTCTAGTAAAGATTGAGATACATTATAATTGACTTCAGTTTTGACCGACTTTATTTTTTCGCTTGCCCAATTTGATAATTTTTTAGAATTATAGATCCAATGCTTTATTTTCCAGTTATGTTTAATTGCAAGATTTATATTTCTTACACCTTCAACAAAAAACTCATGATTGTTATTTCGTTTAGTTCGATTTCTTTTCAAGGTTTCTATGTATTGAAAATTATTATCCCTTTTATCTATAAATATTTCTTTCATAACAATATTTTATCTAAATAACAAATCAGTGTCAATAATATATTTAAAGAATAAAGGAAGAAAAACGAGCGAAAGTTTTTAAGATGTTGACAATTTGTGGCATTGTTGATATACTCGACAAAGAGGTAATTATATGGAAAACGAAGTTCAAAGTGAATTTGAAATAAAAGTAGACAAAGTAAAGAGATTAGAGGAAATGGGAGAAAAGGCTTACAAAG
>DVMB01000063.1 GCA_018715225.1 Candidatus Onthoplasma faecigallinarum | reverse complement strand
TTATTTTTATTTTTTTATTTATTTTTATAAAATTATTTCTACCATTTTCCCAATTTGCTGAGGAGTTAGGCTCGCTTTTCGTTCTTTTTGATATTTTAGCCATGCTTTTTCTTTTGTATTTAATTTGATATTTTGCTCTAATTTATATTTTATTGTTGCATACATGTCTTCCCAATTTTTATCTTTAATAGACTGAAATTTTTCCATTAACACCTTTCTCTCAGGATTGGTCGTATGCCTATTTTTTAGCCACCAACTATATAGATCGGGATCGTTTTTATATAGACCCTCCAACGAAGAATCATGCTCCTCATAATACTTAGCGAGTTTTGCATAAGTCTTTAACCACTTTCGCTGGCAAGCTTTTTTTACTAAACTCTCTCTATCGATTTGATAATTTGATATTTGATCTAAGACTTCTTTCTCATGCTGTGATAAATTCGTTCTCTTTTTGCACCTGTAATACCATACCATGAGACGATTTTCTTTGTTTGAAATAGATTTTAGAGTTTCTCCTTGCTCAAGCAACTCAAGTATTCTTTTAGTCGCTGTGTCGAAAAATTTTTCCTTTTCTATTACTTTTATTTCGTCGTAGTATTTTAAAAATTTCAACAATGTTGCTTTTAATTTTTTATCACTTATTTTTACTCGCTTAATACTTTGTTTTTTGTTCTGTAAATAAAAATATAATTTAGGGTTCTCTACATTTAAATTTTCCAAACTGCCATGCTCTTGAAGATACCGCTCTAGAAGTGCTAAATTTTTTCTCAACAAAGCATGTTCTCCAGCATAGTTCAATCTAGATTTCGCATAATCTAATTTCTGCTTTTTGTCATCATCTAGTGCGTCATACTTTGCCAAGATCTCTTGATACCATGCAAATAAACTAGGATCTGCTTTCCTTAATTCAGTTAAATTGCTGCTTTTTTCTATATATTTTAATATTTTTTCATAATTTTTTGAGAAAATATAATTTTTATAATTACTTTGCAATAATTTTATTTTATTTTTTTGCTCTTCAGTTAAATTTTCATTTTTTCTCTGTTGCATTAGCCAAGCATATAAGTCAGCATTATATTTTTCCAACCCGTAAATGGAAGAATAATTGGAAATAAAATAATTATATATTTGATTATATTTTGATTCCCATTCTTCTTTTGATTCTATTATACTTTCAATTAGATATGACATCTTTATTCCTTTTATATTTTTGATAAACCATATCAAAACGCCATGTATAATTTAGCACAAGTTGCCTTCAATGTCAATAGTAAAAAAATAGGTGGTTAGCCTATTTTAAAAACCCTTCTATAATTTTTCTCTCAGCCTCTTCCTTGCTCAAGCCTAAGGTCATCAACTTAACTATTTGTTCTTTAGCAATCTTTCCTATCGCCGCCTCATGAGATAGTGAAGCCTGATTGTTTAGTGCACTGACCCTTGGAATCGAATCAATTCTAGCATCATTCAATAAAATACCATCACACTCGACATGCCCAAAGCACGAATTTTTCCCAACAATATTTGATTTGAAGTATTGTTCGCTTTCATCTCTAGCAACGCTTCTCGAGACAATATCACACTTGCTATTCTCTCCTTGAAGCACAACTTTAAAATCTGTCTTTGCGACATTAAAGCCTGCTGTCATGATTTTTTCATTTATATTTAGCACTGCATCTTTTTTTAGAGTCGCCTTTGTTATCCTATTCGAATAATCTACTCCGCCAATTTGCGTAGTCGTCATTGTCATTTGGCTTCCCTCATCCATTTTGATTATAGTAGTAGGGTTCATCACTTTGTTTTTGCCCGATCCAGTTGCTAGATGATTTTCTATATAACTCACTACTGCATTTTTTCCAATATGAAAGGTATGAATACCATCATGCCCACTTTCATCAGTAGAGTGCACCCCACAGCCTGCGACAATCGTTACCTGGGCTCCTTCTTCTATATAGAAATCATTGTATACCAGATCAAAAAGTCCATTTTCATCCACAATGACAGGTATATGACAGGCTTCGTTTTTGCAACTAGAGTGAATGATTATATCTATTCCCGGCTTATCTTTTTTAGGAAAGATTTCTATATTTGCTGTCGAGCGAACTATTTGGCTTTTTCCGTCTTTTCTAAAGGATACTGCCCCGGCAGGTATTTCATGAAGACCAGCGATTTTTTCCAATAATTGTTTAGATATGTTATCTAATTTCATCTATGCCTCCAATATTTTTTCTACATTTTATTTTATTTAATTCTGCCAAAACTTTTTCCGCCTCGTCATACGAAACTAAATTGCCCTTTTCTAGCACCATGATTTTATCTGCACGCTTTAAAAGTCGTTCTTGATGACTGACAATTATATACATTTTATTGCTATCGAAAATATCGCTTAATTTGTCAAAACTCCACAGATCTATGCCCGCTTCTGGTTCGTCAAAAATTATACACTCGCCCTTTTTCGCAAGTGTCAATGCTAACTCTATACGTTTTTGTTCCCCACCTGACAAGGTTTTGTCAAAATCTCTGTAGATATAATCTTTTGCACAGATGCCTACTTTTGACAGATAATTACAAGCATTTGATACTGAATTTTCTGTATTCGATGCAATATCTATCAACTCTTTTATGGTTATACCCCTAAATGTGATAGGTTGTTGAAAGGCATAATTTATACCTAATTTTGCCCTTTCATTGATTGGCATGTCTGTAATATCGATTCCATTAAAATAGATTTTGCCTTTTGTGGGTTTGATTATTCCCATGATAATTTTTGTCAAAGTAGATTTTCCACTGCCGTTATGCCCTGTGATAGCGGTAATAGATTTGTCATCAAAAGTGCAAGATATATCATTTAAAATGGTCTTTTCGCTATTGCGTTCAAACACACTATAACTTATATTTTTTAATTCTAACATATTAGCCTCTTAGCCTCAGCAACATTTTAGCATATTGGACACAAAAAATCAATAAAAATATAAAGCCTTATCGGCTTTATACTCTTTCAAAATAAGTGTGCACTTCCATTCTAAAATTATCTACGTTCAAGGTGTTTTCATATTCATAATCTAGAATGACACCTTCAAATAGATGTACAGTTGCATTGCCATCTATTGCTTTATTGCTATGATAATAATTGTCCGTACCAAGATAGAAATCGCTCCTATTTGGCTCGTAGAGTAAGATATTATCTAACAATTCATCCCCTTGATAGACAAGCACTAAAAAGCGGATATTATATTGCCCTGGAGTTTCTAGCCTGATGTAAGTGTCAACTTCCAAAATTCTGTTTCCTTGCAAATTCGACGGGGTACGGAACCTGGACAGTTCTTCTCCGTCCACAATATATGTCGCCGAACAATCTCCGTGAATATAAAGAAAACAATTATCATTTAGATATAATGTGCTGGCATAAATTGAAATACCAGCAACGGCTAGCACCAATAAAATTACTAAAACTATTATTATTACTCGATTACGCCTAGACCTATATCTATAAGATTTTATATTCTGTTCATTCAGTTCCTCTAGATCCATCAAATCCATAGTGTTTGATTTTATACGTGTCCTTGGCATAGTTGATGTGTCTTTGCTAAAACCATTGTCCGTTTTAGATTGATTGGCATTATTGTTATCTGTCTTTTCCTGAGATGTGTTATCTATTCTTTCTTGAACTTCATTAGGTGTTTTCTTTGAAAACTTTTTGATTTTTGATGGGTGTTTTGAGTCTTCGGTAGCTTTTCTTGATTGTTCATATCGTTGTATTGTATAGTCAGTGTAAGTATCAAATGGCATATCACTTTTTGTCATGTCGTTAAAATCTCTTCTCATAAACTACCTCCTTTTATTAGACTCCTGGATCAACGTCAAACCCCTCAACAGTTATAACTATTTTAAAATTATTTCCACTAATTGTTGGATATTCTCCGTCAAAGGCAAAACTTGAATAATCAATCACGAACGATGTCATCAAATTTATTTCTTCGCCGTATGGAAATATTTGATTTTCTCCAGCATTGTTTTGATAATAATAGTATCCATTCGAATATACAAACCCATTATTAGATGCGGTCGGTGCAGTGTAACCTGCAATTGTGCTATTCAGTAATATATCACTTGAATTATAATCGCTTACATAAAATTCAATTTTATATCTCAAATAGACAGACTGATCACCCTGATCGTTGTTTACCAGTTTTAACGTCAAGGAATTTTCCACATCTGGTACAATCTCTTTCGTGCCTTCGCCGTTCGTTACATCTACATAACTAGGTTGATTCGAAGTCTCATTTTCATTAAATGTCCGTATCAAAACATCTTCTCCGTCGCTATTGACTTGATATAGAGACAAATTCATCTGTCCAATGTTGACAATACATTCAATTTGAAGTCCCTGCCCTGATGTAAACCATGAATTCGTAACGCCCACAAAAGCCAACAAAAGACCTAACAGTATAATCAATACTGTCATGACATTTAATGAAGATACGACTTTTGTTCTTTTCAAATCTAACTCCAATTTGCTGAATATCCCCAGCCATCATTAAATACTGACAAATATGCTTGGTTAGCACTCTGCACTGCTTCAAATTCTATATAGAGACGCACTTGCGAATTTAATAGATCAACTGGTGCTTCTTCAAGCAATTTGATCCCAGTAGCAAATACGACCGTTTGATTTGCATTCAGTGCGTTAATCATATAGTAAATGGTGTTTGTAACATTATTTACAGATTGTGAACTGCTCGTAAATCCACTGCCAGAAATCTCAAAATATCGTCCATAATTTACTGTATTATCAATGTTGCCATCCTCCACCTGATAGGCGTTTATCCTAAACCTGATATAACTACTGCATGAATCACTGGACGCATTGAATGCTAAATATGATAGATCAGTACCATCTTCCAGTGCCAGTTGGAAAGTCGTTCCTCTTGAGATTGTCCCGCTAGAATCGCTTGGACGAACGGATAAGGTCGATTCCGTAACAACTATTGGCGACGCCATGCTAGCGGTGGTGGTGTAAGCGAATCTAACATTTAAATTAGAAAAGTTTATATCCCCCGAAGCCTGATGCGTCGAAGTAAAATACGAATATGTGATATTAAACGAAAACAAAAAGATTAACGCCAGTACGACGAATAAACTAATTATTTTAATCTCCTTGTTTTTTATTTTCATATATTTCCTTTTTAATTAAAGTATGTGTCGAATATCTCTTGTATCTGTGTATCCCAAGCACTCAAAGTAGAAGTTGTATACGTTCCTGTGTCGGCAATAGTCTCAATTGACACACTTGATGACGTCGCCATAGGAATCTTGACTACTTGTCCAGGGCGAACTATGCCTATGTAATAGTTGTAGCCATTGACTGTCACTATATTTGGTATAGAGCCTGTCTCCATATTGCCAGTAAATCTAACATAATATGAAGAGGTTGAATTGTTAATGATATACGCTCCGCTTGTTCCCTCATCAACTATGTCTAAATTTGTGCTCGTTGCACTAGAACTTCCTGTCGCTGTACTATTGAATGTCAAATATCCATTCGTAGTAATGGTAACGGATGCAACTCGTACTGTCTCATTTGGTTGAATGGTTATGTTTGTCGCTCTAAATTGATATCCACTACCGCTCGTTGGCGTCCCTGTCGTTGACAATGTGAACCCATTATATAGCGTTGCGTTAGTAAGTGAAATCAATTCCCTTGATTGCGTCATGGTGTAATATTGTTGCTCATCATTCCACGTGCGATTCGTATTCTGTACATACGTCCCAGTGCCAGTATCGTAATAGTAGTACCTCCAATAACTAGAAACCCAGTCGTCTGGTTGTGCACTTGTGCTGGCGAAACTTGCAACATTCCTATACGCAATCAACTCTGCATTGATCCCAGTCATTGCTTCCATGCTATTGTTCTTCACGCTAAAGGTCAATATTGTATTTGATCCGCTTGAAACTGCACTGGTCTCAACTGATAAAGCGGTCGTTGTTGAAGTGTCATTGTCATCTAAAATAGAAATTGTTGGCTCCAGCACCACCCAAAAGTCAAAATTCCCATACTGCGAAATCATACTACTTCTAAATGCAGCGTTGACAACATACTGCTGCAATATATTGACTGTAGAATAAGGTGCTATATAACTAGTTAGATTAATTGCGTTTGCTGAGAAATCTGTTGCTGATGATGTCGTGCCTGTATCTCTAAACCACAATGTTGGATCATCAAAATCACTAGCGTCCCCGTAAACTTGGTCTCCACTAATTGATGTCTTCGCATTAGATATATAATACCTTAGCGAGAATGTAACGCTGACTCTAATTTTGTTGGCTGTGTTGTTCGTTATGCTGACATTGGCATCATAGGTCTGCTGACCTTCCAATGATATATCATATAGACCCGGTTGATATAAAGTAGTATTGATAACGCTAACCTTATTGGAATCACTTGTAGGGTTATATGTGCCTGTAGTTGTTACATCAGTTGTATTGACGATATTACCTGTAGATATTCCGTCCGTAAATGAATAAAATGCAACATCGTTTACTGTTACTCTCGTAATCAGCATTCTATGATTAGTGTAATCCGCTTGTTGTAAAAGCCCTTTGCTGATTATCTCTACACTGTCCAAAATATTGATATACAGTGCCGTATTCGCTGGAATAATCAAATTATAAGTGTATATTCCAAATACGTTATCCGTAGACATTCGTTCTCGTGTCCAATTTGATGAATAATTTAACAATATAGTATTATCTAGGATAGTTGCAGAATCTGTTGGTCGCCAAGAGCCCACCACATTGACCCTCAACGTAATAGCAGACGACCCATTGATGATATACATTCCAACACCAGCATACTCTTTGTTTCCTCCTGCCCAATTGGCACTGGTAACAACAGAGCCTGTCATGTTCTTTTGATAAGCAGATTCTGCCCCAGGATGTGAGACACCGTGATCATAATCATATCGTGAATTGTACACTATCACGTGTGCTCCTGACAAAGTTGATCTATTCTTATATTGTATCCATGCGTTACCCGCCACACTGTCCACATACAGATCATGCGAAGTCGTGTACGACGAGGTCGATTTTCTTATTTTTACTTCATCAATATTGATTGTCAACGAAGCCCCTTCATATGTAGAGTCTGTCGTATCTGTGAAACTGACTCCCGTAAATATATTTAATGTACCCGTCCCTGCTGGGATCGTCTCGGTATAATAGATGTATTCGTTATCAACGATGAAGTTGTTTCTATTTGCATAATTCAATATTACGTTTGATGTATCCGCTCCACTAGACCAAGCCAGGCTATATCTAACCCTGATGTCGAACGAATAACTGAACGAATATTGAATCGCAACCTCATAGTTACGTGCTCCTGTACCGAAAGGTATAGGAGTTTTTTCTGTGTCATTGATTACCACATAAGATTGTTTGCCAGCATATGCAGTGGTGTCATAACCATTGCTACCAAATGACAAATTCACAATCTGTGCGGCGTAGGTTACCCCAATAGTAAACGCAAAAACCACTGCCAAAATGGCAGTTATAATTGAGAACCAATTTTTCTTAGTTTTTGCCCTCATCTATAGAAATAATCTCCTTGTTCTTCGAATATCTAATTCATTTTGCACTGTAGCACTGACGCACCAAACTGATACAATAATTGCTATAATCAATAGTTTGTGTGCGTTTATGAAGCTAAAATAACTACCCCAATTATTCAATGAAGCGACTACTTTACCTTCAATATCTGCTTCTGTAACGATTTGAACATTGATGACTAACTTCGTGTCATTTTCATCTGTTCCGTTCAAAATCTCTTCATAAGTCATATCGGTCAGTCTATCAATTTCCCATTGATAATCGTGATCATACGAGCCATCTGTATTTTGAACGTTGTCCCCGTGGCAAATGTAATAAGTCGTGCCTTGATATTCCTTGATCGCTATCAACCTATGAGTTGTAGGGACACCATTATGATCAAATTTAATGATATCCCCTACCTCATAAGAATCTTGCCCTTTCACTATGACCATATCTCCAACTGTGAAATAGGGAGCCTGACTGTTTGACAGCACTTCGTATGGTCTAAATTTAAACCCATACACCAAAATTAAGCAAACAGCCAGTATGATACATATCGCTACAACAATATTATACATCAGTTGTTTGAAAAAGTTAAATGATTTGTTTTCCAATATTTCATCACTATAATTCATTTTCTCCCCTTTTAAATCTCATAACAGCCAGATACAGTTATATTTGTTTGAGTACTTGTGCCATAGATACCGATTTGATCTATGCCTGTCTGGTTAAGTATTGTCTGTTCAACAAATGTATATCCTATTCCGCAATTTGTTACTTGACAATCGACGTTGCCTGTATTTGCAGTTCTCAACGCTCCCGCTACTGCTCCTATATAAATTGACGAGCTAGCGTTTGCTATTCGAATATTGAACTCTAGATTTACTTGCGAATCATTGATAATTGCACTCTGTCCAGTACCGACTATTCCGCCCATGTAAATGTTCACGTTTAGTCCTTGATGTGTGATTGAGCCAGATGTCTCACTACCATCAATAGTTATCTTGTTAGCAAATCCTACAATTCCACCTATATAAGATGAATAGATGTTAGTGATATTCATTTCGACCGTTGCGTCATATACGCCGCTTGTCCTCATATCTTCGCCATCCATATATCCAACAGCACCACCAATATAATTGAATCTTATATTAGTTACGCCTTGAGATATTGAGAATTCTATCTGCGACGCACGGCTTGAAGAAGAATTAATTGTTGTCGATTCTGCATTTGCTACAGCTCCACCGATATACGATACT
Organism: Candidatus Onthoplasma faecigallinarum; assembly: GCA_018715225.1. GTDB lineage: Bacteria > Bacillota > Clostridia > Christensenellales > UBA1242 > Onthoplasma > Onthoplasma faecigallinarum. Next base: position 11,259 of record DVMB01000063.1, on the reverse strand, counting down.
GCAGTGGAATTAGCATTGAACTGAATGTCCACATTTGCTAGTAAACCTGATATAGTGGTAGATGTTGTGTTCGCAAACAATCCACCAACATAAACTTCACTTTGTAGTGTTCCACTGCCCGCTATGATAAATGTTAGATTGTAGATTGTCAAATCTTCTATTGTAGAATTTGTAGAATTGACTGCTATCAAACTTAATTCTATCACATCTTGGGTATTATTGGCAAATGTATTGGTTATAATTGTCTCTTCTGCAGATGCTCCTATGATTAAGTTTTTGATTGTAGCACCATTTATATTGTTGAACAATGCTAGACTGCTGACGCCATTCAAACTGATTGAATTCAAACCATGAATTGAATATCCGCCACCATCAATCTGTCCGTAGAATGAATCGCATATGATATAGCCATTCGCCTGTAATCTGCCAGCAAGATTTGAACTAGACAAATCTATGGCTGCTATCAATTCGTAATAAGCACTATTGAACAAACTGATATTCAACAATTCAGTTGCACTATCCAGCCTATAAGGATTGTCCTCTGTACCAGCACCATAGCTAAACAAGTTGAAATCTAGGTCATCGCCACTGCTTGCATCCGAGTACATGCTTCCTTCACGTTCTACTTGTACTGTGAAGTCTCTAATCATACCCATTTCAGTCGGTGCATAATAGTAATATTTGACGCCATCTTGCATGAAGTACGAGCCAGTTTGATTGTAACTGATGTTTACAGTAACCATAGTCTCACTGCTAGACAAAACTATATTTCCTGCTTCTGTACGAATATAAGGACTGAAGTTATATGTAATTCGCAGCACGTCTGTCTCTCCAAAGTCGCTCGCAGTCTGCCAATAATACCTATAATTTGTATCATCAAACATCACTGCCCCGACTGGATTTGGTCTATCTTTAGAACTTTCGAATGTTGCTGGCTCTCCATTGAATACATATCCATATCCTATACCAATGGCTTGCACTGTTACCGAATATTGTCCAGTCATACCTGTAGGAGCCTCGCATGAGTTGTTGTCCTCTCCCTCTAGTTGCTCTTCTGTATATAGCGGAGTTCCTGCTGAATCGGTGTAGTTGAATGTTACTTTGTACCCTTGTGCTCCGTCTACAATGTCCCATGTCATTGAGCCAGGATTTGTTTCGTCTATACGGATATTTGTAACCGTCGCTAACTTTGTGAATGTGTGGGTCGATACAGTGTTTCTTGCGGTAATCATTGTGTCGCCCAACGCTCTAATTTCTATTGTATAATCGCCTGCAATTATCCTTTGTCCATCATCTGCGGTTGTAGTCTCAAAATCAATGGTCGTTTCATCTGTCGAGAATGTGTATACATTATCTCCGCTGGTCAACACCACTTCATAAGAGCTTGCTCCGTCTACTGCCTCCCAAGTCAATTCGCCGTCAAATGATGTGATTGTCGAGTCATCTACTCGCTGTACACGATTCATTATAATTGGTTCGGTTGGATTAGAATTCAAGATAGCAGTGCCAGATGTAGAATTTCCTACCACATATATCTCTACTGAATAATCAATTCCTGAATCAATATATACTAAAGTGCTTGTTCCAAAAATCGTGTATCTAGAATCTGCAAATCTATAATAGTGATACTGGTATACGCTGCTGTCATTGTAGTATGCTGTACCATTGGTATTAATTAGTATACGTACATCTTGATTATTCTCGTCCTGATATGTGAGGACAATGTTTACCGTAGAATAATTCGATAGATCAGCCACTCTCCATCTCAACACGCCATTGTCTACCATGACGCTATTGTCTTCTATTCCTCTTGATTTTACAAAGGTTAGCGTTACATCGCTTCCGTTGGTCTTAGCGTATGCTCCGTTCAAGACATATTGATTGGAGTCGGTCGCTATTGCTTTCACTTTGATGGTATATTCGCCAGCATTGTTGATCTCTATTATCTCTCCATCTACTTCTATGCTAGCAGGAATCTCATAAGTAATCCTATGATTTACACTATCTACTGTAACTCCCTCGCTATCACGATTGATTGTATATACATATTCTTGTCCTGTGGATACATCTTGTAGAGTGATCTCATAATCATATATATAGATAGTTTGATTTGTGCCTTGGACTGTACCCAAATTGAATTCTAGCACTCCACTACCGCTTGTTATTGTCGTGTTGGATATTTTCCTAAATGGATATGTCCTGGTAGGTTGTTTTGAATTCAACAAGTAATTAGCATCATCTTCGTTCCCAGATGTACCAAAACCTGCTAAAGTCTGTACTTGAATGTTGTACGTGCCTGGGTTGAACACATATTCACCATTGCTGTCCAAATAATTCGAGAAATCAAATAGTAAAATATCCCCATTCGTTTCGTCATAAGTTACTTGAACATAATATCCATCTGCGTCGCCTGTAATCAGTCTAGCCTCTTCCTCGTTCGTATAATACAAGTAGACTACTGTCGTATCCTGGGTGTTCAATGGTGTAATGGACAACATATATACAGGATAGTCTAATACAATGTCGTACTCGTTAGTAGGAGACTGATTTTCTAGACGAATCATTCCATTTGAAGATGATAATATATTGTCTCCATATCTAATGAATGTATTTGAGGAATTGATATTCGATGTCAAATATCCAGATTGAGAGATTATCACACTTGATGCAGATTCAGTTTGAATCACGCTATCCCCACCTAGCACACTCGCTCTAACCACAAACGAACCACCAGCGGATATATCAACTGTCGTAAATCCATTGTCTGCGTCCACACCTGTATAGACAAATTCTCCGTCCTCTTTGACAACATTGATTGGGTAATAATATAGCGAATCATAATCTCTTAAATTAATGTAGTTGTTTTCAAACACATTAAAGTAAAGATATTTTGTTTCCTGTTCGTCCGTATATGCGTATCTCACATAAGCATACAAACCGTTCATCTCTCCGCTGAACAAAACATAATCAGCCGATGACAAAACTGAACTATCAATCGCCGCCGTGAATGAATAATAATCTACCGCATAAATATCGTACGATGAACTAGATGTCGTAATATTTAATTTATATACAACAGTGTTGTTCCAGAATGAGTTTGTGCTCAAATTTTCCTGTCCGTTGAACTGATAGTTGAAGTTAGAACTATCATATTCTTCTTCATAGCCGAATTGAAGTATACCGGTCTGCACTTCGAACAAAGCATCTTTTAATTTGATTGTATTTAATTCACTAGTTCCTATTGATTTTCTTGAGTTGACAATACATAACGAACTATTGGAATTGCCAATCAAACGTACATTAATTGTGTAATTTCTGCCCGACATGATGTTCAATATTTCATTATCCAAGATTTCCACAATAAATCTATGGCTTGTGCTAAGTTCAGCTTCTCTGCCTGCCTCCACTTCATTTTGCCAACTCTCAATTTCAGCCAAAGCAGTCTCTGCGTCCTCATCTCTAGAATAGAGCAACTGTTCTATTCTGCCACCTTCTGTATCGACAAGTTCTATCTCCGCTCCGCTAAAATATTGATTAGCATAAAGTATCAGGCTTCCATCATCTATCGTAACTGTTTCCACTTCTGGCATACGATATACTTGCATTATCTCGCTGATTTGGCTATTCAATATATTTCTATTAGAACTAATAGCCTGCACAGACACGCCATAGATACCATACATGTCAGCAAACTCGTCATTTGAAAAATCAAATTCGTAAGTTGTGACCGTGTCAAGTGCTATTTCTGTCTCAAAATCGTTAGCGTATACTCGCACAATGTAACTCGTCGCATTATCATCTGCCGTCCAAACAATACGCCCTTGGTCTGCCACTAATTCTGGTGTACTCATTATAGTAATGGTATAACCTGTTGAGTAGGCAGACGAACATAGATTATAACCTGAAATCGTCTTTGGCACCTCTTTTACGTATATCGTATAAGTGTTTGGTCCAAATATTTCGCCCTCATCTATCGTTCCGTCTTCATTCTCATCATAGCCATATGGGAATATGATGTTGTTATCTATTATTGTAGATGAATAAGAGTAGTGTTCTGCTCCTATAGATTGATCTAAATATTTCAAATTGCTGTCAGTGCTATAGTATGTAACTATATCTTCTCCCGATCCTATCTCCAATTTGAAGATATATCCGTAAGTCAAATCTTCACTATTCAGTATATTATTTGCATTTCCTGTCCATGATATGTGCTCCACATATTCGGCAGCATCTACATTGCTTGAATATTTACTAATATTTGTAGGACTAAATAGCCCATAAACCTCTATTGATGCAGAATTTGAATTCATATAATATACGCTATTTTCGGTATCTTCATATTCTACACGTATAGATATACTCAAGTTTTCACGAATAAGTGCACTCGTGCCATAATTTAGCACCATATATGGTTCAATAGTTATCCTTGTACCGCTGAGGCTAACTCCCTCGCTATCCAAATTCAAGCTGACTTCTCTCGTGCCATTTATGATAATGATTGAGCAGTTTACTTCCGCATTTTGCAACAATGTAACCACATCTGCTGATACGGATAGAACTATATTACCATTTTCTATTGAGACAACTGGGGTAGCCAACTTGTTTACATTAATAGTTTCACTCAAATTTGAATTGGTATATCCATTGTCAAATGATATAGATTTGATGGCGATTTCCAGATTTCCGCTCTCGCTAGATAGGTCATATGTTAGAGATGTCAACAGGCTTGTGTTGATTTTCTCAAACCCGTCAGCCACTCTTTTGTATACTTCATAACCTACCGCATTCGCTACAGGAGAAAAAGTCAATATCCCATTGCTGACACTGATATTTGATACAGTATCTATCTTTGTAAACATCAATTCATTAGACGCACTGGACGAGAAGACATATATTGTATCTAATTCCTGATTGAATTCGGCGTTCGCCACGACGTATGCTGAGATGTAGATATCCCCCACCAATTCAAAGCCATCGAGGTTAAATGAAATTGTCGATTCTATGACATCTTGATACCTTTGTGTAACAAGATTCGTTTTGTTCTCTTCTTCTTTGTTGTAAATTTCTACTACATATTCTACATCATAATCTACCTGACTTACTGCAAAGGATATAACTACCGAATTGTTGGCTGAATTATTGTCTTTTGATGAAGTCAGTTCAATCTGCTGTGCTCTTGTAAATAACAATTCTTCGCTAACAACGCTAAGAGTTAAATTTGATTCCACTGAATCTGTATTGAGAGTAATGACTGCAACCGAATTTATCTCTTCTAAATATTCACTAGGAACATTGTTGTAAATATAATCTACTGCCACTCTCAATCTTTGATTGTCTGTATCATTTTGTGTGCTGGAATCTAATTCTAGATAAAATTCGTCATTTATCAGCAATGCGTAGTCCTGACTCGTCCTTACAGCCTCCACATTTGTAAAGACTATAAAATTATCTTCCCTACTCAAAGTAGACTTCTGTAAAATCGTCACATCATAATCATCAGTAAAGGCACTATTGGCTGTGTCATCTTCGCCAGTACTTGGTATGATGAATTTGACTTTGACCATGAAATCTTGGGTCATGCTCTCTATGATTGGAGTAAAATTAGGATTCAATAGATCTATATAATAACTTCCCTCTTCGTAGACATATGGCAAGACAATATCTTCATACACTAACTGCCCACTTTCGTCATTGAACAACAACTCTTCTTCCCCTATGGTAAACATCAACTGCAAGGTGTATTGTTCTTCATGATTCAAAGGAGTGATGACCAACTGATTAGACGAATTGAGGAGCAAACTTATTGTATTGTCTATCATGTTGATTTCTAAGGTGTCTTCAAACGAATTTAGATAATAGGTATTCATTTGATTATCTACAGCCAGGGCTTGCAGAGTAAATACATTGCTATTTTCAAACCCAACGAACGCTGTATCAAAAGTATAATCATTTTCTTCGCCGTTAAATGTGAATCTATATCCCTCTACAATTTCTGGCGAATTTGGATCTGTTTTACTAATAATGTCCGTGGTATTATCATAGGCTAGAGTCGGTGTCTGCAATCTAACCACTGTTATGTCTTGCGAATATGCTGAATCCAAAGTAGTACTACCATTTCCCACAGCCTGTACGGCGAATCTGGTCTCTCCAGAGAGCAAACTAAACTCGTATTCTGTACTCTTTTCTTGCTCAACTAAAGTGAATGCTCCATCTACATATTGATATATATTATAATTTTCTGCTGATTCTATAGCGTTGTATGCCAAAATGCTGCTCGTCTTGTCCATTATATATGCAGTAGGTGCTTGTAGAACAACGAAACTAGCCGTACTTGACGCTGTCTCTACTCCGTCTACTCTATATGAGAAGGTAGCCGAACCATCTCCGCATACGTACACAGAAATCGTATATGACCCCGACGCTAAATAATTTTCTTGCAGGCTGTCCAGTGTATTAAATGTATGCTCACTGGACTCCACTTCATAGACTACGTCCGTGTTGGAAACAACAAACTTTATATTGGCATTTTGATTTACTTCATCTATATTGACACTTGCAATTCCACTATCAATCGTGATCGTGTCAATAGGGGCTAGTTGGGTAAAGGTAATAGTAGATTCCCCACTATCAAACACTGTCTCGCTATCCCCCAGATGAACTACCGTTACCGTGTGCTCTCCTGCAACAAAATCATATTCACGTAGTGCAAAACTGATTGAATCACTTTCCGCTAGCACTGTCTCAACTATATTATCTTCTTCTCCCAGATCCACTTCAATTGAATAGCGATCTCCCTCTTGAGCTGAAAAGACCAAATTGTAGTCATTTATGTTAAGTTCGGGTTCGTTTTGCTTCGTGATAGTTATTTCACTAGGAAGAGAAGCGATATAGTTTTCGCTTGAATTTTGATACCCCAGCACCTGTACAGTCAATGTGTATTGTGTATTTGAAGGGTAATTTTCTAATGAAAATGTATTGTTTTGAATTGTTGTAGTGAACTGCTGATCGCCGAAATTTAATGTAATCAAATATCCCGTTGAATTGTCCACATTTTGCCAACTTATAAGGTTGTTCGCTGCCGACAGTATAGGTGTCTCCACTCTATTGAAATTCACAATATTGCTATTTGCTGTCGTCTTTACAACATTTTTGCTATTTGGGTCGAGAACTGGGATTACCTCTATATTGTAACCGCCATCTCTATATGTGTATTCATCAATATTTTCTAAAGAATACAAATCAAAATAGTTGTTTAAAGTAGTTGCGACCTGTTCATCATCAATGTTGATAATGTAATTATTTACATTAGGAACATCATTCCATACCAAAGTCGAAGAACTAAACGTCGTATACACTGCATCTAAGACACTTACTTGTATGTCGAAACTACTTGAAGCATAATATGTAACATTGTTTTCTGTTTGATGCGATTGATTAACTAAAGCCACAATCCCTAGAGTGACATTCTGTCCCATATATCTTTCGTCTAGATCTAGCAACTCTACTCTATTTGTACTAACCTGCTTCCAAGATTCGCCATTGATGCGCAAATCATAGGTCGTAGAGCCATCTACTCTATCAAAATTCAACACACCGCCCACAATGCTAGCGGATGTCACAGGGCTATTTTGATATATACTCAACTCTTCTGTATATGCAGAACTTATGAATGCCTGACTATAACTAGGGGCATCTGCTCTTACCTGTACGTTTAGCACAGTGTCATATGCATTGCCGTACTCTATATTGTACTGACTCAATGAATATGTATTGCTGTTGCCCAGATTGATCTCATTTCCATTTATCTTGATAGTATAACCACTGGCGTTCTCTACACTTGAAAAGACAAACGCTTGACTAGTTTCATCATAAACAAAATCTCTAGGGGTGTTGAGAGTCGTAGTAGTCTTTCTTACCGTAACCGAGATCAAGTCCTCTTTCAATTCGTTATCATGAGATACCACTCTAATTGTGGTCAAACCCTCTTTTACTGCCGAAAGTTGATTATCATTTACTGTAACGATGCTTGTATCATTGCTGATTATAGTATATCCTCTATTGGTTGCATGCGAAGGATTTATCACAACATTTGGAGAATAAGTCTCCCCTACAAGCAAAACAATTTCATTCTCTTGAAAATGTATGTTTTCAACATGAACGATGTTGTTACAACCAAAAATAAAAACTGCACAAAACATCAGTAGAATGAATATGTAAACTTTTTTATTTTTAATTATTGACATTTTTACCCCTTTTATGCCATAACTTGTTTAAATGTAGTTTAACACATTGGAGACATTTTATCAAATATTTAACACAAAAAAATAAAAAATATATTATAAATAAATAATAAATAAAATATTACAAATCGGCATACCCAATGGTATAGCCAATAAAAAAATAAATAATTTAAATTTATTTAAAAAAACCATTTTAAAAAATTTATATAAAAATTAGTACATTTATATAAATAAAGGTAAAAACTTGACACATAATTAAATATTAACTATAATATTTTAGATATTCATATAAAAAGTAAAAAGGAATTTTATGGAATTAAAACTATACAACTCACTCACAAAAAGATTGGACACAGTAAAACCCGTAAATAATATTGTAAATTATTATTTTTGCGGTCCCACAGTATATTGGTATCAACATATAGGAAATATGCGTGCGTTTTTTGTTATGGACAGCGTGAGACGTGCGGTCAAATATTTAGGTTACAACATCAATCACGTGATGAACATCACAGATGTTGGTCATATGACAAGCGACGCAGACGAGGGCGAGGACAAAATGGAAGTTGCGTCCAAGAGAGAGCACAAAACTCCTGAAGAAATTGCAAAATTCTATTGGGACATATGTTTTAAAGATATGAAAGCACTCAACATAGAGACTCCCGAACATATCTGCCCTGCGACCAGCGTGATACCAGATATCATCAAATTTATTCAAGACATACTAGACAATGGATACGGATATATTACAAAAAAGGGCGTATACTACGACACCAGCAAATATCCAAACTATGGCAGACTGAGCGGAATGAATCAAAATGACAAATTATTTGGAGCACGCATTGACGTAGATGAAGAAAAACGCAATCCCGCAGACTTTGTCCTTTGGGTCATTGCCAAAGACAATCATATACAGAGATGGGATAGCCCTTGGGGCGTAGGATATCCAGGATGGCACATTGAGTGTAGCACTATTGGAAACAAGTTTTTAGGAGAACATATCGACATACATGGTGGCGGAATTGAGCACAAAACTGTTCATCACGAAAATGAAATCGCACAAAATTTTGCAAAATGCGGACATGAAGTTGTAGACATATGGTTCCATCTAGAACATTTGATGTTTGAGGGCGGGAAGATGAGCAAGTCAAAAGGCAATATATATACTTTATCCGCATTGGAAGAAAAAGGTTATTCTCCGCTAGATTTGAGACTTTTCTTTTTGAGTGCACATTATTCTAAACCACAAAATTTCACATTCTCCGCTCTAGATAGTTCCAAAGAAAGTTTAAATAATCTAAAAAAATTATTATTAAAGCATAAAAATGGTCAAAATAATATCAAAAAAGACGATATTTTGTCATTAAAACAAAAATTTATTGAAAATGTCGCAGACAATGTCAACAGCCCATTGGCCCTTGCCGTAATGTGGGACGCATTAAAAAACTACCCTTACAGCAAAGACATCTATGATTTGATCATCGATTTCGATAGATTCCTTGGATTGCGCCTAAATGAGATTCAAGAGGACACAACCACCACTAATGATATTCCTGAAGAAATTATAAAATTGGCAGAAGAAAGGAAAACAGCGAGAACCAACAAAGACTATGCTACCAGCGATTCATTGAGAGATAAGATCATGAGTCTTGGCTATACTATCCTTGACCGACCAAACAACGAATATGAGATTACAAAAAAATAGGCGTATGCCTGTTTTTTTATTCTAAAAAAATTTTTTAACACATAAAATTAAATATGATATACAACGACAACCCAATATTAGATGATAAAACATACAACCTCATAATGTCGCAATATGAAAAAGCTCTGCCCTTTGATAGAAAGACTTGTCTATCCCATCTTTTCATATGTTTCAACGAATGTCTCGCTGTCTGCTATGGACTTGAGGACAAGATGAACAAAAAAATTGAAGAAGCAATAATTTATACCGAAAACGAAATAAAAAAATTGATAGACAATTTAGACGCCACATCAAATTTTGAACATAATCAAAGCAAGAAAAATGAAATTATTACATTTAATATATTTAATTTGTTAAAAAAATTAATAAAAATAATGAAAATCCTACAAAACTGGGAAGAAAATGAGCAAAAAGAATATTACAAAAAATTATCAAAATCTACCCAAACCTGCGTACTATCAATAATTGAAAAAATAATAAATTCAATGGAATTTAGCAATGTTCATTTCTTTAAATATATGTAAATATAAAAAATAATTTAATTAAATACTATTTTTTTCATTATTTTTTGCAAAAAATTATATTAATTTTAATTTTTTTTGATTTTAAATTTTTTAAGCATTCATCAATTACGAATTTTTCCAGAGATTCCCCCGAATTTTGTTTTGAAAAATTCGTTAGATCAATTGCAACAATTTTCAATTTTTTTGTCTTTATAAAATCAAATAAATTAGATATACTCTGTTTTAAATTATCTTCATCTTCTTTTAACATTTTTTTAGAAATGTCAGGCAACAAAATTTTAGCGACATATTGACTCGGCAGATTATATCCTGGGACAATGTAAGGCTCTTTATATGAATACACTGCATTATTATCATAGTATATTTTAGCAAAATCTTCGTTTATGTTAACTCCGCCACGCAATATCAATTCTGTATCGATATTATCTGTCCCTAAATTAACGTCCGCAAACAATCTATATGTAAATATCACGATCATATCCGCTTTTAAATTCAATATATCCGCAGAAATAAACATCCCCTTTTTATTGTATTTTATATTGTCAAGACTAATCAGTTTATCCTGCATCTCACGCTTTAAAAACTCATTTTGTAAATTCACAAAGTATTCATCTAAATAACCAATAGGACGAACCAACATCAAATTGTTTAAAACATCTCTTTTGTCTGTAATTGACAAATTTTTTGGCAATTTAATTTCACTTTCTTTGCACAAAATATTTAACATCTCATCTAAAATTTCATCATTACTTTTTTCTTCAAACATAAAAATATTATAATTATAAATCAT
>DVMB01000062.1 GCA_018715225.1 Candidatus Onthoplasma faecigallinarum | reverse complement strand
GGTACATATCTTTTTGCACTTTTTGTTTTAGTTCCTGCTATATAAATTTTGTTGTTATCAAAATCTATATCATTGATAGATATATTTTTTGCTTCAGTTCTTCTACAACCTGTAAGTAAGTAAAATATAATTTCATTTTTGATTGGTGTTTTGTCCAAATTGTTTAATATTGCTTCTTGTTCTTTCAAGTTAAAATGTTCACCTTTTATAGTTTTATTTTTAGGTTTAGTTATTAATTTGGATAAATCTTCTTTGACTAACTTTTGTTTGTATGCAGTTTCAAAAATTCCTTTTATGATGTAGTAGCAATATGCTTTAGTTCGTTTTTTGTCAATATTGTTTAAGAATTCTTCTAGTTCTAAATATGTAATTTTGTCTATTGGCTTTTTGAATAGTGGAATATTAAAATATTTGTTGATAGCGTAAAGATATTGAGAGTGTGATGTTATATCTTTTTTATATAAGTTGTACCATTGATTTATAAAGTCAAATGTTATTGTTTTGTTTTCTTTTGTTTCTATAGGTTTAAAAGATTTTATTTTTTTTAATAGTGCTTTTTGAGTTTTTGCATATACGTAGTATCTTTTTCCATCAATAGATTTTCTAAATTCCCATCGTCCATCTGTTCGTTTTCTAATATATTTCATATCATCATCTCCTTGTAGAGTTGATGATTTTATTAATGTTATATTTTTTATTCTATCCTTGAGCGTATCTTCGTCATATTCAATTTTGCCAATAAATTTAGCAATTTCTTTTGACATTCCATAAAGGGTTTGTCCCAATATGTCTAAATTTTTTTGTTTTCTCTAGTGTTATCATTTGTTATATCTCTCTCCTTTTTTGTTTTGTTCTTCTAGCATGTTTTCGACATAACCTTCTACTTTCATTAGATTGTATTCGTTCAACTGGTTTATCATATTTATTAGGTTATTGTTTTTTATTTTTTGTATCGTATTTATATTTTCTTTATCTTCTCTTACAAGATTATCAATACTTGTATGAAAATAATCGGCAAGTTTAATTAATGTTTCAATATTAGGTTCGTATTTCCCACTTTCATATCCACTATATGTTGCTTGTTTTATATTCAAATAATTTGCGAGATCTTCTTGTCTTAACTTTCTTTGTTTTCTTATTGATTTTAGATTCATATATTGTCTCCTATAAAAATATTAAGAAAATTTATAAAAAAATCAATATTCTTTATAAAATTTGTTTGACATATATGTTTTCTTTATATATACTTATTGTAAATATAAAGTTACTTTATATTTATGATAGATATGCGTTAATCGACTGACGCTTTCTATACCAGCAAGAAAGAATATCAAAGGCCACGATATTTAAGTATTGCAAAAAAATTTATTTATTAAGGAGAGATTATGAAAATTAAAGGTATTTTATTAAGTGGTTTTTCGGGAGACAAAAAAGACGGAACAGGTAAGTTTTTGTCAGTAGATGTGTTATTTGATACATCTTCATTGCAAAAAGCAAAGGTTCATAAGTTATTCGCCTTGAGCGATTATGTCGGTACTTATGATTTGTCTAGTTTTAAAGTGTTTGACGAAATAGAAGTTGAATACACACAAGAATTTGGTAGTCAATTTATAAAACTTGTTGATATTAAAAAGGTTAAATAGGTGTCTATATGTTAGTTAATATATTGTTGATTACGAATTCAATACTAAATATATTTTTTGGTTTAGTGCTTGGAATTGTTTGTTATTCTTCAATCAAAAGAATTCGAGATGCAAAAAAACAAGCAAAAAATCAAATTAAAAGGTAGGTTAAAATGTCTGGTATAATAGGGTTTTTGTTGATTGGTGGTTTGATTGCTTTTGCCACTTATCAAACTATTCAAATTGTTAGAGTAGTTAAAGAACGAAAAAAGGCAAAATCTGAAAAAAAGGAGAATAACGAAAATGGAAGGGACTGCGATTGTTAGTTCAATTATCGAAATTCTAGTATCTGGTATCACAGGTATTGCTACTGGTATTGGTAGTGGTTTGACAGAATTAGTAAAAGCTATTTTCTTTACAACTACTGAAAGTGGTAGCGAATTGTCAACTTTCGGTATAATGATTGTTGTATTTGCTGGAATTTCACTTGCTATTGGTTTGTCTCGTTGGGTTCTTCAATTCCTAACAAGTTTAGGCTCTCGCAATAGATAAGATTAGGGAGCTTTTGCTCCCTTTTTATTTTCGTTTAGATAATTTATGAAATATTTAATTTGGTTTATCTTAATAGCTGTTGCCTTATTCTTTGTTGCAAAATTTATGAAACAATTTAAGGTCGCAAAGATTGGTTCATTATGTTTAGTTAATGGTGGAGTGAAGTGTGGTAAATCTACATTGTCAGTTGCTATTGTTCGTAGTGAATATAAAGCAAGAGTTCGAAAAGTCAAATTTATAAACTTTTTTAGAAAATTATTCCATCGACCTTTAAAGGAATTGCCATTGTTGTATTCAAATGTACCGCTTGCATGTCCTTATGTGCCATTAACTGACGACTTGTTATTAAGAAAAAAACGATTTGTTTATGGTTCAGTAATTTATTGTCAAGAAGCTTCTTTGGTTGCTGATAGTCAATTAATAAGAGATATGGACATAAATCAAAGACTTTTACTATTCAATAAATTAATTGGACACGAAACAAAAGGTGGTGTAATTGTTTATGATACTCAATGTATTAATGATTTACACTATTCTATAAAACGTTGTTTATCTAATTATATTTATGTTCATCACTTGGTGAAATGGATACCTTTCTTTCTTATAGCTTATGTTGAAGAAAATCGATATAGTGATGACAATTCAGTTATAAACGTACAAGATAAAGACGTTGAAGAAAAGTTAAAGAAAGTATTTATTTCAAAGCGAAATTGGAAATATTTCGATTGCTATTGTTATAGTTTTTTGACTGATAGTTTGCCAGTTGAAAAGACAATTGTTAAAAATAATTTACAAACACAAGACTTAAAAGCTAGAAAAATTTTAAGTTTTAGGAAATCAATTAGTGAGGTTCAAAATGAGAAAAAGAACGATTAAATGTTTGTTTGATAATATATTTTGGTATTTGATTTACATGTTACCATTGATTTTTTCTATTATTTATTGGGCTAGATTTGGGACACTAGATATTGGCAATATTTTTACATTTGCAGGTTTTGATCTATTTACTAATAATATCGTCTTTACAAGTCTTAACTCTATATTTGGTGCTACTGGTATCATTCCACTATTCAATGGTACTGGTATATTGATGATCCTATCATATTTCATTATTTGTTGGATAGTTCATTTGGCAGTTGATGTTTTACTATTTATTGTTCGTCTAGCTCATACTTGGATGGAAGGAATTGTAGGGGGTAAAAATGATTAATAATAGCGTTAAAAAATCAAAGATTATAATTATATTGGTTAGTTTGCTTTGTGTAGGCATTTTTCTTTTGATGCCTTTTATTTCTATTTTATCAAATTCTTTAACTGCTTATGCTTCTTCTAATACTTCCATGTCTGATACAACTGCTCTTCTTCCAAGGAATGAAAATTTATTAGAGAATGGAGATTTTAAACTTAATTCTAATGGTAAAGACAGTTATACTGGTATTGTTTATGGTTTTGATAATTGGAAAGGTCTTCGTTATGATTCGGTTGTAAGTTCTCATAATAATGGAATTTTAATAGCTGGAACTACTAGAGATTCAGGTATTTGTCAATATGTTAGTTGTCCTTTAATTTATGTAACTGATTGTACTTTTTCTTTGTCTATTAATATTCTTGAATTAACACAGCCTGTTAGATTGTGGTTAAGGAGTAATACTTGGAATAGTTATAAAAATATTGTTATTAGTGAACCTGGTATACATAGTTTTTCAGTTGATGTGCCTAAATTAACAAGTACTTTGCAATTAGTTTATTATTTAGACTTTTCAGTTAATACTGCTTCTAGTTATTCTTGTGTAGTTGATTGGTGCAAACTTGAATATGGTTCTACTGCTACTCCTTATTATTCTCAAAATAATTTTGATGTTTATAAGTGGATACCTTATTCTATTAATGTAGATATGTTTTCGTCTAGTCAACTTTGGACAGATGGTTTCAATCTTTTTCATTCTGACGGATCCTATCAATATGTATTTGATTTTGATAATTTCACTTGGAATATCATTTCTTGGAATATTGCAGGTTTAGATTCTAGTTATATATTTGGTGATGGTACTAACTACTATTGTTTTTTAGGTAGTGGTTTCGTTTTAAATAGATCAACTATGGAATGGGATCCAATTTCATTAAATGTTGATGGTTATTTTTATGGTTGGAATTTTTGGTCTGATGGTAGTGATGTTTACTATTCAAGTGGTACAAATCATTATATATTTGATACCACTGATTATACTATGACTCCTATTACTTGGAATTTATCCAATTTTAATGGTTCTTCTATTTGGACTGATGGTACTAATATTTATTATTCAAATTTTAATGAACAATATATTTTAGATAAAACTACTAAAACATGGAATAGTATTTCTTGGGGTGGTTTGACTGAATTTGATTCTCAATATATTTGGTCTGACGGATATAGTGTCTTTTATTCATGTGGTGATGAACAATATATTTTAGATAAATCTTCTCATGTTTGGCATCCCATTACATGGTCTAAATCTTCTTCATTAGATCTTACTTATGTATTTGTTTTTGATGGTTATGC
The DNA here is from genome assembly GCA_018715225.1 of Candidatus Onthoplasma faecigallinarum. Lineage (GTDB taxonomy): Bacteria > Bacillota > Clostridia > Christensenellales > UBA1242 > Onthoplasma > Onthoplasma faecigallinarum. The sequence goes on along the minus strand of DVMB01000062.1, from coordinate 10,587 downwards.
TTTTTGCGATTCTTATGTTTCTTCTATTCCTTATTATTCTTTTGGTTATGATAATGGTTATAATGATGGCAATAATGCTGGTTATAATGAAGGTTATGATATAGGTTATGATACTGGTAATAATGATGGTTATAACACTGGTTATGATGACGGATATGAATCTGGTGCTAGTGATACTATTAGTGATTATATAGGATATGGTGCTTTTACTTATTCTTCAATTGCGTTTTATGAGGCAGATAGTTCCGGTCTATTGATTGATAGTCCTTTGTCTAATCTATATAGTGGATCTTTGACTGAATATACAGGCGTTGATTCTTATAATGGTGGTTTCGTTCTCGATTCTACTGAAGTCTATGATTTTTTAGCTGAAAATGATACATTGCAAATTGGTTATAGAATTTCTTTTGACAACCCAATTAGTGTTCGTACTTATTCTTCATTGGTTCCATTATATTTTCAATTTGGTAATGCTGTTATAGTGAATTTTTCAAATAATACTAGTTATTCATTCAATATGGCTGATGATTATTTTGATTATATTGATTTAACTGTCTATTCTAGCGATTATATTCGTTCCATTGATGTACTCATTTTAAATCCTGATGTTTCAAATATTGGTTTAGCGTTTAGTGCTGATTATTCTATTGCTTATGATAAAGGTTATTATGACGGCAATAAAGAAGGTTCTACCAATGGCTATAATACAGGATATGATACTGGTTATTATAATGGTTATAATGAAGGTATAAATGACAGCAATGCATATACATTTACTAATTTAATTGGTTCTGTTCTTGATGCTCCAATTTCGGCTTTTACCAGTCTTTTAAATTTTGATATATTAGGTGTTAATTTATTAGCATTTATTTCTGGTTTGTTTACTCTCGCTATAATAATCTTTATTATTAAATTGTTTTTAGGTGGTAAGTAATATGAATAGAATGAAAGGTGCTGGTGATGGTCTTAAAATTTTAGGTTCTGTGTTAATTATTATTTTATGTATTATATTAGTTATTTCAGTTATTCGTATAGTTTTTGGCGGTAGTAATATTAGTTTTTCTGCATTTTTAAATTATATACAAAATGTACCCCAAATTGAGTTTATTGGTGATGTTAATATGTTTAGTATTAATGGTGATTGGGGTTTGTTTGATTTTTTAAAAAATTTTCTAAATAGTATCATGTCAATTTTTAATTTTTTAGTTTGGTTATGTTTTCAACTTTTTAATTGTTTATCTTATATTTTCTATTTTTTAAAGTTTGTTCTTATTATTTAGTTGTCAAGGAATAGGGGAAGGATAAAAGCGTAGCGATTATGTTCACCCCTTGACAACGATATGTAATTATAATGTTTGAACTCACTGCAAGAGTATTCTTGCAGGGGGTTATTAACGTTTTAATTATTTGCTTCTTGTGTAGGGTTTGCTTTACAAGGGGCGACAGCCCCTAATGACGTGCACCCTTTTCTTGATAAGGTGCACGTCCTAGGCATAGACCCTATACTTAAAACTTATTTATTTTAATAAAAAAAGTTAGGTTAATTATGTCTAAAATTAATTATGAATATAAAGCAAAAGTTTTAGAATCTGGGATATGTGAAATTGAAAAGCGAATATCTAAAACTTTATATAATGAATATGTATCAAAATTATATGGTATTAATATAGATAATTCAAATACATATTCTATTGAAATGGCAAATCAATTAGTTCAATACTATATGGAAAATTGTCCGAATGAATTGATTGAAGCTAAAAAAATTAATCATGCAACTTATGAACGAGTAAAAAGATTAAAAAATCGAATGTCAAAACTGTTAGAAAAGCCTTGTTTATTCTTAACTTTAACCTTTACAAATGAATCATTATCAAATACTAGTGCAAAAACTCGAAGAAGATATGTCACTAGGTATTTAGGAAATTTTAATACAGCTTTTGTCGGTAATAAAGATTTTGGCAAAAAGAATGGTCGAGAGCATTATCATGCAGTAATACAAGCTGATAAAATAGATTATTCTTTATGGACTTATGGAGCTATTAAAGGTGAAAGAGTAAGGTTAGATAAAAATTCTACAAAAGAAAGATTGTCAAAATATATTGCAAAACTTACTAATCATGCAATAAAAGAGACAACAAAGCGAAGTGTTTTGATATATTCTCGAACGAAGAAAGTTGCATGAAAACTATTAAAATTTAACAAAGGAGTATTATGAAAGTTATTTATTTAGCTGCTGGTCGTGCAGTATTAAATTATAATAATGTTGTTTATAATGATATTAAAGAAAAACGTGATTTAGTATGTGATATGTTAACTGTAAACCTTGAAGATTATGACGTTTTAATTGCGACTCCTCCTTGTAATTATTATTCTCGTGCTAATTATCGTCGTAATATTTCTAAATATGCATTAATCACGAAAGATTTATTGCCTACTATTATAGATAAATTTATTGAAACCGGCAAACCTTTTATAGTAGAAAACGTGCGTAATTTTCCTTTAATGAACAAGTTAGGATTATATAACAAAAATTGTTTTGTGTATATACATGGTAGACATACTTATTGGACTAATGTTATGATTAATATTTCCAATATTAAACAAACGTATGATTTTCGTTCTATACCTGGTTATGGATGTGTTCGTTTAAAAAGTTATGTTCAAGGTGGTAAAAATGTAAATGACGTTTTTGACTATTTTTTAAGTGTAGTTAAATTGACATTAAAAAACTAGCAATATGCTAGTTTTTTGCATGAAGATTGGGGTCAAGAATGGGGTCAAAATAAACAAATTAATAAAATATCAACTATGTTTTTAAAATGTTAAAAGTTAATAAAAGTGTTATAAAATAGGTATTTATGAATGGTGCCGAAGGTCGGGGTCGAACCGACATGATATTGCTATCGCAAGATTTTGAGTCTTGTGCGTCTGCCATTTCGCCACTTCGGCATATTAAGATACTAGATAGGTAAGTCTGTTCCAATTGCGTCTTTATCGTATGTTCGCTTAGCTTGCATGACTCACTATGACTTGTTTGCTCCTTATCTTACTTTGAACAAATTCTCGTAAGAGTGTTGCTTGAGTGCTTCCTTTTGTCATTTCGTAAAGATTTTTTAAAATTGACATTTATAATATATCATATTTTATGCGGTATGGCAAGAGATTTTTTAAATTTTCTCTATCTTTTTAATTTGCAGTGTTCATAGTTGGTTTTTTTAAATTTTTGTGTTATACTAATATTATGGAAAAATTTGTAATAATCGATGGTAATAGTTTGATTAACCGTGCCTTTTATGCTCTGCCAATGTTAAAGAGTTTGTCAAATAAACCTTGCAATGCTATATTTGGATTTATAAATATGCTATTAAACGTCATTACTAATGAAAAACCAAAATATTTAGCATGTGTTTTTGATGCGGGAAAACACACTTTTAGAAATGATTTGTATCAAGAATATAAGGGCAAGAGAGACAAGATGCCAGAAGATTTGGCATCTCAACTTCCAGTGTTGAAAGAATTGTTGCAGGCGATGGGAATAGCCGTTTTAGAAAAAAAAGAAATTGAAGCAGACGACATAATTGGTTCGCTAACTAGAAAGTTCGAGCAGAACTTCATTTTGGTCTCAGGAGATAGAGACTTGCTTCAACTGATAAACAACAATACAGAAGTTTGGCTCACTCAAAAAGGGATCTCCAATGTTTTGAAAGTAAATGAGAGCGTGTTGCTAAAAGAGTTTCAACTGAAACCATATCAAGTCATAGAATTGAAATCTATCATGGGTGATTCGTCCGACAACATCCCAGGTGTGATGGGGATAGGAAAGGTCGGGGCAAGCAAACTGATTCAGCAATATGATAATTTGGACAATGTGTACCAACATTTAGATGAACTTCCTAAAAATCTAAAACAAAAATTGATAGATCATAAGGACATGGCATATCTGTCTAAAACATTGGCGACTATCAAGTTGGATGTGGAGATAGATGAAAAACTGACTGATTTTGAATATAGTTTACCATTCAAAGAAAAGGTCTATAAATTGATGAGTGAATTAGATTTTAAATCAATTTTACAACGTAAAGATTTGTTCAATTTTTCTCAGTTGCCAGTTGAAGAAAAAGTCAATTTAGATGCCAAAATCATAGAGATTGAATCAAATGATGACTTAGAAGCAATGAGCGAAAATCTTCCTAACTCCTTTGCTGTTTTTGCTGATCAAATGACAATAAATTTTTCTTTTGAAGAAAAAGAATATATTTTATATAAAAATAGCAGTGTTTTTAATGATAATTTAGAAAAAATCAAAAAAATCTTTGCTGGAGAAAAACAAAAAATTTGTTTTGACGCAAAGTTGTTGATGCATGATTTGAGTTTTTATGATATTGAGGTCAACAACTATTTTGATGTGTCTATGGCGATATATATCATCAATGAGATTGATGGAGACATAAGTGTGGACGAGGCGTTCAAGATGAACAATATAACAACCAACACTACGGCATACGGACTCATTAAATTGAAGGAAATATATATCAACAAATTGATAAATAATCTACAATTAAAACTTTACAATGAAATAGAGTTACCTTTAGTTAGAGTGCTATTTGATATGGAGATGTTTGGACTAAAAATAGATAGCAATCAAATAAAATCGTTGAGTGTGACTTATCATGAAGAGCTCGATAACATTACGAAAAAGATTTATGAATTGGCAGGCGAGGAATTCAATATCAATAGCCCAAAACAACTGCAAACTATACTATTTGACAAACTAAATATTGAATATAAAGGAAAGAAAGGAACGTCTATTGAAGTATTGAACGCAATAGCGAACAAACATGAAATTGTTGGCTATTTGATTAGATATAGAAAGATCAGCAAACTTATCAGCACATATCTTGATGGTATGCTAAATTATGTGAAAGAAGATGGCAAAATTCATACCACATTTATGCAACGAGCGACCAGCACGGGTAGGCTGTCGAGTAGGGAACCGAATCTACAAAATTTACCTATTCGAGATGACGAAGGAAAACTTCTTAGAAAGATGTTTTATAGTTCGTTTGAAGATGGGACGTTGATTAGTGCTGACTATAATCAAATAGAACTTAGATTGATAGCAAATTTTAGTCAAGATGAAAATATGATAGCCGATTATTTGTCAGGGAAAGATATCCACACTGCGACTGCAAGTAAGATATTCAATGTCTCTATAGACAAGGTTACTCCTAACATGAGACGGGTGGCAAAATCGGTAAATTTCGGTATCATATATGGTATAAGTGCGTACGGGTTGAGCCAAAATATAAATTCATCAACGAAAGAAGCAGCAGAATTTATAAATAAATATATGACCATATATCCAAAAGTTAAGGAATATGGCGAAGAGTGCATTAGACAGGCTAGAGAAAAGGGATATTCGTCTACCATAATGGGAAGAGTACGACATATTCCTGATATAAATTCATCAAATCATGTGATGCGTGGATTCGCAGAGCGAATAGCAAAAAATATGCCGCTGCAGGGGAGTGCCAGTGATATTATTAAAATTGCTATGATACGTGTCCATAAAAGATTGAGAGACGAAAAACTGCACAGTAAATTAGTTTTGCAAATCCACGATGAATTAATTATAGATTGTTATCCAATGGAGAGCGAGGCTGTCAAAAAAATATTGAAAGAAGAGATGGAAAATGTTGTCAAATTGCAAGTTCCTCTTTTGGTAGAGATCACAGAAGGTAAAACTTTGTATGATGCAAAGTAAAAATTTCCACAAAAAATACTACAAATTGTGAAAAAATAGCAAAATAATTTGTAGTTTTTTTATTTTCATATAAAATAATACCAAATGGACGACGAACAAAAAAAGAACTATTATATGAATAGGAATATAAAGTTGTATCCTACTTATTTGGCGTTTACGTGGGATATATTTTTTGTTTGGACCATTATAATGCTGTTTTACACCAATGTAAAAGGGCTCAGTTATTCGCAGGCGGTATTGCTAGATTCAATCTTGTATGTTTCAGCTTTTATTTTGAGTGTGCCATTGACAAAATTGTTTTCTAAAGTAAAACCGATATTGTCTATGCAAATTGCAGTTTGTTGCACAATGATTTTTTTAATTATAGTAATATTTGGAAATAGTTTTTATGAGTTTGTCATAGCGGAAATTATCTTCAGCATTTCAATGGTGGTTGTAAATATAAAACAAAGCATCATTTTATCAGATTCATTGCATGCGGTCAAAAGAGATAAAGAGTTTAATAGAATCTATGGTAGCGGACTAGGAATCTATTATTTTCTTGATGCAGTGGGAGCTATATTTGCGACATATATTTACCAATTTAACCCATATTTGGCATTTATATTGGCGTTTGTAATATTGATTTTCGTCCAACTATTTTCACTGTTATTAAAAGAACCAACAAAATTCCAAGACAGCAATCTAGACCTTCAACAAACACAGGTCAAGAAAAAATCAGTGAAGCCAGACTCGTATAAAAAGATTTTGCTTTCAGGGTTCATATTGTCAATGTTAGTATATCTATTCTTCTTTAGAGGCGTGGTCTCCATAGATTCAAGTATGTTGAGGATATATCTACAGGGGTTGACAGATGGCGGAGTGATTCCTGTTTGGCTTTTCGGTATTTTGTATTCTGGCTATAGGATAGCAAATTCATTGTCAAGCAAATACCAATTCAAATATGAATTGAAATTTGGAGTGCGAAGTATCGTGTTGTTTTGCGCGCTGGCGATACTCTGTCTAGTTGGCACAGGCGTTGTGTATTTAATAAATCCTTCTAGTATATTATCTATCGTGTTGATCTTGATCATGTCGTATATATTTGCGAGTCTGCGTCCACCAAATCAAATCTTTATGACAAAATATTTGCAGGTCTGCTTGACGAAGAAAAATTTGGAGCGTGGATACAATCTAAAAAACATGGCAGAATATTTGGGATATGCGTCATTTAGTTCGCTTTATGCGTTGTTGTTGAGTGTATTTAATGATAATTTTGGATATAGTAATTTAGTGTATATAGCGATACTGGCTGTGCCGTTGATTATTTCAATGATTGTGTTCATAAAATTTTTAGTGAAAAAATACGCTTCAAAGTATACAATTATCAAAGCGGAATATACAGAAGATTAAAAAAATCGGGGAAACCCGATTTTTTGTATGGCAAGTTGCACATGCCTAATTGAAGCAAACTGACTGCTGGCATAATTTATAAACACTCCACCAAAGCAACCTCATAGCACATACTGTATTCTACTTAATGCTGCTGTCTTCCGACCCTGACATGATTCGTAGGGCAATATTGTATGAGACCTTGATTTCAACATGAATATAAGTTACTCAACACAACCAAATTTACCCCGCTTAGAGCACATCAGCCCCACTGTAGTGGATTGTGGGTTACAGGGCACCACTAGCTCCCCGCCTAGTACAACTTGACCAAATTATATAACAAAACGCAATAATTTTCAAGTATTTTGAGTCAATTTTAAGCAAATGACAAAAATATAAAAAATTTTACTATTGACAAACTGGTGAATCGGTGGTATATTTTTGCTAGGTGGTAAATATGGAAACAGCAAAATTAGAACAAGTTATATATAGAACAATAGATGATATAGACTTTAATGACGTTTATAGAAATGTTGTATCTTTTGTGCAAGATGATATTTCAAATATGCTAAAAAACAAAGATGACGTTAATGCTAAAAAAATTATAAATGATTTTAAAATAGATGCATCGAAGTTGACATCAAATGATGTTTATGATTACATACGTCCAGACGAGGATGGCAAGATTTTGATCAATGACGAACATTATTCAATAGATAAATTTGTCTTTAAACTTGTACATTTTTATACACACGAATTGGTAAATCAAGAGATGAAACGTGGCTTTAGAAACATTGCAAGAGATGTAAGATATATAAATTTACCTAATCAAGACAAATCTGTTTTGGTAAATATGTACAAAGATCAATTTCATAATAAATTACATTCAATTTTGAAAAGACAACCTATAGCGAAAAAATACAATTCAACTTATAATACTAAAGTAGAAGTTCCAAATTATGAATCAAAACAAGAATATATCGAGTCATGTATCCACACATCTATATTGGTTAATTATCTAACTTATTGTAGAGGCGGAAATATAATAAATGAACTAAAAGCATAATAAATTAGGGGGACAACCCCTTTTTTATTTGTAAAATCTATATAAAATTTGATATAATATCATTGGAGATATTATGAAAAAAACTAATGCGGAAAGATTTATTGCAGCATACAATCAAATTGATTATAGTTTGAGAACCATATATGATTTTAAACGTAGCATGTCATTTAGCGACATCGTTAGAAGAAGTGTGGTCCTCAATAGCGTTGTGAGAAAATATGAAGAAGATTTGATAGACTTTGGCAGGTTGAGAAACGCCATTATCCATAACGGCAATAGCAAATATACCATCGCTGAGCCACATGACGATGTGGTGATGAAGATGGAAAAATTGGCAGAGTTGATCAGCGAACCACCTATAGCCATTGATAGAGTGGGCAACAAAGAGGTAATAACAATCAATAGTGATATGAAAATATCTGTAGCCATGGAATTGATATCAAGGACGGGGTATTCCAATTTGCCTACCTATGAAGGAGAGAGGCTGATCGGTATATTAAACGGGCGAAAGTTGATCAACATTTTGGGACAAAAAGTTGGAGAAAAAGTCAACTTGCAGGAATTTATCGAAAATACAACAGTCGGAGAGATAATGGAAAGCATGGGGGACGACTATTATTTCATGCTGGCTGATGAAGATTTGACGATAGATTCTGCTATGAATTATTTCGAAAACAATAGGAAACTACTCATTATCCTCATCACAAAGAACGGCAAAGATACAGGGCGTCCTTTGTGTATCATATCTTCCGCAGATATTATTGATATGAAAAAGATATTGGACGTATATTGATGAAGATTGCGACAGACTGGAAAGATTACGAAGTTTTGTCCACTGCTAATGGAGAAAAGTTGGAAAGAATCGGTGGATATACTTTTTTGCGTCCCGACCCACAGGTCATATGGAAAACGGATACGAATTTAGATGAAAAAGTTGATGCCAAATACAAACGTACGGAGAACAAATCTGGGCAGTGGACATTGAACCCTAAAATACCAAAAAGTTTTGTAATAGAAAGAAAAAATGTGAAATTTCACATTGAACCAATGAGTTTCAAACATATTTGCCTTTTTCCTGAACAGGCTGTGAATTGGGATATCATGACCGATTTGATAAAAAAATCAGGCAGGAAAATAAAAGTGCTCAATTTGTTTGCCTACACTGGAGCGGCGAGTGTGGAATGTGCACTCGCTGGGGCAGAAGTTACGCACGTAGATGCGGCGAAAAGCATGATAGACATAGCGAAAATCAATGCTAAATTAAATAATATTACAAATATTAGATACATTTTAGATGACTGTATGAAATTTGTTCAACGTGAGATAAGGCGAGGCAACCGATACGATGCTATCATCATGGACCCTCCATCCTTTGGACGTGGACCAAAAGGTGAAACATGGAAGATTGAGGACAACATCTATGAATTTGTTAAAAATTGTGCTAAAATTTTGAGTGAAAGACCGCTATTCGTCTTGATAAATAGTTACACGACTGGATTACAGCCCACAGTCATGTCCAATATATTAAATTCAACTATAGCTACTGGGGAGACGTATTCATATGAGGTTGGCTTGCCGACGAAGGAAAAGGGAATAGTCTTGCCGTGTGGATGCAGTGCAATAAAAATATTTGAAGGGAAATTATGATAGAACCAAAAATTATATACGAAGATAATCATGTCATTGTGGTGATAAAACCACAAAATATTTCCGTGCAGGCAGATAGCAGTAAAGATATTGACATGCTGACAATCATCAAGAACTATATCAAACAGCGAGACAATAAACCGGGCAATGTTTTCTTGGGGCTTGTTCATAGATTGGATAGACCTACAGGCGGGGTTATGGTATTTGCAAAAACTAGCAAAGCAGCATCAAGATTGACCGAGCAATTGAAGAAAAAACAATTGAAGAAAAAATATTTTTGTGTAGTCAATGGTAGACCGCAGTTGGTAGAAAATAGACTTGTAACCTATCTCAAAAAAGACGAAAAAACTAACACTGTAAAAATTGCTCCGCAATTAGAAGAGGGTAGTAAAGAGGCAATACTAGAATATAAAGTCGTAGAGACAAAAAACAAATTGTCCTTGATAGATGTGAACTTAATCACGGGCAGAAGTCATCAAATAAGAGTGCAGATGTCTGGGCAGTTGAATACACCAATTTATGGCGATTTTAAATATGGAGACAAACTTCATGGAGGAGCGTTGGCTCTATGGTCATATGAACTGACGTTCATTCATCCAATCACGAAAGAAAACATGAAATTCAAAGTGGCTCCAGATTATAACAATCCAGCGTTTAAGATTTTTGAGAAAACTATTGAAAAAATTATAAATTAATAATAAATGATAGTAAAAATGTAGTTATTTTTAGTATTTTTATG
>DVMB01000061.1 GCA_018715225.1 Candidatus Onthoplasma faecigallinarum | reverse complement strand
TGTGTACCTTTTGCCACAAAACAATCAAGGTGCACGCCTTGATGTTTTTATTTAGGAGTAGATATGATTTCTTTAGAAGAATTAAAACATTTGGAAGATTTGTCTCGCTTGGAATTTAGTGATGAGGCTAGGAAAAAGATTTTGAAAGATATCAATTCAATGATTGATTTTGCTTCACAAATTCAAAATGCTGAATGTGAAAACAAGTCTTTTATTAAGTCTATTGACATGAAGGACTTGAGAGAGGACCAACCACAACCAAGTTTAAGTCAGGACGAAGTAATATCAAACGCCCCAATGAAAAGAAAAGGCTGTTTCTCCGTCCCAAGAATTATGGATTAAGGAGCATATATGATTGAACTAGGAGTAATTGAAATAAGAGAAAAAATTTTATCTAATGAGCTTACCAGCGAGCAAATCACAAAGGCTTATATTGACGAAATAAAAAAGAGCAAAATAAACGCCGTCATAGAGATCTTCGACGATGCAATTGATTCTGCTAAACTTATGGACGAAAAAATTAGACATGGATATAGAGGCAAATTGGCAGGGGTGCCAATCCTACTAAAAGATAACATCTTAGTTAAAGGCAAACATTGCAGTGCAGGTTCATTATTTTTAAAAGACTATGTGGCTGAATACACTTCAACCGTTGCTCAAAAATTGATAGATGAGGGAGCGATCATTTTAGGTAGGACCAACATGGACGAATTCGCAATGGGAAGCGGAACTGAGACCAGTTATTATGGCAAAACCCTTAACCCGCACGACAACACTCGAGTCCCAGGTGGATCATCTGGAGGCAGTGCTGCTGCTGTTGCTGCCAATCTATGCGCTGCCGCTCTAGGAACGGACACTGGCGGTTCGATTAGACAGCCGAGTTCATATTGCGGTGTAGTTGGGATAAAGCCAACCTATGGGCGAGTTTCTAGATATGGCGTGATTGCTTTTGCTAGTTCGCTAGACCAAGTGGGTCCTATAACCAAGAATATTGAGGACAATGCCCTACTTCTAGAGGTTTTATCCGGTCAGGATAACCATGACGAAACATCTGCGAATGAGCCAATAGTTGAATATTTAAAAGATCAAATAAATTCAATCGCCGGGCTAAGAGTGGGTGTAATACCTTCTGTCGAAAATATGCTTAAAGGCTTGGAGAGTGAAAAATTATATAATTTAGCGAAGCAGTTTTTGACTGACAATGGAGCAAAAATTGTGAATCTAGACATAAACAACATGGAACTCGTTCTGCCAATATATTACATCATTGCCCCAGCTGAAGCCACCAGCAACTTGGCACGTTTCGACGGCGTTAAATATTCTAGAAGAAGCGAAAAAGCAAAAAATATAGATGAAATATACAAATATTCGAGGACTGAAGGCTTCGGGGACGAGGTAAAACGCAGAATTATGCTTGGAAATTATGTTTTATCCAGCGGATATTTTGATGCGTATTACAACAAAGCTCGCTCCCTGCAAGCAAAATTGCGAGACGAATTTTTATCAGCCTTCAAAGATTGCGATATTATACTCATGCCTACCGCTAAGGGCGAAGCTTTCAAACTTGGCTCTAAAACCGACCCAGTGGACGCATACAAAGAGGATATCTTCACAGTGAGTGCGAACATCACTGGACTACCTTCTATCTCTATCCCGTTTGGATCGGGAAGCACAGGTTTACCAATTGGTATGCAATTGCTTGCCCCTCATTTTAAGGAAAAAGAGTTGTATCAAATTGCCAAATTTATTGAACGCAATAAGGAGATAAAATAATGGAATACGATGTTGTTATAGGATTAGAAGTACATGCTGAATTGAAGACGAATACCAAATGCTTCTGCTCCTGCAAAAATGAAAGTGGAGTTGAACCCAACACAAACTGCTGTCCAGTATGCGTTGGACTACCTGGAGCCTTGCCAGTTTTGAACAAGAAGGCGGTAGAACAAACTATTCGTGCAGGGTTGGCATTAGGTTTTGACATCAACCGCACGGCGATATTTGAAAGAAAAAATTATTTTTATCCCGACCTTGCGAAAGCATATCAAATTTCTCAACTCGTCAAACCTATTTGTATAAATGGTCATCTACGTGTGGGAGAAAAAGATATTCCTATCAATAGGATTCATTTGGAAGAAGATGCTGGCAAATTGGTACACAGCAACGACGGCAACACCTTGATAGATTACAACAGAGGCGGCGTGCCATTGATAGAATTAGTTACAGACGCTTTGCAAGAACCTCATATAGAGACTGCTGATGAAGCTATAGAATTTCTTGAAAAATTGAGACAAATCTATATATATGCAGGTGTCGCAGACTGCTTGATTGAAAAGGGACAGATGCGTGCTGATGTGAATGTCTCGCTCAAGCCAAAAGGTAGCCCAGTCTATGGCACAAAAGTTGAGATGAAAAACATCATGGGATTTAAGTCAGTCTACCGTGCAATACAATACGAGATAGAAAGACAAAAAGAAATTCTCGATGATGGTGGAAAAATAGAACAAGAGACAAGGAAATGGGACGACGATAAAGGTATCAATTTTACCCTAAGGACAAAGGAAAACAGCCAAGATTATAGATATTTCCCTGACCCAGACCTGCTTGCCGTAAACATCAGCGATGCCGAGATTGAAAAAATCAAATCAACCATGCCAAAACTACCTGCTGAATTGAAAAAGATATACACAGAAGAATATGGTCTAAGCGAATATGACGCCGATGTCCTGCTCCAATTCAAACATGTCTGTGATTATTATAATGAATGTATTGAATTGTATAGACAACCTAAGACCGTGTGCAACTGGCTCACCACCGAAATCATGGCGAGAATAAAGACGGAAACTGGTGCCGGACCTATCCTTATCGACAAGGCAGACCTAGTCTGGCTCATGAAAAATGTTGATGACAAGAAAATTAACAGACTGAGTGCAAAAGATGTGTTGTCAAAGATATGGGGAACAGACCTCCACGCAGAACAAGAGGCAAAAAGACTGAATCTCATCATCGATATTGACAACAACGCACTTGACAACATAGTAAAAAATGTGGTAAATAATAATCCTGCTGTGGTACAACAGTATTTAACTGAAAATGACCCTAAGATTTTAAATTATTTAGTTGGTCAGGTCATGAAAGAGACTAGAGGTAAAGCCAATGCAGGCGATGTAATGTCCAAAATTAAAGAAATTGTAAATAAATAGGAGAAAATTATGTATAGAACAATGACTTGTGGAGAAGTAGATGAAAGACACGTCGGTCAAACAGTAGAACTGGCTGGCTGGGTAAACACGATGAGAGATCATGGTGGAATTGTTTTCATTGACCTAAGAGATAAATATGGCTTGGTTCAACTTACCACTCATGATGACAGTCTTCTCACCTCTCTCACTAGAGAAAGTGTCATCAGCATCAAAGGTAAAGTTGTAATGCGAGATGAATACAACTTCAATCCAAAAATGAAATCTGGAAAGATTGAAGTAGAAATAGAAGAATTGCACGTCCTTTCAAAAGCACGCAACATCCTTCCTTTTGAAGTGGAAGACAGCATGAAGGTAAACGAAGAGTTGCGCTTGAGACACAGATATCTCGATCTAAGAAATGAAAAGATGCAAGAAATAATCAAAATGCGTGCGGACCTTTCGTATGAAGTGAGGACTTGTATGCGTGAAATGGGTTTTGTAGAAGTAAACACTCCAATACTTACCGTTCCTAGTCCAGAGGGAGCAAGGGACTACCTGGTTCCTAGCCGTGTGCACAAAGGTAAATTCTATGCCCTACCTCAAGCACCACAGCAATTTAAACAACTTTTGATGTGTGGTGGACTGGATAAGTATTTCCAAATAGCACCATGTTTTAGGGATGAAGACCCACGTGCAGATAGACTGGCTGGCGACTTTTATCAAATTGACTGCGAAATGAGTTTTGCCACTCAAGAAGATGTGCATAAAGTCGTTGAAAATTTGATAGATAGAATTTTCTCAAAATTTAGTAAATTCCCATTTAATAAAGGTCCTTTCCAATGCATACCTTTCAAAGATGCCATGATCAAGTACGGAACTGACAAACCTGATCTAAGAAACCCTATAGTTATGTGTGATCTTCATGAAGTGTTCAAAAACACCACTTTCGTGGGATTCAAAGACAAAACTATTGAAGGATTTTCTATCAACGCTGGAAGTCAGCCAAGAAGTTTCTATGATAAATTACAAGCCTATCTAATCGAGCAAGGTGCAGAAGGTCTTGCTTGGGTACGAGTTCAGGAAGACGGTTCGCTGAAAGGCCCAATCGTCAAATTCATCACAGAAAAAGAATGTAAAGATTTAATCGAAGCAACAAAAGCAAAAATTGGCGATGACATATTCGTCATAGCGGACGCTAACAAAAAGAAATGTTATAAATTGGCTGGGTTGTTGCGAACTCAGGTTGGAGAAAAATTGGACATCATTGACAAGTCTAGAATTGAATTTTGTTGGATCGTAGATTTCCCTATGTTCGAGCTTAGCGACGAAGGAAAAATTGAATTTTGCCACAACCCATTCAATATGCCGAAGGGTGGCATGAAAGCACTGACAGAGATGGATCCTTTGGACGTTGTCGCCTATCAATACGACCTAGTTGCCAACGGATATGAGTGTGCTTCCGGTGCTGTAAGAAACACAGACACAGACACGATGGTTAAATTATTTGAAATCGTAGGATATGGAAAAGAAGAGGTCGAAAAACGTTTTGGTGCTCTATATACCGCATTCACTTATGGTGCTCCACCACACGCAGGTGTCGCTCCAGGGTTTGAAAGATTGATGATGCTCATGTTGGGCATTACAAATATTAGAGATGTTGTACCATTCCCTATGAACAGCAAAGCTCAAGATCTATTGATGGGTGGACCTATTGAGGTAGGAGAAACTCAACTAAGAGAATTGCATATAAAATTGAGACAATAAAAATCGAAATAAAAAATGGGTGTTAAATTTACCCATTTTTATTTTTATTAATTTTTTTATCTGTTATTATATTATTTTTTGTTTTTATTATTTTTTAATTTTGTTATTTCATTAATTTTATTGAATTTAATAAATAAAATTTTAATTTTTTTATATTTTTTTATTTTT
>DVMB01000060.1 GCA_018715225.1 Candidatus Onthoplasma faecigallinarum | reverse complement strand
CTAATATGCCACTCCTATTGTTATTATAACATTATAATGGACTGATGGCAACTTTTTGTAATGTAAAAGATTTGTCTTTTCTTTTTATTTATAGTATAATATATTCGACAAAATGTGAGGAGATAATAATGGATTTCGTACCGGATAATACAGTAAATAAATTAATTCTTTTATATGTGTTGGACAAAATGGAAATTCCTTTGACAGAAAATTCCATCTTGGAGATTTGCTCTAGCCAAAACAACTGGGTGAATTGGATGGATTGTAAAGATTTGTTATCTCAATTGATAGTATCAAAGTTTGTCTACAAACCAAATACCGACAGTGATGAGAATAGATACAATATCACAGTGGCAGGGAGGGAGTGCCTATCCCAATTTTATACTAGGATACCTGCAAGTTTAAGGGACAAGATTTCTCAATTTGCTCAAGAAAACAAAATGCAGTTCAAGAGAAATCAGGAATACATTGCAAAGTCGTACAAGAATGAAGACGGCAGTTATACAGTAGATTTGAAAATCTTGGAACCTCTCACAACTGATTCAATATTTTCACTATCTCTAAAGACTGATACCAGACATAATGCAACTATTGCTTGCAAAAAGTGGAGAGAACTGGCAGCCAATGTATACGAATATGTCTATAGCAAAATCATAGATAATTAATGTAATCAAAACTCATAATATAGTCGACAGAAAAATACTTGTTGATATGTAAAAAAAGCACCTAAGCGGGTGCTTTTTATATTCTAAAATTTATTAATATATGCTAGAAAATTCTTTAACATTTTGAATCAAGTCGATTTCGGCATTGATATGGTATACGCTATTGAACCCACTGAAAGCGAACAAGAACAATACAGGCATATAGAACGATACACTAGAATAATATACAAGTTCCAAAATAGAGTAGGTAAGAGCACTGACCAATACCAAAAGTACAACGACAGCGATTATTTGAGTGATGATTGAATATAATTTGATAAAACTACCTTTGTCATTGTTGGGTAATGTGGTAACTACACGAACGGCTTTGCCTTTACGCTTGATGGAATTGATGATGTTGATACTTCTAAATGCGTATAACATGGCGGTAAGAGTAAATATCAACGATCCAACTAAGACAAATATACTGACGATAAGCATGACGTTCGTTAGGGTTCCTTGCGAATGGTTGTAAAACATGATGATCAATTGCCACAAAAATATTGCAAAGAACAAGAAAGTAAAGACAATTCTAAATGCGATGTCCTTTTTTAAAAAAGGTATATCTTTATGACGATATTCAAAACGTTTTGCCCTCATACTTATAACTATCTCCACTCCAATTATATAATTTGGAAATGGCTTTGTCAAATATTTTATATGAAAATAATGGCTAAAGGAATGGTTACTAATACGCATAACAAAGATTGCGTCAGTTTTTGTTTCAAAATGTAAGTCGTTGGAATTTTCAATTTAGAAATAAATGTAATTGATTGGAGTAGAATGCTAACGCCCCCGAAACCAATAAGCCCACTGGAGATGATGGTTTTTATGGTCAAACTGATATTTGTTCCACTTAGGTCGATGATTCCACGAGTCATTTCGATACAACCTGATAGTATAGAGGACACTACATCAGTGCTATTTTGTAAATGAAATACACTACATATAGCGGTTGACAAGCCTTCAATGATGTGCAAATTTTTAAGTATGTCTATCAACAAAAAGCTGAATACGATGAACCCGCCGACAATCAAAATTGATATAATTGAGTCGTACATTGAGTCGTATAATAGATTGCTTGAGTCGTGGCGAGGGATATTTATTTCATCATTTTTTTCATATTTTTTTTCCCGATAGATCAAACCATTTAATAAACTAGCGATTATATTTGCGATGAGGATAATGAGTCCTGCTTTGTATGAGCAAAGGATAGATACTCCCACGGTTCCAACAATAAACATTGGCCCACTGATTGAACAAAACGACATCAATCTTTTTGCATTTTGGGTGTCAATGTGTCCTTTGTCATACATTGAGCATATCAATTTTGCTCCCATTGGGTACCCAGAGATGATAGATAAAAAGAAAATTACTGTACTACAACTTGGCGTGTGATAGACTTTTTTAAAGAACTTGTCCATCTTGTTTTGCTTTATTTCATATAAATTTACGATCAGCCTTGTGATGATGAAAAATGGGAACAATACAGGTAGGACGCTAATGCTCCAGACAGATATTGCGTTTAAACACGACTTTGAATAAACAGCGGGTTGAATAATAAATATAATACATATCAATAATAAGATAAGGATAATTATTTTGTTTGATTTTATTAATTTGTTCATGTATAATATATATGAATTAAAAAAGGGGATTTATGAAAAAGTTTGTTTTGGTCTTAGGTGGGGGAGCAGCAAAAGGCTTTGCTCACATAGGGGTACTAAAAGTTTTGGAAAAAAATGGGCTAAAGCCAGATCTCATTGTCGGCACAAGTATGGGAGCATTGATTGGTGCATGTTATGCATGCGGGAATGACATTCTTGACTTGGAAAAAATGGCTCTAAAATTTAACAATATTGGCATGATAAATTTATATACAGCATTATTTAAAGACAATGTTATAGGCATAGGGAGAATAAAAAAAATCCTTGATAAATTAATTGGTTCAAAAAAGATTGAGGAACTTCCTATAAAATTTGTTGCGGTAGCAACTGAACTAAACACAGGTAATGAATTTTTATTTGATAAAGGCGATTTGACTACCGCAGCGCTAGCAAGTAGTTCGATGCCTGCTGTATTTCCTCGTGTAAAAATTGGCGGAAACTATTATTGTGATGGTGGACTTGTAAATAATCTTGCTGAAGACGTGGCGCGTCGCTTGGAACCTGATGCTGTGATTGTGTCCGTAGATGTAATAGGCGATTACGCAAACCAAGTCGAAAAAATGCGTATAAAATCGATTGAAACTATTATAAATGCTTGCACGCTTATGACAACAAATGTTATAAAAAATCGTAAACAAGATGCAGATATTAGGCTCACAATCTCTCAACCACATGTAAGCCAGATGGATTTTAGAAAGGAAAATGCACAGAAGTCAATCAATAAAGGTGCGAGTGAGACAAAAAAACACATAAATGAAATCAAAGAATTGTTAGGAGTGAAATATGAAGTTAATACAAGAAATAAGAAAAAGAGCAAAAAAAATTGATGCAACAATAGTTTTACCCGAAGCGAACATTGACAAAAGAGTGTATGACGCGTGTGAATTTATTTTGAAGAACAATTTGTCCAACATTATAGTTTTTGGGAAAGACAGTGAGTATGGTGATATATTTAAAACAAACCATTGCAAAATCATAGATATTGAGAAATACGACAAATTGAACGAGTTTGCAACCCAACTATACGAACTTAGAAAACATAAAGGCATGACAATCACTGAAGCAAATAAATTAATAAAACAAGCCGATTATTTTTCTATGATGTTGCTTAGAAACAACTTGGCAGACGGCGTGGTGGCGGGGGCTACATGGACGACAGGCGATACACTTCGCCCAGCGTTGCAGATCGTCAAGACTAAACCAGACAAGTCCATTGTTACAGGCGTCATGTTGATGGTGAAAGACGGGTGCACTCCACTTGTATTTGGCGATGTGTCGTTGATCGAAAATCCTAGTGAGGAAAACTTAGCGGATATTGCAATATCTAGTGCAGAGTTTATGAAATCAATATTCGATATTGAACCCAAAGTCGCCATGCTCAGTTATTCAACTAAGGGAAGTGCGAAAAGCGAAATGGTAGACAAAGTAAGAAACGCAACAGCAATTGCCAATAAAAAATCAAAGTTTTTAATTGATGGCGAGATGCAAGTAGACTCCGCCTTGGACGAAAAGACCGCCAAGAAGAAGGGTATCAAAAGTAAAGTGGGAGGAAACGCCAATGTTCTCATCTTCCCAGACTTGAACGCAGGGAATATTGGATATAAATTGGTTGCACGCTTGGGAGGATATACGGCTGTGGGCCCTATAATGTTGAATTTCAATAAACCAGTCAATGACCTAAGCCGTGGATGTACAGTCGATGAAATCGTCAGCACAGTATGCATAACAAAATTGCTTACTGATATCAAGTAATGAAAAATAACAAATTAAATACTTATGGAGTAAATTGAAAGTTTACTTCATTTTTATTCAATTTTATACGAAATCATTTTGTGATTAAATTAATTTATGATATAATAAAGTCAATTTTTTAAGGAGAAAAAATGAAAGTTTTAGTTATTAATTCAGGTAGCAGTAGTTTAAAAGCACAGTTGATGGAGACTGACAATGGCAATGTGCTTGCAAAGGCTTATTGTCAACGCATAGGGCTAGACAAAGCGTTTATGGATTTCAAAACAGATGAAAAGCGTGTCATCAATGCGGACATGCCTACGCATAAGGAAGCATTCCAAGTCTTTTTGAACGCCTTGACAGATAAAGAGATTGGCGTTATTTCGAATTTAAGTGAAATCAAAGCGATAGGACACAGGTTAGTGAATTTTGGTGAAAAATACAACAAATCTATCGTGGTTACGAAAAAGATTTATGAAGATTTGAAAAACTATATCCATTTTGCACCGCTTCACAATCCTGCAGCGATGTTGGGCATACAGGTTTGTATGGAATTGATGCCAAAAGTAAAGAACGTAGCCGTTTTTGATACTGCATTTCACTCAACAATGCCAGAAAAAGCATACATTTATGCAATTCCATACGAGTTCTATACCAAAAACAAAATTAGAAGGTATGGTGCTCACGGCACTAGCCACAGATATATTGCTAGAAAATGTGCAGAATTATTTGGTGATCTTAAGGGTAAAAAGATTATTTCATGCCATTTAGGAAGCGGCAGCAGTATTTGTGCTATCAAAGACGGGAAATGTATTGACACTTCTATGGGATATACGCCACTTGCTGGGGTAGTTATGGGTACTCGTTCGGGAGACCTTGATCCGTCTGTTGTGAAAGAAATTATGGACGTAAAAGGTATCAGCGTTGATGAAGCTATCAATTTGTTGAACAAACAAAGCGGGCTCATAGGCCTCACGGGCGGATTGAGCGATATGCGTGATATTGACGACAATTTAGATAAACCTAGAATAAAATTGGCATTTGACGTGATGGTATATTCCATTAAAAAATATATTGGGGCATACGCTGCTGCAATGAACGGCGTAGATTATATTATCTTCACTGCTGGCGTGGGCGAAAACGACCATTTAGTTAGAGAAGCAGTTTGCGAAGGGTTGGAATATCTGGGTGTTGATTTTGATAAAAAGGTAAATGAGACAGCTCCTAGAGGAACCATTCAAGAGTTTACGAAGAAAGGTAGCAAAGTAAAAGTATATCGTATTCCAACAGATGAAGAATATATGATAGCACTTGACACTGCAGAACTAGCAAATAAATAGAAGGCTTAATAAGCCTTTTTTATTTGGAAGAAAACATATTTATGAAAAAATTGGCTTGAATTATCTAATATTTTATTTGCTATTATAGTCCCTAAATTGTAGTGTTATATTTTTTAGTTGTATTTTATTCATTATCAATTTTGCCACAACAGGCGATATATTTAAGGTAATTGTCAAGATACGTGACAAAATTCATAAAACCAGTTGACATTGCAGATTTATTTTGATATACTAACATCATATTTTGTCGAGTGCTCACATGAGTACGAATATTTTATGGAGGTATATTTATGGCTGTTCCAAAGGGAAAAGTGTCAAAGAGCAGACGTGATAAACGTCGTGCCAATTGGAAAGCAACAGTTCCTACATTAGTTGAATGTCCACATTGTCATGAAAAGAAAGTGGCTCACCAAGTTTGTAAAAATTGCGGATATTATGATGGAGAACAAGTTGTTAATCTTGACAAGAAAGAAACAAAATAAGGATTTTTCCTTATTTTTTTATTGTGTTAACAACAAAACATATTTTCGTAAGAAAATTGTTTTCTTATAATTATTTTATTGTGTAGGGGTGTGTATGGATGTAATTGAAACAATAATAGCCAATCAGTCAAATGTAAAGAAAATAATTTTAAGTGATTCAAATGAAAAAATCAAGAAAATCATAATTAGACCGATTGAGTTAAAAGGGAACATGATGTGGCAGATTGAAAGATATATTGGCACGCAAGTTTTTCATGAAAATGTAGGGGATGAAGGACTAAAAAGTCTTGATTACAAAATTTTCAAACAAATTTCTATTGAGATGATAGGGAAAACCATATATTTTACTAAAAAGAATGATAAATACAAATCAAAAGAGGTAAAAAACAATATAGAAAAATCAAATATCAATTTAGCCCACAACAAGACAAAATCATATCTCATCAACGAAGGAGACAATGTTCCTGCTCTGGTAGATTTAGGCATATTTACAATGGATAAAAAAATAGTCCGCTCAAAATATGATAAATTCAAACAAATCAATAGGTTTATAGAGATTGTTGATGACGTGATCCAACATGAAGAAAAGGATGATTTTACTATATTAGATTTTGGTTGTGGCAAATCGTATTTGACATTTTTATTGTACTACTATTTTGTAGAGATAAAACACAAAAACGTGAAAATTATAGGCTATGATCTAAAGGCTGATGTTGTGAAAAATTGCAACGAAATTGCAGAAAGATATGGCTATAAAAATTTGAAATTTTATGTTAGTGATGTTACTAAAGATGAATTATTTTCAGGGCACATTGATATGGTCATCAGTCTGCACGCATGCGACACGGCGACCGATTATGCACTAAATTATGCCATACAACACAAGGTAAAATATATCTTTTCTGTCCCATGCTGTCAACACGAAATCAATTTGAGTATAAAGCCAGGCGGAGACTTTGATCTACTTATGAAAGATGGCTTAATTTTAGAGAGATTTTCAGCTCTTCTTACCGATGCGATTAGGGTGGAGATATTGAGAAGTCTAGGATACGATGTTGATGTTATAGAATTTGTAGATTTTGCTCATTCTCCTAAAAACCTCATGATAAGGGCAGCATATAAGGGAGGCAAAAAATCTTTGCAAAATATAGAAAAACTGATTGATAAATATCATTTTAGCCAAATGCTATTCAATCTTGTCAAAAATAAATAGTTTAGATTATTTAATATTTGAGAATTTAATTTACATTTATTGAAAAAAAGTATACAATATAATCATAGACAAATTAAGTTTGTTTTAATTAGGAGATTATATGAAAATAGTTGTTGATGCTTTTGGGGGCGATTTTGCACCTTTTGAAATAGTTGCAGGGGTTGTAAAGGCTTTGCAACACAATGAAGATTTGAACGTTGTTTTGGTGGGAGACAAAGATAAGATTACAGAAATCCTACAAGAACTTGTATTTGTGTCCGACCGCCTTGAAATAGTCCATGCACCTGATGTTGTCACCATGGAAGATGTGCCTACCGTTGCCATTAGGACAAAAAAGACATCAAGTATAGTAGTGGCATATGATTATTTGAAAGAAAATGAAGACGCTGTCGCTTTGGTCAGTGCGGGTAGCACTGGAGCAACTTTGACAGGTGCTGTATTGAAATTAGGTAGAATACCTAATATCAGCAGACCTGCTTTGGCACCAATCTTGCCTACGGTCAATGATGGTGGAGTGATGTTGCTTGATTGTGGGGCGAACGCTGACTGCAAGCCAGAGAATTTGATGCATTTTGCTATAATGGGTAGCGAATATATGAAAGCAATCGGTGTTAAAAAACCAAGGATTGGTTTACTAAATATCGGCACAGAAGAAGAAAAGGGAAGCGAATGTGTGAAACAAGCACATCAACTTTTAAAGGCGTCCAAATTGAACTTTGTTGGTAACATTGAAGCACGTGATGTTTTGCGTGGGAATGTAGATGTTGTCGTAAGTGATGGGTTCGCTGGCAACGTGTGTCTAAAGACGATTGAGGGTACAGCAGAGATTTTGTTCGGCGAACTAAAAGACATCATCAAGTCATCTTTCAAGGCAAAGTTGGGAGCGTTGCTATTGAAGAAAAACTTGAAAGCACTAAAACAAAAATATGACTACAAGAAAGTAGGCGGAGCACCATTACTTGGTGTCAACAAAATCGTGTTGAAATGTCATGGAAACAGCAAAGCAGACAGCATTGCATCCACTATTGAACAAGCCTATATTTTAGGAAAAAATAAATTGGTAGACAAGGTAAAATCAGCCGTTGAAAAAAATGAAGAAAAATAGTTTTTTAGATTTATTTGAAAAATGTAGCGATGAATTAAAAGCGTTGGCTTTTACTCATTCTTCATATGCACATGACAAAAACATTGAGAGCAACGAGCGTGTCGAATTCCTCGGGGATAGCGTGTTGTCGACTATTGTCAGTGATTTTTTGTACAAACATTATCATCAAAATGAAGGTAAGATGACCAAAATTCGTGCGAGTTTTGTCTGTACAGAGAGTTTGAGCAATCTCGCTAAAGAATTAAATATTGAAAACAGGATAAAATTAGGGAAGAGTTTTAGTTCGAAGAAAATATCTAACGCCATTTTGGCGGACACAATAGAGAGCATGATAGGAGTGATGTATCTAACCTTTGGACTGCATTCAATTTCAACTGCTGTCCTGCAGGCGCTGAAGGTAAAGGACAAGATAAAAGCGGGGCTATATACGACAGATTTCAAATCTGCATTACAGGAACTTATACAAAACACCAAACGTACGCTTGAGTATAAGGTAGAAAAATATTTAACAAAAGGCGGACAAGAAAATTTTAGAGCGAACCTTTTTGTTGATAATGAATTCATCTCCTTTGGTCAAGGGTCGACAAAGAGAGAAGCAGAACAAAATGCCGCAAAACTAGGACTTGAAAAATTAAACAAAGACAATGATTAAATCTAGTTAAAGGAAATAATTATGAAAAAAACGTTTTTTCGCTCTTCGCTTAGTACATGGATTATAATAATATTATTAATTTTATTTTTAGCGATGGGCATATATTGTCTAATAGGTATTTCAGGTTGGTACAATAGAGCAATTTCAACGATATTCATTATTATTGTTTTATTCTGGTTATTTCAAATTCTATGGGATAGAATTTCAATAACAGATGAATATATTTATACTCCAAGTGATTTGCTGTTTAAATTTGAAAAAATACAATATGAAACCAAAATATATTTTAAAGATATTAAAGTTTGTAATGTTGTGAAATCCATAAATGATTCAAAAAATCAACCAATAAGAAATTTAGCATTATCATCAAAAGTCCAAAAAGATTATCTTGAATTTACATTAAAAGATGGATCTAAAGAAAGAATTTGTATAAATGGTTATTCTTATTCATCAAGATTAAAGATATTAGAATTGATAAATGCTAGGATCGACAAAATGGATAATCAATAATTATAGAGAAATAAAATAAAGATTAAATCTGTTTAATAAAAAGACAATTTAATTCATAAGTTAAATAAGGAGAGAACATGGACGATAAAGAATTATTCAATCCCGTGCTGGACCAAAATGAAGAGATTTTGAAAATTTATAGACCAAATAAATTGCGTGCTTATTTTAATTTAATTATTTTTGTAGTGTTTATTGCTATAATATTCGTACCAATAATGATACTTTCGTATATTCAAGAGCCAGAATCTGCACCTACCATGTGGGTGTGTGTAGGGCTGTTTGCATTTATTTTTGTGATATATTTAATTATGATGATTTTGTGGTGCAAGAAGACGGTGTACGCAGTTACGACCAAACGTATAATCATCCGCACAGGCTATATTGGAGTCGACTACAAAGCGTTAGATTTCAATACAATAGGGGCAGTGACTGTCAATGTAAACTGGCTAGACAAACTGCTTCACAAAAATACTGGATATATTTCGTTTGGTAGTATGGCTAGCCCAATGATAAATACAGCGAATTATAAATTTTCTTTCTTTTACATCGAAAAACCATACGAAGTGTACAAGGAAGTGAAAGCTATAATTGATAGTGTAAATTAATAATTGATTGACAAAATGATTTACATGTGTTACAATGATATGGAGAGTAAGGAGTAAGTATGTTATTTGAACCACCTATTGATTTATTAGTTAAAAAAGCAGGTTGTAGATATGCCGTTGCAGTGATCGTCGGTGCAAGGGCTAAAGACTTGGCGAATAAAATTCCTACAATTTTGAATGGTAGTGATAATTTGGCTATCGATTATGCTGCTAACGAAGTTGCTAGGGGCGAAGTTATTGGAGTTCAATCTAAATAACAATGTACGCTCGTGTAATCGTTGATATATCTAATGATGCGGTTGATAGAATTTTTGATTACAAAGCTCTAGAAGATACACAGGTTGGCATGCGAGTCAAAGTTCCTTTTGCGAATCGTACAGTGATGGGGTATGTTATTGAACTTAGCGATACGACAGATGTTGATATAAAAAAGATTAAACCCATAATTAAGAATTTAGAAAGTGTTCCTAAACTTAAACCAGAGATTATTGATTTATGTTTATTTTTAGCAAAACACTTTTTTTTACGTTTAAGTGATTGTATCAAACTTGTCCTGCCTTCATGTGTGCGACTTGATAGCCAAAAAGAGCAAAACCTATATATGTTGTATTTGATTTACGACATAGACAATGCTATAAACATATTAGGTAAAAGAGTAAAGAATCAGTTATCAGCCGTTGCTTTTTTGAGCGAACAGGGCGAATGTGAATTCTCCAAAATGGTTGAATTGTTTGGCAGGTCCAGCATCAATGCTTTGATTCAAAAAGGAATAGTTGGCAAAAGGGCGATTAGGAGATTTAGAACACCATCTGTTCAGCAAGTTTCTTGTGCCAAAAATCAACTGACACCGTCCCAGCAAAATGCTGTCGACATTATGTCAAATCAGGACAAGACATTTTTGCTAAAAGGGGTTACAGGCAGTGGCAAGACGGAAGTGTATATGACCATCATTGAAGAGGCAATAAAGGACAACAAAACTGCCATCATGTTAGTGCCCGAAATATCACTTACTCCGCAGATGATGCAGAGATTTAATTCACGTTTTCCTAATGATGTGGCTGTGTTGCACAGTGGTTTGACTGAAGGGGAGCGATTCGATGAATGGAACAGAATTTTCAATGGCGAAGTGCATGTCGTATTGGGGGCTAGGTCGGCGATATTTGCACCGATTGAAAATTTAGGCGTAATAGTGATAGACGAAGAGCACGACTCCTCGTATGTCAGCGAGACAAACCCGAGATTTATCACGCATGACGTGGCTGAATATAGGGCAAGGCAAAACGCTTGTCCGCTCATATTGGGGAGTGCCACTCCTAGTATAGACAGTTTCAAAAAAGCAAAAGATGGCGTATATACATTGGTCGAATTGCCCGAACGTATCAACGGCCTCAGCATGCCAGAAATAGAGATCGTTGATATGCTAAATGAGGTGCTTGACGGCAACACGTCTCCTTTTAGTAGAAGATTATTAAATAAATTGTTTGAATGTA
>DVMB01000059.1 GCA_018715225.1 Candidatus Onthoplasma faecigallinarum | reverse complement strand
CCTATAGTTGACAAATCTTGTCGAATATTGTATAATTCAAATATACAAATGAAATTTTTGAGATACTAATGACAAAACGGCTCACGCCGTTTTTTTATTTTTAATCTACTTAACAATTATTGTGATGATATTTTCATACATTTTATTTTTTCTATTTTAACTTTTTATTAAATTAAATAAAATTTATCTTTTTATAAAAATAATATATCAATAACTTTTTAAATTTTAGCATAATAAAATGTTGATGTCAAATTTTATTTTGTGTTTAAAATGTTGACAATTCTTTTTACACATGATAAAATTTAGATGAGAAACGTTATATAAGTTTGAAGAGTAGTTTTATAAACGCTTACAAGAGAGAATTGCCATCGGCTGAGAGCAATTCAAGAAGGTTGTAAAATGAAGGTAGCAAACGAGTTCAGGCGAAGAAGAATAGTAGACCGCCTGCGTAGTTGAAATAATACGTCAGTTTGAAATAAGGAGCATTTCGCTTGAAGTAAGGTGGTACCACGATAGAATTCGTCCTTGCATTTTGCAAGATTTTTTTATTTTTAAGGAGAAATGTATGTTAGGTAAATCTTATGAACCACAATCAAAGGAAAGTTTGATCTATAAAAAATGGGAAGAAAACCAATGTTTCAAACCAAAGACGGACTTCTCAAAATCATACGATGGAGAGAATTATACAATAATTATGCCTCCACCAAATATCACAGGACAACTGCATATTGGTCATGCTTTGAATAATACAACTCAAGATTTCTTGATCCGTTTTAAACGCATGAATGGATATAACACGCTCTGGATACCTGGGACGGACCATGCTTCCATCGCTACAGAAGTGAAAATCATAGACGCATTGAAAAAAGAAGGCCTTTCAAAAGAAAAATTGGGAAGAGAAGAGTTTTTGAAGCGCGCTTGGCAATGGAACGATAAATTTGGCGGTAGGATCAAATTGCAACTAAAATCATTGGGTTGCAGTTGCGATTGGGACAGATGTGCTTTCACAATGGACGAACAAAGACAAAAATCAGTTCTATCCGTATTTAAACAATTATACGACGAAGGATATATTTATCGTGGAGAAAAACTCATCAACTGGTGCCCTACTTGCAAAACCGCTCTATCCGACGCCGAAGTCGAGCATGTAGATGAAGATTCTAGTTTGTGGTACATCCGCTATCCATATGCTGACAAAAGCGGTTATTTAATTGTAGCCACAACTCGTCCTGAAACTATGTTCGGCGATGTATGTGTTGCAGTGAATCCAGAAGACGAGCGTTATAAAGACATGATTGGGAAAAATGTTATCTTGCCAGTCATAAACAAAAAGATACCAGTAATCGCCGATTGTTATGTTGAAAAAGATTTTGGTACAGGTGTGGTTAAAATCACTCCAGCACATGACTTCAACGATTTCGAAGTTGGAAAACGCCACAACTTTAGCCCAATAAAGATAATGAACACAGACGGCACTATGAATGAAAATTGTGGAAAATATGCAAATTTAGATAGATATGAATGTAGAAAACAACTCATAAACGAGTTAAAATCTCAAAATTTAATAGAAAAAATAGAACCGTATCGTCTCCCTAAAGCCACTTGCTACAGATGTCATAGTGCGATTGAACCAATGATGAGCAAACAATGGTTCATGGACATGCAAGACATGGCTAAATTGGGTCTAGAGGCTGTGGACAATCATGAATTGGAGATCGTTCCATATAGAGTGCAAAAAATATACAAAAATTGGCTAGAGAACATCAAAGATTGGTGCATCTCTAGACAATTATGGTGGGGACATAGAATTCCTGCATATTATTGCAAAGATTGTGGAAATACTATGGTCGAATTGAACGCTCCTAAAAAATGTTCGAAATGCGGAAGCCAAAATATCGAGCAAGATCCAGACGTTTTGGACACATGGTTCAGTTCTGCCCTATGGCCATTCTCCACACTTGGATATCCAGAAAAAACAGATGATTTAAATAGATTTTTCCCTACTTCTACATTGGTTACCGCTCAAGACATAATATTCTTCTGGGTGGCACGTATGGTCATGATGTCAAAAAAGATAATGGGGAAAACTCCATTTAGCAAGGTCTTGATCAATGGAATCGTCCGTGATGACGAAGGTAAGAAAATGAGCAAATCTTCCAACAACGGCGTCGACCCTATTGAGATCATTGAAAAATACGGTGCGGACTCACTAAGACTTTCACTACTGTTTGGGAATGGTACAGGAAATGATTTTAGGTTTAGCGAAGAAAAGATTTTGGAAGATAGAAAATTTATAAACAAAGTTTTCAATTCAGGAAAATTTTTGGAGTTAGTTTTAAGCCAGACATATGAGACCAAACTTGACAAAAATAAACTCAACATTTTCGATAAATGGATCTACACAAAACTTGATGAGACAATCAATGAAATAAATAAACTCATAGATAATTTAGATGTATGTCAAGCGGTTAACAAAATGTACTCTTTTGTCTGGGACGATTTTTGCAATTATTATCTCGAATTTTCAAAAGCGTATGTGTATAGTGATGATCAAGAAACACGTGCCAACGCATGTGCAATTTTAAAAGATGTATATTTGAATATCCTAAAATTGCTTCACCCTATCATTCCTTTTATCACTGAAGATATTTATTCAAATTTCACAAACGAATTATTGATCAGTCAAACTTATGCAACAAGTTTAGGTCAATTCAAAAAAGAGAGCAAAGATGTGGAAAAAATCATCTCTTTGATTCAAAAAATTAGAGAGACTAGATTGAGCTATAATGTTCTACCTTCAAAGCGTATCACTCTAGTGATTGATAAAAACAATTCAAAAGAAGAAGACGTAAAGATTGTCGAAAACGCCAAACTCGTTTTGTCAAAAATGACCAATATTGAAAAGGTTGAAATAAAAGAAAATCTCGGCATTGATATGATAAAATTTTTGAGCGAACTGGGGGAATTTTATTTCTACAAAAACGAATTGGTTGATACAGCAAAAGAGCGTGAAAAAATCAATAAAGATTTGGAAAAAATCAATGCAGAAATAAAGATTTTGGAAAGTAGAATTCTCAATCCAAATTTCGTTACACGTGCACCTAAAGATTTGGTAGAAAAAGAAAAATCAAGATACGAATATTTATTATCTAGCAAAAATTCTCTACAAGAAAAATTAAAAGAATTAAATTAAATAGGAAAAAAAACGAACAGAAATTTGTTCGTTTTTTTATTTTTT
>DVMB01000058.1 GCA_018715225.1 Candidatus Onthoplasma faecigallinarum | reverse complement strand
AGGAGTGAAAACAAGTGGTGTTTTCTTATTTTTAGTTAAATTTATATTTGTAAAACAACTATACAACAAGCAAACGCAATTTATCGAAAGTAATATATAATAATTTTTTATAAAAATTGAAAAAATGAATAAAATTATATTAAAAATATAGTAAATTTTATATTTTTTATTAAAAAATTTCAAAAATCTTACATTATTATAATCTTTTAGTTGATAGATATGTAAATAATTTTTTACAAACCAAATATTTAATATGCAAAATAAAATGTTGACTATATAAATCATATTTTCAAAAATTTAATTACGCAATGATTGAAATAACTGTTTTCTTTTATATATGCAAAATGGTCTAATTTTGTTGTGATGAGTTTTGCGTGGTTTACCTTTTTGATTTTTTTTGCTATCCACAATTTTGTCTCCTTATCTCTCGTTCCCCAAAATAAGAGGATTGGGCAATCAAATTTTATAAAATTTTTTGTGTTTACGCCTATCACATTATTGAATGTCTTTTTGTTTGTGTTTGATAAAGATTTGTAATCTTTACTTGCTATAGAATCGTATAGATAATGGAATTTTTTTTGAGATAGCAGGATCTTATTATTATCCGTTTCAATTTTTTTTAAATAGTTTTTTTTCTTTAGCCCCGCTCCGCCAGTGATAACTAATTTTTTAATAAGAATTTTTCCATTTAATAGGCATGCTACTCTAAAACCGAAACTATGACAAATTATTGTAACTTGATTGACTGAATGAAGTTTCAAAATGTTTTCCACAACGAAAGCATAATCATAGAGTGTCCACACTTGAATAGTATCTTTGATTGTGGGCAGGGTAATGGTTATAATATTGAATTTGTTTTTCAGTAGATTGATAGTGGATCTAAAAGAATTTTTATTTCCTCCCCAGCCGTGTAAAAACAGAATAGTGTGTTTGCTATTGGCAAAAGTGTATTCATAGTCAATTATTTCGCCTTTAAATAAAAAATTCATATTAATAGATATGCGACAAGATATAAAATTTTTACATAAATAGATATATGGAAAAGTTATGTGTTATTTTTGGTGGGGCTAGTTGTGAGCATGATATATCAATAATCACGGCTATGCAGTTATGTAAAAATCTCGAGAAAAAATACAAGATAGAAAAAATATATTTGGGGTTAGACAATTCGCTTTATATGGCGACGCAGGTAACTGACATTTCATATTTTGTGGACAAGAAAAAAATAAAATTGAAACCGATTATGATTTCTGGTAGGAAAATTTATGTAAAAAATGTGTTTTGGAAAAAATATTGTGAAATCGCATGCTTGATAAATTGCTGTCATGGTGGGGTTGGCGAGAATGGAGATCTCGCTGGTTTTTGTAATGTGAATGACATTCCATACACGAGTGCTGATTGCCTGCCGAGTCATATTGCCATGGATAAAAGTCTGGCAAAAAAATTACTAGACGGAATTGTTCCCACTGTGTCGGGCGTGCAGGTTGACGAGGAAAATTTTGAAGAAAAGGTCAAATACATACGAGAAAATCTAAATGACGACTTGATAGTAAAGCCCAATTCATTGGGTTCGAGTATAGGCGTGAAAGCATGCAACAAGATGAATTTTACCGAACAAATTGAGGCTATATTTTTGTTAAATGACAGTGCTTTAGTAGAAAACCGAATAGAGGATATGGAGGAGTATAATCAAGCGTGTTTTGTGTCTAACGGCGAAATAAAATTGAGTGCTATTGAAAACCCTATTTCAAAATCAAAATTTCTTTCATTTGACGAAAAATATCTTTCAGGCAAGACAAAAGGAACTGACCGAATATTGCCTGCAAAAATATCATTGAACATGGAAAAACGAATAAATGATTATACTGTTTTGATATACAAAACTCTCAAATTGAACGGCTTAGTTAGGATAGATTATATATATGATAAACTAAATGATATACTATATTTTAATGAGGTTAATACTATTCCGGGAAGCATGGCGTTCTATCTATATGAGCCGTTGGGGATAGATTATATAAGCTTGATAGAGAGCTTGATCGAGAATGTGAAGGACAATAAAAAATATTCTTATTTTGACACGGCTGTGTTGAGAAAAAAATTGCTTTAATTCTAAAATTTTGGTATAATTAGCCTATAATTAAAAAAACTTAATGTAATAAAGGGAGAAAAATTGTGGCTAGTTATGATTCAAAAGATTTGATAGTGTTGGAGGGGTTAGACGCTGTTAGAATGCGCCCAGGCATGTACATAGGTACTACAGGAAGCAAAGGGCTTCATCACTTGTTGTGGGAGATAATTGATAACGCTATAGACGAAATTGCCAATGGCTATGGCAACAAAGTTGAGGTAACATTACATAAAGATGGGACTGCGTCAGTGTATGATAATGGGCGTGGTATTCCAGTCAGTCCGCATCCAAAATTGAAGATGAGCGGGGTGGAAGTGGTCTTCACACAACTGCATGCTGGGGGCAAATTTGGCGATAATAATTACAAATATTCTGGCGGACTGCATGGTGTTGGTGCGTCAGTTACAAATGCGTTGAGTCGTTATCTAGAAGTTACAGTCTATAAGGACGGTAAAAAATATTTCGCACGTTTTGAATCTATCGAGAAAAACGGAAAAATACATAGTGGTGTACCAGTCGAGCATCTAAAAGAGGTCGGCAATACGACAATGAAGGGAACATATATCCGTTTTCTTCCAGATGATAGAGTGTTCAAAGATATTTCGTTTGATTATGATGTTGTATTGGAGAGATTGAAAGAGACCGCCTTTTTAAATAAAGGCGTCCATATAGAACTCGTTGACGAAAGGACGAATAAACAAGAGTCGCTCTGCTACGAAGGCGGAATTCGAGACTATGTGACTAGTTTAACTATGGATAGAAGACCATTGTTCGTACCTCCTATTTATATTGAGAATGAGATAGAGGACACATTCGTAAGTCTTGCCATACAATATGTAGATAATTATACCGAAAGTATATTTAGTTATGTGAACAATATACCGACGCCAGAAGGAGGCACGCACGAAGTTGGCTTCAAAACGGCACTGACGAAAGTGTTAAACGATTTTGCTAAAAAACACAATTTGATCAAAGAAAAGGAAGTACCTTTTATTGGAGACGACTTTAGGGAAGGTTTGGTGGCTGTCCTGGCAATAAAGATGAAGAATGTTCAATTCGAAGGACAAACCAAGACAAAACTAGGCAATGTCGAAGCACGTGCCAGAGTAGAGAGTGTATGTACTCAGGGATTGACAGAGTTTTTTTCGAGCAAAAAGAATGAAAATATAGGAAACATCATCATAGAGAAAGCAAAGGGGGCCGCTCGATCAAGGGCTGCAGCAAAGAGAGCGAAAGATTTGACCAGAGCTAAAAATTCTATTGAAGGTAGCATGCTGATTGGAAAACTTGCGAATTGTACAAGCCGTAATCCAGATATAAATGAAGTTTTCATTGTTGAAGGAGATTCTGCAGGCGGAACAGCAAAGCAGGGAAGAGATAGGTACTATCAAGCGATTTTGCCTTTGCGTGGAAAACCTTTGAATAGTGAAAAGAAACGTATTGACCAAGTGCTAGCGAATGAAGAGATAAGGACGATTATTGGAGCAATAGGCACCGGTATTGGAGAAGATTTTAAACTCGAAAATTTGAAATACAACAAAATAATCATTTTGAGTGATGCCGATCAAGATGGTATGCATATTAGATGTATCCTTTTGACATTCTTCTTTAGATACATGCGTCCGCTGATCACGAACGGCAACATATATGTAGGTATGCCACCATTATATAAAGTGTCCACAAAGGACAAAGAATGGTATTGCTACACAGATGAAGAACTGGAGGACATCACAAAAAATTTGAAAAATTACAACCTGCAAAGGTACAAAGGTCTAGGAGAGATGAGTGCAGAGCAGTTATGGACAACTACTATGGATCCTGCTAGACGTAGCATGATAAGAGTAACCTTGGAAGATGCCGTTCAAGCGGACAAGGAAATCAGTATGTGGATGGGCGATGACGTCGGTCCAAGAAAAGATTTCATAAATAAGAATGCTAATTTTAACAAATTGGATACTTTTGAGAAGAATAAGGAGAACTAATGTTAGACAAGAAAAATGACAAAGAAGAGAGAGTGAAAGATATCGTTCCTACAGGGCATCTATTCGAAAAGACGGTAGAAGAAGTGATGTCCACATCAATGCTGCCATATAGCGAGTATGTCATAATGGATAGGGCTCTGCCCCGTGTGGAGGACGGATTAAAACCTGTACAAAGGCGTATATTATATGACATGATAGAGTTAGGGGTAACTCCAGACAAGCCGTTCAAAAAATCTGCTCGTATAGTCGGGGACACCCTAGGTAAATTTCACCCACATGGAGACTCGTCTGTGTACGGAGCCATGGTAAGAATGGCTCAAAATTTTGTCATGGGAGAATGTCTAATTGAAGGGCAGGGAAATTTCGGCTCAATTGATGGCGACCCTGCGGCGGCTATGCGTTATACAGAAGTTAGATTGAGTCCATTGGCACTAGAACTCATGCGAGACTTGGACAAGGATACTGTCAATTTTAGTTTCAACTTTGACGACACATTGAAAGAGCCTGATTATTTGCCAGGTAGATTTCCAAATTTGTTTGTAAATGGTGCGTCTGGCATAGCAGTTGGTTTGGCGACAAACATACCTACACACAATTTGGGCGAGATGATAGATGGCTGCATAGCATATATAGACAACCCAAATATAAGTTTAGACGAGATGTTGAAACATATTAAAGGACCAGATTTTCCAACAGGCGGTATGATATGCGAATCTAAAGAACTGAGAGAAGCGTATATGACAGGTCGTGGGAAAGTGGCTATTCGTGCAGTCTTCCACCTAGAGGACGATAAAAATGGCAGGACAAATATTGTCATCACTGAGTTGCCGTATCAGGTAAATAAGGCAGAGTTTTTAAAATCGGTCAGCGATTTGAAAGAAAAAATGAAAGATGAACTTGCCGACATCTATGAGATATTGGACGAATCCGACAAGACGGGTATAAGAGCGGTCATAACGCTTAAAAAAGATGCAGATATAGACAATATTATTGCGATTCTGTTGAAGCACACTGATATGCAGTTGAATTTCAACTACAATGTGGTGGCGATAGCCGATGGTAGCCCTAAGCAACTGGGATTATTAGATTATTTGTCCTATTATATCAAATTTCAACTAGATGTAATTGTCAAAAGGACCCAATACGACCTAGACAAAGCCAAAGCCCGAGCACATATTGTCGAAGGACTATGTATCGCCATTCAAAACATAGATGAAGTCATCAAAATCATCAAGACCTCTGCTTCCACTGCGGACGCTAAAGAAAAATTGATGGCTAGATTCAAACTGACAGAGATACAGACACAGGCAATTTTGGATATGCGTCTAAGTAGACTGACAAATCTAGAGACGGTAAAATTGCAGGAAGAGTTGGCTCAACTAAGAAGAGACATAGAAGAATACACCGCTATTTTAAATAGCAAGGACAAACAATACACCGTAATAAAGCGTGAATTAAAGGAGATAAAAGACAAATATGCTTCTCCTAGAAAGACCAAAGTGGTCAAGTCTTTTGATGCATATGATATAACGCCTATTGAAAAATTGTTAGATACAGAATGCGTGGTGGCGGTCTCTAACGATGGACTAAAATTAAAGACTTTGGATATAAAACAGATCCAAAATGCTAGCCCAACATATAGCAAATATGATAATATCAATTCTTTGCATAAATTCATTGTGCAAACCAGCATGAATAGTCATGTGTGCATATTTACAAATTTCGGTAATTTCTTCCGCATAGCAGTGCGAGATATACCTAATGTGAAGTTTATCCAGAAAGGTAATGCATTCAGTCAAGTAGCACAGGCAGAAAGCAAAGAGAAGATCGTCGGTATATTTGACGAACGAGAGATGAAGGAAGTGGACGAACTTGTATTCATGACTCAGGACGGATATATCAAACGTACTGCGACGAGCGAATTTGATGGGCTAAAATCTAACAGCATTGCTCTAAAATTGAAAGATTTTGATAGAGTGGTTTCTGTACAAATAAATGA
The DNA here is from genome assembly GCA_018715225.1 of Candidatus Onthoplasma faecigallinarum. Lineage (GTDB taxonomy): Bacteria > Bacillota > Clostridia > Christensenellales > UBA1242 > Onthoplasma > Onthoplasma faecigallinarum. The sequence goes on along the minus strand of DVMB01000058.1, from coordinate 5,163 downwards.
CAATATGCCGTCAATTTTGATGGTGGCAAGTGATGGAATGGCAGTAAATTTTGAATATAAGACCGCTCCTACCACAAAACGCAACAGCGGAGGCGTGATAGGAATCAATCTAAATGAAGGGGCGAAAGTTATTTTTGCTAGTCAGGTAAATACACTTGATAGAGTACTGGTGGTAACAGAAGAGGGATATGCTAAAAAGTTTAGTCTAAATGAGATTCCAATCGGGGCAAGGAACAGAAAAGGACTGAAGATAATCACAGGTAAAGAAAAGATATTTGATATAATTTCTCCTATTGTTACAGGGGAAGTTGTCTTACTAGACAAAAAAGACGAAATATACATTGTTGATGTCAATGATATACCTATTCAAACACGTACCACTCCATGCAAACCTCTATTCAAAAAACAGAAGTTACAACTAAAGGATGTAGGCTTGTATTTGAACTAAAATATAAATATTACAAATAAAAATCCTAAGACATTAAGGTCTTAGGTTTTTTATAGATAATCATAACATTTAGTGGTTTTAGTAATGCTTTTATATTCTTTATGCTATTTATTGGTAAAATATGACATCATCTTCTAAAAACTAACATATTTTATAATATGGAAGTTTCTTTCCTCGAACTTAAAGCTAAACAGGTAGTGAACACAGTTGACGGAAAATGTCTAGGGCATATAACTGATGTAATTTTTGACGTTGTAACAGCGAATGCGTTAGGTTTTGTCGTCCCGCAACCGAATCAAGGATTTTGGGGACTATTTAGGAACAACAAAGATTTGTTTATCCCATATAATTGTGTATGCAAAATTGGGGTAGATGTGATTTTGGTGGAGTTGTACGTTGATGACAATTCACCGCCACAGCAAAAAGGTCCGCCAAATAAACATAACCGCAACAATAATATCATCGCTTTGAAACAGTAAATTTAAAAATTTTGTATTAAAATTATTTGATTTCATTTGTTATTTTCGACGAAATGTGCCATAATAAATGCAGGAGTTATAGCATGAGATGTATTTTTTGTGGAAATAATGAGAGCAAAGTAGTAGATAGCAGATATCTAAAGGATATGAGCATACGTAGGCGCAGAGAGTGTCTAAGGTGTGGAAAACGTTTTACAACTTATGAGACAGTTGAGCGTAATCCTATGATTGTGACAAATGTTTTGAATGAGCGTGAACCTTTCAAGAAAGAAAAACTTTTTGAGAGTATTAAATACGCTACATATTGTACAGATATTACCAATGAGCAACTGGATGAAATTGTATCAAATATCGAGAGTCAACTATTCGCATTACAGAAACAAGAGATTACTACACGAGACATAGTCAAGATAGCCCTCAATGTTTTGATGGAGATCAATGCTATGGCATGTCTAGTATATTTCACACAGCATACCGAATGTGATAATTTTGATGGTATTAGACGTTTTATAAATAGATAATATCTAATTAAAATTTTTAGTTTTTTAATAATCATTCATATAAAAGCATTTATAGTAAATCATAATTGTATGCAGAGCACAAAAAATAAAGGACTTTTCATATTAAATTTAGCACTATTGATCGTCTTTCTAGTGCTATTTTTCGTGATCTTGTGCTTGGTTGTGTATGATAAAACAATTCCATTTGACAATTGGTTTTATGATATGTTTGTTAGGGGCTCTAGAAGTGTATTTTTAGATAACTTTTTTAAATATTTTACCTATTTTGGTTCAACGATTGGTTTGATAATAATAGTATTGTTATTTTTAATCTTTGACAAAGACAAAAAAATTGGTATAACATTAAGTATTGGTTTGATTCTTAGCGGTGTCCTAAATTTAATTATAAAATTGATTGTCAAACGTCCACGTCCAGAGGTAGTGAATGTCATAGTGGAGTCGGGGTATAGTTTTCCATCCGCTCATGCAATGATGAGTTTTGTGGTCTTTGGCTTGATGATATACTATGTCTATAAAAAAGTCCAAAACAAGTCAGTCAAATTTGGACTGATAGTCGCATTGAGTTGTCTAATATTCATGCTCGGGTTGTCTAGGATATATTTAGGGGTACATTATCTTAGTGATGTATTGGCTGGCTGGTGTATAGGCTATGTGTTGACGATAGGAATAATATTTTTGTCTAATATAATATTTGCTCATCATAGGCGACAAATTAAGTTGTGAGGGTAAGAATATAGATCATATATTTTGAGTATATTTTAAGTAAATTTAAGCAAAACAAGATTTTTTATTGCAAATATTTTTTTTATGTGTTAGTCTATATCAATATAAGGATTTGTCTAAACACAAGCACAGAGTGCGTTTACAAGCAAATTCGATGTTGATTCAAGCGTGATGACACAATTTATTGTGAATTTTGTGTCAACAAAATATAAAATTTAACTTGTTTAAATTTTTACATCACATAGTCTATAATATAATGTTTTGATAAGGAGAATTATGATAACTGTAAACAATGTGGCTGTTCAGTTCGGGAGTAGAAAACTTTTTGAAGATGTCAATCTAAAATTTACGAAAGGTAATTGCTATGGGGTAATAGGTGCCAATGGTGCGGGGAAATCAACCTTTATGAAAGTCCTTTCAGGCGAATTGGAGCCAAATAAAGGCGAAGTCATTATCCCACCGAAAGAGAGGTTGTCTGTACTCGAGCAGAATCAGGAAAAATACAATGAATACACCGTATTGCGTACTGTTTTGATGGGGCACAAGCGTTTAGTGGAGATCATGGACGAAAAAGAGATGTATTATGCAAAGACGGACTTTACCGAAGAAGATGGTATCAAACTGGGAGAATTGGAAGCCGAATTCATGGAACTCAACGGTTGGGATGCAGAGAGCGAGGCAGAAAATTTGCTAAATTCGCTAGAGATTCCAAAAGAGTTGCATCACGAACTTATGGCTAATGTGGATAGCAAAATCAAGGTGAAAGTCTTGCTGGCTCAGGCACTATTTTCCAATCCTGATAATTTGATTTTGGACGAACCGACGAACAACTTGGACTTGAAAACGATTCGTTGGCTAGAAGATTTTATTTTAAACTTTGAAAACACCATCATCATAGTCAGCCACAATAGACATTTCTTGAATAAGGTGTGTACTCATATTTGCGATATAGATTACGGCAAAATAAACTTGTATCTAGGCAACTACGATTTTTGGTACGAATCAAGTCAGTTGGCTTTGAGACAACAAAAAGAGCAAAACAAGAAAGCAGAACAGCGAGCCAAGGAATTGCAAGAATTTATAGCACGATTTTCTGCCAATGCTTCAAAATCAAGGCAGGCTACTAGCAGGAAAAAGGAATTGGAACGACTGACGATTGAAGATATAAAACCTAGCAGTAGGAAATATCCGTATATTGATTTCAAGTTTGAGCAAAGGATAGGTAACGACATCTTGTTTGTGAAGAATTTGACGAAAAAAGGTCTGTTTGAAAATGTGTCCTTTACTGTACGCCCAGGGAATAAGATTGCCCTCATGTCGAACAACAGCAATGTCGTAACGGCACTATTTGACATTTTGGCAGGCATTGATAAAGATTATAAGGGCGAAGTGGTTTGGGGCAAAACTATCACTCATACCTATCTACCACAGAACAACAATAGTTATTTTGAGAATTGTGATTTGTCTTTGGTAGAGTGGATAGGACAGTTCACAAAAGAAAATGATGCGACTTTCTTGCGTAGTTGGCTTGGGCGTATGCTATTCAGCGGAGAAGAAGCCGAGAAGAAAGCAAAAGTGCTGTCCGGTGGGGAAAAAGTTAGATGTATGCTCGCCAAAATGATGTTGGAGAGTGGTAATTTCTTGTTGTTAGATGAGCCAACGAACCACCTCGATCTAGAATCAATCACGGCACTAAACAAGGGCATGGAAAGATTTGAGGGGTGCATGATTTTCTCCACTCATGACGAGGAGATAATGTCCACAGTTGCCAATAGGATAATTAGAATCAACAACACCCTAGAATATGACCGTGAAATAGATTACGAGACATATGTGGACACTCAAATGAAAAAATAAAAAGTGGATAACTTTTAGATAAAGGCGTCTAGCCTTTATTTTTGTTTCTACACCATATATATATTATTTATGGCTATTCTATGTAGTATAGTGATGTCTTTTTTTTGTGCTTCCAACATATAATTTTCTATGAGCATGTTAGATGAGATAAATAAGTTTATGCAAGATACAGAAATATCCATAAACTATAGGACGGTAAATCTTGGCGGTAAATTCCTGTATATCGAGGGAATAAAGTCGGTCGTCAGTTTCGGTATAGATGAGATGCAGTTCCAGATGAAAAAGGCGTTGCTTATTGTGGAGGGGCATGATTTGAAAATAAAATATCTAGATAAAAACACCTGTGTCATAGAGGGTAGTATAAAAAATGTGGGGATAAGATGAGATTTGATTTGACGGGTTATGATATTGAAAATTTGTTGAAGAAATTATACCTAAAAAAGATCACTCTATATAATGTCGTCCGTTTGGAACACAATCATGTGAGATTTGAGGTCGACGACAAGGATGAGAAAAAGGTAAAACGCTATATAAAAAATTTCAAAGTCATATCCACATTGGGATTTGTAAAACGTTTACCAAAATTGACGCTAGCAAATTTAGGGATAATTTTAGGTGTATTTTTTGGCATGATTTTTGCCATATTTGCCAGCAATTACACCTGGCAAATTGAAGTATACGGGACAAAGGATCTAACTGAAAGCGACATAACAAATGTATTGAATGACAACGGAATAAGAGTGGGCAAGATAAATCTTCAATCTAGTGAAGAGATAGAAAATATACTACTGAACAATTATGACATGATAGCACAAGTGTCCGTTATACGCCAGGGGACAAGTATCATCATCAATATCAGCGAGAAACTGGTCTATGTCGAACAGACTTATCAGCCGATAGTTGCTAAATTCAATGGTATTGTTACGGATATAAACATCATTACAGGCACGACAAACGTGAAAGTGGGAGATTATGTAAATGTGGGAGATCCTTTAGTTTTGCCATTCAATATCAACAGCAGCGGCGAAAAAGTGAGCGTGGAGCCTATGGCAGAGATACGAGGTCAAATTTTTGTTGTCAGCAAGTGCGAGTTGAATAGATATGAATATGCGTTAAAGAGAACTGGAAATTTAAT
>DVMB01000057.1 GCA_018715225.1 Candidatus Onthoplasma faecigallinarum | reverse complement strand
GACTATCACTTGAATATCTTGCATATATAACAGCTTTGTTCATGAATTACTCCTTTTGATTTTTAGAAACATAAGATATAAAAATTAAAAAAAATTTATTATAATTTAATTATCTTTTAAATCATTGATAGTAGGAATAGTTATTTTAGAATCGGGAATTTCCAATCCCCAATTATCCCAATTATTGTAGTTTTTCCTTGCAAACAATTCAATCTTATCTTGACTAGGAAACATTTTTGTAATGCCTTCAATTACTTCTATTGGTTTTTCACTATGTTTCCCACGATGTATGCTTATAAGCTGTTTTATGTTACGTGCTCCTCTTGGCAAAGGAAATTTTCCCTTTTTAAATGCCAAAACAAATTCAGTTTGTGATAGAGTATATCTGCCAGGGTTATGAACCATTTTATCCCACACAAATGCAACCGTTTTATATTCAAAGCCCCAAGATTCTCCCAATTTAATTGAGTTAGACATTTGAGGTCCTGTAGTCCACATAAACAATATGCAATCTTTATCTGCAATTTTATCAACATCTAACATCATTAATTCTTTTAATTTTAGAGTAGGATATTTAAAAGAGGCAGAGCTTATAAAAATATCTTTCTTAAAACCGATATTTTCACCTTTTATTGTAGATTTGTCATATTGTAACTTCCCACCATAATCCCATGGAGGATCGGCATATATAACTTGATATTTTTTATCAGGTAATTCTGGAAACAAATCTTTTAAGGGATTTATTTTTGTATTATTTCTAGCTTTTTTACTATATATTGAATATGCTGTAACGTCTTCACTCATACTGAACTCCTTATTTTATATAATATCACAAACAAAAACTTTTGTCAATAAATTGTTGCTTATAGTCCGTTGTTTATAAAAAACAAATATGCTACAATTAACTATAATTAATAGAGGTTTTTATGATTAAAGAAAAATTTGGTAAACGAATAAAAAAATTACGAAAAGAAAAAACAGATCTAAGTCAAGAAAACTTTGCATATTTGATAGGGATGGATAGGACCTATTATTCTTCAATAGAAAATGGTAATAGAAACGTCTCTTTAATAAATATTGAAAAAATTGCAAAGGGTTTAAAAATAACGTTATCGGAATTATTTGAAAATATTGAAAACGAATAAGGAGTATATTATGGGAAAAATCGCATTAAGTGGAAGATCAAATTGGGAAAAAGATGCTGGAATGCTTGCTAGCAATGCAGAACAAAATTTATATGAAGTTTTTGAAAATGCATTTAAAGGTACCAAATATAAACTATATAGACAACCAAAGCATTTGAAAAATTTATATGCCACAGTTGAAATACCTGATTCTGTAAAATCAGTTATTTATAATCCTAATATAAAATTAGAAGATACCAAATGGGGAGTATCCCCCGATTTCGCAATAGAAAATTGTGAAACTCATAAAATATTATTTGGGGAAATAAAAAGACAAGATGGTTGGGTTGAAGGCAAAAATCCTAGTGCTGGACGAGGTAATGCAAATGAAAGATCATGTAAATTATTTACTCCAGGATTAATAAAAGCATATAGAAAAGTTAGTAACATAACAGATGAAAGAATACTCCCTTTTTGGGTGGTTTTTCAAGGCGACATTACAAGAGATCCTAAAAGAGTTAGAGAAATTATGTTTTGGTATGATAAATATCAGGATAATTATTTTATGTGGAGACCAGGACAATCTGGAGAAGATCTTTTAAAGCATTTTAATGAAAAATTAAAACCTTTTCTTGATTAAAAATTATATATTTATTAGAAGCAGGATAAGGAAATAGACTCAAAATCGTTTTTTAAGTGTAAAGAAGCCTTATATTATAAGTCTTTCTGATGATTCACCCCTAAAAAGTCAAAGTTTCAATTTTGAGTCATTTCCCCTTATTAGACCAAGTGGGATACCCACTTGTCTTTTTTTGTCGAAAATGTAGAAAATTGAAAAGAAAAATGTTATAATAATTATGGACTTTAAATAGTCCAAGTGTTCTTTGGTGTTATTCGCTTTTTAGTAAGTAATTATGATAAAAACGAATAACAATCAATGCTTTATTGATTGTAAAGATATAGATGAAAACACTGCCGTTTTTGATTTTAATTCACACGAACTAAAATTAGGTAAAGTCAATTTAAACTCAAAGCAGATAGAGAAAATATCTTTTCTTCTTGCTCATGATTTAAAAGCCTTTGCCGAAACAAATGGTAACTTTTCAAACCTATCAGCAAATGCAGTTTATACCCATTTGCAAAACAATCAATAAAACAACTAAAAAGAAGTTGAAAAGCTTATTCTTTTTATGTTAAGGGTCTTTTATTAATTTGCAAAATGTGTTATAATACTTGACAAAGGAGAAGTCGATGGAGAAAAAATATCAAGTTTTTATTAGTTCAACTTATAAAGATTTAATTGAAGAACGCAAAAAAGCTCAAGAAATTTTATTAATGGCTGACTGTATTCCAGCGGGAATGGAAGTGTTTGTTGCGGCCAATGACGAACAATTTGAAGTAATAAAAAAGGTAATTGATTTGTGTGATTATTACGTGTTGATTATCGGTGGTAAATATGGGAGTATTAACAAAACTACAGGTTTGAGTTATACTGAAATGGAATATGACTATGCAGTATCGCAGGGAGTTCCCGTTTTAGTTTTTGCTATTGATGAATCTGTTAAATTAAGTGATGATAAAAGAGATAAAGATATTGAAATTTTATTCAAATTAAAAAAATTTAGAGAAAAAGCTATGACGAATAGATTAGCTAGCATTTGGAAAGATTTAGGTGATTTATCCGGCAAATTGGCAATATCTATTATGAAAGCGAAAGAAGAAAATATTAGGTCTGGTTGGATACGAGGAATTGATTATGATTTAACAGAAAACTTAAAAAAAATTACTACGTTACAAGATGAAAATAAAAAGTTAGTAGAAGAAATTTCTTCTTTAAAAAAATCACTAGAGGAGTATTCTTCTTTTGATGGTGAACTGGAATTTGATGATAATAAAATTAATATAGAATTCACATCTACAAACTATAGAGGCGGTCGATATGTTACGCTGCATCACAATAAAGAAATTACTTTAAAAGAAATATTTGGATATGTTTCAATAAATATGATAAATGTAAGTGTTGCAGAGAATGCGGTTCGTGATTACATAGCAAAATCTATAGGAGCCGATAATTTTAATTGCTTAGTCGATAAAAATGTTTCAAAAAGGATTTGCAACCAATTTATTGCATTAAAATTAATGGATACTAAATGGATTGAGGGAAAAGGTTTATATTATTATTTAACTTCAAAGGGTATCAAATTACGTGATGAAATTAATTTATTTAAGAAAAAAATCGATTAAGTACTATTTTTATATAGTTTATATTATAAAATAGTATATGCATTTTCATAAATTTCTCTATTTGATGCTTTGTTTGTTTTGATTGATTTGTGGTAGTTTATAGGTTTTGGTTTTAAGTTATATTTTATGCCTTTTTTAAAGTTGTTGGAATACTAAATAAAGGTACTTTTTGATGTCTTAAAGTGGGTTGATTGAACAATTTATCGACGGGTGTGATTCAAAATATAATGTATTGTATAAATAATTAAAACCATCTTTTTGGTCAATTTGAAATTTGTATTATTCTCAATTATGCTTTATTTCCAAGATCGTCAATTTCCAGTTTAAGATTAGTTATTTTAATGTTTGTGGAGTTATCAAATCAGCACGTTTTCATAAAGCAGATTTGTATTTAAAGTATTGAGAGTTTTTTTGTGCACAGATGTAGATTAAAAATATTTCTATTTCGCTTTTTCAAAAGGTTTTTGAGAAAATTTGTTATGGTGCATTTGAGTAAAGGGTAAAGGCTAATTGGGGCTTTGATGTATATGAAAAGTAAAAAAATAAGGATTAGGTTTAGTCTAATCCTTATTTTTAAATTAATCTTCGAGGGCGGGATTTCTTTCTGCATCAATCGTCACTCTGTCATTTGCTTCCATATACATTAAACTGCCGTTGTAATAGCCTGTGTATTCACTTTCTTCATCGCCAGATTCTATTGAATTGTCAAAAACGAACTCTTCAACATAACCTACAGGAATGTTTGGTTGAGTGTCGCCTTCTACAAGTCGTATCCAATATTTGTGTCCTAAAATATAATCAAATTCTACTATCAGTCTGCGACCAGATTCCATTGTTAAAACATAGTCGACAAAACTTGGATTTGACGTGCCATCAATATGGTCGCTGTCTCCAATCCTTAGACAAAAGGTATCGCCCGTTGAATATTGTAATTCACTAAATAGGTCAATAACTAATGTCTCTTTCACTGTTTCAAGCGTCAATTCTCCATATGGAACGACTGTAATTCTAACTACAAGAGTTCCTCTGTTTGAATCTCCATAAGAATAGTTTCCATTAACAAATTCCATTGTTAAATAGGTTGTGCCAGAATGAATATTGAATGGATCTATTTTAATAACTCCCTTAACAATTTCATTTGAACCACTTGCGCCATGTAGATCGCTGTCGGTTACTGGATCAAATGTAATAGCTGTATCTGGAATGACCCCTTGGTTAGACGACGAGATAGTTTCATTGACAATAATCATACCTTGTTTATCGGCGAAGGTAATGTTCAAATCTCTTGTGTACCAATCGTATGTTCCATCTCCATCTTCTGTAATAGTGTAGAGATTGTCGTCGTCAAACCATACAAAGTTTGTTGAAAGGACTTCTTGTATTTGGCTCGTTTGCACAGATATTGTTACATTTTCAGCTGGCATTGTAAAAGAGAAAGTGCCATTATAATTTTCTTCACAAGCAATATTGTTTGCAAAAACATTTTCGAGCACTAACTTGTTGTTTAAAATGGTTATCATCAAAGTGATTTCTTGACCAGCTTCAGCATTTTCTCTATCACTTTCAATAGTGTAGTCTGTTGAAGTCGGCAAAGTTATTGTGTAGGTCGTAGGCAGTTGTTTATCTCCACATGCGGCAAGCATTATTCCGCTGACTAGAAAAACTGCACAAAGACAGATAGTCATCATAAATTTTTTCATATAACTTCTCCTCATATAAATAATTATATCACACATTGCCATCAATTTGTCAAATAATGATAATTAAATATTAATATTTTTTATTTTTATAACAATTTAATTGATTCATAAATGTAGATTATTGCATGGTATGATTTTTAAAATACCAGTCGGTTTTAAACGCAAAAGTAAAAATTTGCTATCATAATGCCTTGTTTAAAATCGATCTTAAAATTAATCTAAAATTGATTATTCTATGTATATTCATGGTGTCCTTGGTTATCATTTTGATGGAGGGCAATATGAATCCATTGGAATATAAGACAAAAGATATAGATAAATATTTTATCAGTTTGAATGAATTGTATCCAAAACCTTACAAAAAGGATACAACATCTCCCTATACTAAAACTAGGGTAATTTTGATGAATGGTACAGAATATGAGAGCGTGTGGTTTCTTCATCAGTTCGCTAGACATTGCGATAATGCTGAGATAAAGAATATGTTGGCAGTTGTGCGTCAACAAGAACAGCAACAACAAAAACAGATCGCATGTCTAAAGCCAATAAATGAAAGTATTTTAGAGACCACAATATCATACGAGCAGTTAGCCATTGATTTGACTGCCACTTTGGCACAAAATGATAAAGATAAGGCAAATGTGGAAGCGCTTAATTTCGCACTTCTAGAAGATTTTGATCATTTATATAGATTTAGCAATTTGATGCTATTAGATGTAAAGGATGCCGATCCAAAAGCATTGGTGGGCGAATTTACTGAGATTACACCAGGGAGACCGACAATAGCACATCATAGATATCCAAAAGACAATGTGAAAATACCGATGAAGGCGAGCAAAAGTGATTTGTATAGCAAATTAGTAGCAAACATTATCACGGCAGCAGAACAGCAAACGATGAATTATTATATGAACATCAGTCAATGGTACAAAAATGAGTTAGGTAGAAAACTATACGCAAAGATTGGTTTAGTCGAAGAAGAGCATGTAACACAGTATGAGAGTCTAAAAGATCCAACTTGTTCGTGGTTGGAGATGTGGGTACTGCATGAGTATACAGAAGCGTATTTGTATTATAGTGCATACCAAGAAGAGACCGATGAATATATAAAGAGCATATGGTTGCAATATTTTGAAATGGAATGTGCACACTTGAAGACAGCGTGCGAGTTGTTGAATAAATATGAAAAGAAATCATACACTGGGGTAATTGGCAATGGAAAATTTCCAAAATTGTTGACACTGGGTACTAACAAAAAGTATGTGAGAGAGGTCTTGGAGAGGACGGTTTTGCTGACTGGAGATAGAGAAAAATATATCAATGTCATGCAATTGAAAAATAATGCAGATTTCTTCATGTATCAAAATGAGTTTATAAAAGATGAAGAGAGAGTTCCTAGTCATGCTGTCATAATGAAAGCGATCAAAAAATTTGGCAAGGACTATCGGTTTGAAGACAAGGAAAATCCTGTAAAAGAATTGAGAGATAGGAAGAACGACAACATCAATTTGGGTCGAAAAAATCTAAAAAATTCATAATTACTAAAATAAGTAAAAAATAAAGCACAGCATATTGATGGCTGTGTTTTTTAAAAATTTATATTTTAGTTTGAATTTTATAAAATTTTATGTATAATAGTGATAATAACATAAAATTTTTAATTTTTAATTAGATTTTATAGATTTTAGGGTATGCGCAGATGGAAATTATGTCTCAAATAAATTATACAGATTGGACCAAATATTTAGATGATTTGCCTGAATTTGTCTCTAGACTATCTTTGGAGGACAAGAGTCAATTTTCAAAGCTATTGAAAGATAGTTCGTTTAGAGAATATATCATCAAAACTTTGCCACGCTCAAAATGGGGCAATATCATGCAACAACTGACTCTTAAGACAGTTGACGATTTATTTGATGACGAATTTTTTGTAACGTTTTTTAGTGAATGTCCAGAAGTGGAGAAAAAGTTAACATATATTGCGGTTTGGCTAAACGACGATGTGAAAAAGAGCCTAGTAAACAAACCATATTTCTATCATTATTTGATAGAGAATGTGCAGTTCACTGAAACTTTTATGGGATGGGCCAGGACAAATATTGATTACCAAACGAGGTTCAAAATCTTATGTCATTGTCTAGAAAAAAATCAGCACTCTTACGATGTGCTTGCAATAGTACAGGACGCATTATATCCTGAGGAATACGTGCTAGAATATGAAAGGGATTATTCTGCAAATGCTATAGCGATCAAAGATATAAACCAACTTTTAGCGAATGAAAAAATTTTTAGCATTTATTTCAAAAATTTCAAATTACTGTCATCATTAGCACCAGAAAACCTAACTTTTATATATAGTAAGAAAAGTTTTTCAAATTTTGACAAAGATGACATAGACAATTTATTCAAGTTAATAGAAAATGGCTATGAATTTACTTTGCCTAGTAGCATTTATTTAGATCAATTATTTATAAATGAAGCAATATCAGTATATCCTATAGAAAGGTTTAGAAAAATTGCACTGCATTTAGGCGTAAAGAATAAAGATGTTATTAGCTTTATTCAAAAATACAGAAATCAAGAATATGATAGAATAATTCAAGCATTTTTGTCCAATAAAATAAACCAAGATAATTATGATCTAAACAGAGTGAAGCAGATTGTCTTTGATAGATATTTTGCGGCAAGTCCGCATGATACATTCTTAATGGCGAGTGTCATATATGACACCATGAATACACTGCCAAGTTTTGATGGAATTCTCACGAAACGTGGACATGAAATAATACAGGTTTTAGTGGACGAACTGCAATATGAGTTAAAAAGCAAACCGAATGAGGCGGAGGGTATGAATTCACTAAATAATATCGCTTCGCTTGAAGATGTTAAAAATTTAAAAAATATGTGCGTAAAATTACAAAATTTATGGACAAATGATGAAAAAATAAGTTTGGCTGAAAATTTTGCGGCTTTATTTAAAAAATCACGAGAATTTTTCAATCGACATATCAACGAAACACTATATAAACCAGCTGGCACAGCGACAAAGATTTTACCTAATGGAGTGAAAGTATACGATATCACGGACACAAATTTTCATTGTTTAGTGCATGCGGAAAGGGTACCTAATGAAGGGAAGGAATTGTTTACTCCTATTCCTAATGGAGAGCACAACATCAATATCAGCATGAGCCTTCTCGGGCGAAATAAGTTGGAGACGTATGATGGGGAAGTTATTTTAGGATACTCAAAAGTAGACGACGGTGCGGTAATTCACGCCTTGAATAGAGATAGTTTTACGTTATATTCCAATAGAGGCAAAGTGGAGAAATATAGTTTTGCCCATGCGGTAACACAATATATGCCTACATATATTGATGTAGATAGTTTTATGTCTTTGACATATGGTTATAATGAAATCAAGATCAAAGCAACACCAAATACTATAAATAAAAACGGACAAAAAATTTTCAAGGCAGATTATGTATTGTGCAAGACAACAATTACAAAAACCGATATAGAAATCGCCTCAAAATACAACCTCCCAATCGTGTATATAGACGAAAGGAAAATCAATGCAGAACGAGCAAAAGAGATGGCTAAATCTACGAAAAAAAGATATATTCCAATTATTTATAGAATATATCCTCGACTAAATTTGGCAGACACTTCTTTTGAGAATGATAGAGTGTTGTTGTAAATCTAAAATTTACAAATATTTTAGTATAATTTCAAAACTTTTTATCAATTCTTCATCTTTCATTGCACAATTTGCTGGGCTTGTAGATGGTAGATATATACTGTCTCTTCCCGTCATGGATCTGTAGATTTTTGTTGCAGTTTTTCCTAGGGTAAAGATGGCAGAAATTTTGCTGTTGTCTAAAATAGAATTGAAGTAATTGACCCTTGGATTTTTTATGCTAGAGTCGCTCGCTCCCACAATCTCACATGATTCAATCACGTCCCATACGGCGATATTGTGCTTTAATAAGAAAGCTCTTTTGTCGTCATTTGTAACTGGGAATGAGTCGTTTAAAACTATAGATAAAATTTTCCAAAATCTATTTTTGGGATGAGCATAATACATACCCACCTCTCTAGATTTTGGACTTGGCATACTGCCTAAGATAAGGATTTTGCTATTTTGGTCGAATATTGGAGCAAAAGGGTGAATTACTTTTGTTGCGTTCATAAGTATATTATAACATAGTTTATATTTATATCAAAAGGTTTGATTAAATATACGTATTATGATACAATGTTCATGTAAAATGAAAAAGAAAATATATATCATCTTGAGCCAAACTGGGACAATGTTTTCAAGAGCATTGAAATTTTTTACGAAAGCAGAATACAATCATGCCTCCATTTCTCTAAGTCCAACATTGGACGAAATGTATTCCTTTGGAAGACTCAATCCATATAACCCTTTCAAAGGTGGGTTTGTGAAAGAAGGGAAAAACACAGGTACATTCAAAAGGTTTTATAACACCAAAGCAATGGTAATCGAACTATATATAACCGAAGAGGAGTATTATAAAATCAAATTTTTTATAGAATATCTACAGAAAAATCGACTTCAATTTCATTATAACTATTGGGGCATATTCATGGCATGTTTCAAGAAAAATCTAGAGCCGAAAAAGAGATTCTATTGTTCGCAATTTGTTAGGGCGTGTCTGGCGTATTTTGATATAGACAATTCTAGAAATTTACCAAAGATTATTAAACCTATAGACTTCATGAAATTGGAAAACAAAAAAATAATATATACAGGACTTTTGAAAAATTATTTTTGTTCATGATCTGTTTCATTATCTTTGATTTGCCTTAGTTGATTTTCCGCTTTCTCTTCATAATATTTTAGGTCAAAATTATATAAGCGTTTTACTTCAAACAAAATGTTTATGACGTTATATACACAAAATAATATAGAACATATTGATAGGAAAGATACACGCTCAAAGAATGAAAAAAATGTTGAAATAATTGATAGAACGAAAATAAAACTATTTATAATCATATTTTGAGTTAATTTATTGAATTTTATTTTCAAATAATAGATTTAGCTTTGATAAAAAGCGGTATCTTTGATATTTTGATTGGACTTAAATTTATTTATTTTATTATCAATTTTATATTCTATTTTTTTTATTTCTTTTTTATATGTTGGTAGGATAAACGTAAACACCACAAATATCAGCGAATACAAACCGATGTTGACAGAAGTCAAGTCCCACTTATTTATATCTACATTATAAGTGTTCGCATATGTCATGATGATAAAAGATATATATAAACAAACCAATAAAATCAATATTGTCATTGGAACAAATTCATTTGGTTTGTAGTCTTTGATAGTTTTTTCTCTTTTTAATTTTTGTTTTTTATCTTTTATATTTTCTATTATTATGGTGATGATCGCAGAAACCACAGTAATAATACCAAGAATCAATGAAATGATGTCGTTATATTCACGCAGCAAATCTATAAGAATGATGTGAATAGAAATGAGAAAAATTATTAAAATAATTAAAAATAATTCTAATTTGTCTAAAAAATCACTTAAATTTTTAATTTTTTTCATTTTTCCTCTAATTTTAATTATATTATACAATTATTTTGATAAAGTAAAATTATTTAATAAAGAAAATAAAAAAACATGAATTTCATGCTTTTTTATTTAACATTTATTATTCGATAATTTTATTTATTGGTTTATTTATTTTTTATTTTTACTGTCCACTTTTGCCATTACGCTTGCTAGATCTAGACATTTGTTTGAATACCCCCATTCATTGTCGTACCAAGCAACAAGTTTTACAAAAGTTGGGTTGATCATGATGCCCGCTTTTTCATCAAATATACAGGTATGAGGATCTCCTATAAAGTCGCTGGACACAACCATTTCATCCGTATATCCCAATACGGAAGGCATGATATCCTTGCTGTATTTTTTCATGGTTTTACAGATGTGTTCGTAAGTGGTAGGTTTTTTCAATATTACAGAAAAGTCTACTACGCTGACATTAAGAGTAGGCACTCTAAAACTCATGCCAGTCAGTTTTCCTTTCAGGTGAGGTAGCACTTCGCCTACAGCTTTGGCGGCTCCGGTAGAACTAGGAATTATATTGTAACTTGCAGCTCTCCCTCCACGCCAATCTTTTTTAGATATACCATCTACAGTCAGTTGTGTAGCAGTGGTAGAGTGAATGGTGCTCATCAAGCCGTATTCTATTCCGTACACATCGTCAATCACTTTAGCCAAAGGTGCGAGGCAGTTTGTAGTACATGAAGCGTTTGAAACTACATCCATAGATGAATCATAATTCTGTTCATTTACTCCCATGACAAAGGTAGGGCAATTCTTACCTGGTGCACTGATGATGACTTTCTTTGCTCCGCCTTTTAGGTGGCGTCTAGCATCGTCAGCGTTTGTAAATTTTCCAGTACATTCAATGATGTATTCGGCTCCAGCCGATTTCCAATCAATATTTTCTGGTTCCTTTACCGCAAAAAATGCAATATTTTTTCTGTTTAATTTCAATCCCTGATTAGCCACTTTTAGTTCTGCATTGGCTTTGCCGTGTATGCTGTCATATTTGAATAGATAGCAAGCATATTCAGGCGTCAAGAAAGGGTCGTTGATAGCGACAACCTCAATATCGTCATGAAGTAGGCTAGCACGGAGAACCAACCTTCCAATACGTCCAAAACCATTAATTCCAACTTTGATTTTCATTATTTCCCCCTTATGATTTTATTTTAGTAAAGGTACATGAATTTGTCAAATATATTTTAAATTTTTACCCAATGGATAAAATTCATACATGTACATCGTGATAATATACTTTTTGATATTGACGATAGTCTTCATTCTACTATATAAAGTTAAATTTATCATTAAGCCGATACCTAGATTAAGCATGACAAGATATGGGCTAGTATTTCATTCAAAGAAGAGACACAGGATAAAAGTGGGAGAAGCAAAACTATTGATATTAAAAAATACAATATATCTAAAACGAAACAAGAAAACGGTCGTTATAAAAAACATAGATAGAGTATTTCAAAGGGGAGAATATTTATATTTTCGGGCGTTAGGAGAGGTAAAAATAATTTTTAATTGCAAATCTTTTTACAAATATTTCAATATTTTGATCAAATCTACCGAATTTGATTTTAACGAAATAAAAAACCGAACAATGCACGATATGTTGGACAATTTGTTTTGTTTGAATGAATGCAAGAGTTTGATTAGTTTTCTAAACATAGTGCATAGAATATTAAACATCTCAATAAACGATAAAAATGTCATTGTGAGAAAGAACAAATACAATATCTCGTTTATCCTTATTTATAGGATAAACAATCACATAAAAAAGATTAATGTAAACGAAACATTTTGAAATTTGCACCAATTTTGATATAATGATTATATGAGTACAATTAGTGAAGAATTGAATGTGAACAATACCCCCTTAGCAGAGCGTATGCGGGCACAAACCCTAGAAGAATTTGTGGGGCAAAAACATATAGTAGGAAAGGATAGTTTAATTAGACGAGCGCTGAAGGTCAACCGACTTGGCAGTTGTATTTTTTATGGTCCACCTGGAGTGGGGAAAACGACCCTAGCGTTTATAATAGCGAAATCACTAGACCTTGAATACAAAAAGTTGAATGCGGTATCTAGCGGAGTGGCTGACGCCAAAAAAGTCATAGAGCAGGCGAGGTCGAATTTTGAATTGACGGGCAAATCAACTGTCCTTATCCTGGACGAATGTCATAGATGGAACAAAGCCCAGAGCGATTCCGTCCTAGAGGCAGTGGAGCGAGGATATATCACTTTTATTGGCACCACGACAGAAAACCCGCATATCAGTATGACACCCGCTATCGTGAGCAGATGTAGGATATTCAAATTCCTACCTCTCGCTGTCGACGATATAAAAGATGCACTCATTCGTGCCATAAAAGATAAAGCACGTGGCTATGGTAGACTGAATATCAAAGCGGATATGGACGCTATCAATCATATTGCAATGTTTAGCAATGGAGATTTGCGTTCGGCATACAACGCCTTGGAATTGGCGGTTACTACCACACCGCTCAGCAAGGACAATTCTATACATATAGATAAACTTGTGGCTAGTCAGTGTATCCAGCAGCCAGTCATCTCTATAGATGAAAATTTGTATTATGATATGCTGAGTGCCTTTTGCAAAAGCTTGCGTGGGAGCGACACTGACGCCGCATTATATTATGCGGAAAGATTGATAAAAGCGGGATGCGACCCACTGCTCATCTGCAGAAGATTGATCGCCCATGCTAGTGAAGATGTCGGTATGGCAGATAGCAATGCGGCACTTCTCGCTATGGTTGCAATGAATGCAGTCAAAAATTTAGGCATGCCAGAGGGAAATATTCCGTTAGCACACGCTATCATCTATGTATGCGAGGCAGAAAAATCAAATAGTGTAGTAGAGGCATTGAATGCTGCCAAATATGATGCAGAATTCAACCCTGACGACAATATACCTGAACATCTAAAAAATTACCATTACGATGTAGATAATCCGCCTGAATATAAGTATCCGCACGATTACGGCGGATATGTAAAACAACAATATTTGCCAGACAAGTTAAAGGATAGGATCTATTATAAGCCTAGCAACAATGGTAGAGAGCGTGGACTTATCAGGAAAAAGACCAGAAATAAGTGATTTGACACAAATAATTTGTTAAAAATTGAAGAAAATCATTTGCCAATATTTTTTGAATGTCGTATAATATGTCTAGATTTATAGGAGGAATTATGGAATTAAGAGGTTCTCAAACAGAGAAAAACTTGTGGACAGCATTCGCTGGAGAAAGCCAAGCAAGGAATAAATATACTTACTATGCTAGCCAAGCGAAGAAAGACGGCTACGAACAGATAGCTGCCATTTTTGAACTTACTGCTAACAATGAAAAAGAGCACGCAAAGATGTGGTTCAAATTGTTGCATGATGGAGCTATTCCAGATACAATGACCAACCTAAAAGATGCAGCTGCTGGCGAAAATTATGAATGGACAGATATGTACAAGAATTTTGCCGCTACAGCGAAGAAAGAAGGTTTCTTGGCGATTGCTAAAATGTTTGAAGGGGTAGCGAAGATTGAAGCAGAACATGAAGCAAGATACAACGCTCTTCTAGAAAACGTTACTAAGAAAAAATGCTTTGTTAAGAAAGAAGTTACAGTATGGGTATGCCGTAATTGTGGACACAAACATGTTGGCAAGACAGCACCTAAAGTTTGCCCAGTATGTAGCCACCCACAAAGTTATTTTGAAGTTGATTGTCAAAATTATTAAAAAGACCGACCATTCGGTCTTTTTTCTTTAGAATTTATATAGATAACAAAATGAAAAAACTCTCTAGATTTCTCCAGAGAGTTTTTAATAATTTGCAAAATATACATATTTAGTCAATTCTTAAGAATTAGTGTCTAAGAGAAGCTTCTACCATTGCATATAGTGCATCAGCTTTAGATTCAATTGCTTTATCTTTAGCCAAAGCAGATATTGTTTGGTATAATTCTTCACTATTTTCTCCAAGGCTTTTCATACGTCTCAATTTCTTTGCTAATGGTTGTCTAGTATCTTGAGATTTTTCTAATGCTTTTTTGAACTTTTCCAATGTTTTTTCATCACAACCTGTTGCTGTAGTCAATACATCCATGTTAGTTTTTTCCAATGTATTTAGCATGATAGCTTCCATATCCAATAGTGCCTTTCTGTCAGCAATAAGTGGTGGGAGTTTTTCCGTAGGAGCTTTGTCTTTTTTATCGCTATCTTCGGCAGTATCGCCAGCAGGGGCAGGTTCTTCTGCTTTATCTTTGTCTTCTGTAGGAGCTCTATCTTCAGCAGGAGTTTTTTCGTCAAATATGAAGCTACCAAATGTGTCTTCATCAAATGTGTCTTCAAACCATTCAGGATCGGTATCTTCAAAGATAGGATCGATTTCTCTAGGTGTATAACCATCATGAGTTGCTTCATCAGTTTCTGCTGGTTCAGCATCTCCTCTTAAATGTGAATCTTCAGCGTCATGAGTACGACCAACCATATCTCCAATTAAACTATCACGTGCTGCATCTCCTCCCTCTTCTACGGCTTTAGCTATATCTAGTAGATCTGGGTCATCTGCTACAGATGTTTCTTCAGCTGAAGGGGCATCTGCTGCAGCTGCATCTTCAGTATCTCCACTAAAAGATTCATCCTCGCTTAGTCTTTTACCGGTAATCAAGCGAAGCCATGAGTCTTTCCAAGTCTCGCTTGTATCGCCACCAGTATCGCTTGTATCGCCACCAGTTTCATATGAAGGCTCATGAGTTACAGGAGTAGCCACTGGAGTTGCAGGAGTACTAGGAGTAATAGGCGTAGCCGCTGGAGTTACAGGAGTAGCCACTGGAGCGGCTGGTGCAGGAGCATAACTATCACTTAATCTAAAATCGTGATTTAATACGCCAGCATTTCCTGTCAATAAATTTCTAAGAATAGCACGTTGTACCAAATTTTTGGCTCTATTTAGCAATAAAGACGTACGTTTTTTATCAGCTTTTTTCATGCTGGCTTTTGTAATTATGTCAAGATTTTGTACTTTAATTTTTTTGTCTGCTTTGCCTTTATCTGCAGCGTGTTTACGAAGTTTCGAATAATTATCTACTATATTATTTCCCCAGAAATTATCTATATAATCATAGAGAAGTTTATATTTTTTTCGCTCGCTTTCGGTTTCTGCTGAATCTGCTTTACCCTCCAACATTTTTGTAAAGGCAACCAATTCGTGCATTCTGTTTCTGTTGGTTTTCCTCATAAAGTAGGATTTAAACTTTCTCCATCCTTTTTTGATTGGATTAGCATCTTCAGTTTTGTATCTAATTAGTTTGTCATCAGTCTCTTTGATTAGATCCATAAGTTTGACGATGTCAAGGTTGAGACTTTTGAGGTCTTCGTGAGTTAAAGCCCCACTTTCTAGTAACATTTTTAAACTATCGGACTTTCTACCATATTTGTTTTTGTAATATGCACGAGTGATAGCGTTCTTGGCAACGATTACTATCGGTGTAACTATCGCACCCGCCACTACGCCCAAGGTTCCCAAAGTGGCGATATTCAAAATTAAACTATCTGTCAAGAAAGGAAGTGCACCAACTACGGCACCCGATGCGCCGATCAAAGCGGCAACAGCTCCGCATACGCCTGCTGTGATAAGGGTAGGGATACCGACCTTTTTAGCAAGCCACGCTGATCTACGTTTGGTCTTAGGAACAGTGATATCATTGATCGAGATTGAGGTAGGTATAGCGTCGATGATTTTATTGGCTTCTTCATTTGAAAGTGCTAAATGTTTGCCGTTGGCATTTAGATAAGTTACAATCTCTCTCAAAAACATATTCATATCTTGGGCTGGAGATGCAATTTGACTATTGTGATCATATACAAAACGAATAATCTCTTCCAATTTGCTAGAGATAGTAGCATCGCTAGCACCAGCAAAGGTCAAATGTTCTGCATCAGCTAGACTATTGATGTCCGTTGTATTTAGATTGCCATCTGTTGTGGTATAAGAATGAGCCGTGCAATAAGTTGAAAAATTAGTAGCAGTACTATCCGCTATATAATTATTAAATATTCCCATTAATTTTTTAATTGTAGTGGTATCTGCCATATTCCCCTCCCAAGAAAACTGGTTTCTTTATGCCTAAAGTATAATACGTACAGGCATTTTTGTCAATAGTGATTTTTGAATTTTAATAAAATTTGTTTAACTATATACTACAAATATGCGAAAGAAGAGGTTATTATTTAATTTTTTAGAAATTTTTGAGATATAGTCTATAGAAATTGTGGTCAACAAATTTTGCTTTTTATGCCTTTTTGATACATGCCATGTTGATGCGTGAATATCTATTAGTCAACAAAAAAACCGCAAATGATTATTTACGGCTTTACATTTATATATTGGAGCATTTTATTTACGACTTGATCTATCGAAAGAGCGGTGGAGTCTATTACGATTGCATTTTTAGGAACAACTAGCGGAGCAATTTTTTTATTTTTATCAAATTCATCACGTTTTATTATCTGTTTTTTTATTTCATCGAATGTAATATTAGGATTTTTTATCCTTTCTTCGCTCAATCTACGTTTCGTGCGTTCATCAATATCGCAATCTAGATAAAATTTGTAATCAGCATTAGGGAATACGAAACTGCCAATATCTCGACCATCTATCACGCAATCGTGTTTTGATGTGAATTTTTTTTGAAAATCGTCAACGGCTTTTCTTATATTTTTATTACTGCTCACTTTTGGCGTCAATACGCTGATGGTGTTGTCTCTAAGTTTATGAGTGTATTCCTTTTGGTTGACAAATACTCTTTGGACTCCGTTTTCATACTTTACCTGAAACGATATTTTAGGGATGGGAGAAGAGGAGTCCATACTGTCTATATCAAATTTATTTTCGAGTAGGAAAGCAGTGACCGCTCTATAAAGCGAACCAGAATTGAAATGCAAAAAATTCAATCTTTTTGACAACTGTTCTGCCACGCTAGATTTTCCACTGCCAGCAGGTCCATCAATGGTAATTATCATATGTTAAATTTTGCCTTTTTCTTTAAGTCTCTTTCAATACGGATCAACTGATTGTATTTCGCTACACGATCGGTTCTAGAAATTGAGCCAGCCTTGATTTGTCCTGCATCTACGGCTACTGCCAAGTCTGCGATGAAGGTATCTTCAGTCTCTCCACTTCGGTGGGATATAATAGTATTGTATCCATTGCCTTTTGCTAGTTTGATAGTCTGCAAAGTTTCAGTCAAAGTGCCAATTTGATTTAGTTTAATTAAGATTGCATTGGCGACTCCTTTTTCAATACCTTCTTTCAAAATCTTAGGGTTGGTTACAAAGACGTCGTCGCCAACAAGTTGTATCTTTTTGCCCAATTTTTTTGTGATCTTTGCCCAACCTTTCCAATCGTTTTCGCTCAGTGGGTCTTCTATAGATATAATAGGATATTTATCAATCAGTTGCGTGTACCAAGCGATCATCTCGTCGGTAGAAAATTTGCCTGCTTTGCTCTTGTTCAATTCGTATAATTTTGTGTCCTTATTGTAGAATTCGCTTGCTGCTACATCTAGGGCAATGGCAATATCTTGTTTTGGTCTATAGCCAGCGTTTGTTATGGCTTGGACAATGATTTGTAAAGGTTGTTCGTTGTCTTTAAAATTAGGAGCGAATCCGCCTTCATCGCCAACGCCTGTAGAATAACCTAGTGATTTAATAATTTTTTTTAGTTCGACAAAAGTCTCGCTGGCAAATTGCATAGCCTCTGCAAAAGTTTTAGCACCTACAGGGACGATCATATATTCTTGGAAATCAACGTTAGAATCAGCGTGTGCTCCGCCGTTTATGACATTCATCATAGGCATAGGTAGAGTAGTGCCTTTACCTAGTGTCTTGTATAGAGGTTTGTGCTTTGATTCTGCGTTGGCTCTAGCAACGGCCAAACTGACTGCAAGGATTGCGTTAGCACCTAGATTTGTTTTGAATTCTGTACCGTCCAATTTAAGCATGAGATTGTCTATGTCTTCCTGCTTTGAAACATCTTTTCCTATCAAATGTTTTGCAATAATGTTGTTGGTATTGCTGACCGCTTTTTGAACGCCTTTTCCGTGAAATCTTTTTTCATTATCACGAAGTTCTAGTGCCTCACGTTCACCAGTAGATGCTCCACTTGGAACCATGGCGTGAGCACGTATTCCGTTCTCTAAAACAACTTCACATTCAACAGTAGGATTACCTCTGCTGTCTATCACTTCATATGCATTTATTTTTTTTATTTTCATATTACACCCCTTTGTTAAATTATAACACTTTTTTTATTTAAAACAAATGAAAAATATTATTTTTTATAACATTTAAGGAAAATCAAAAAATTCAAAAATTATTTCTGCACATATAAAATACGTTGATTTTTTATATAATTTTTTAAAAAATTGAAAAATTTATTGAAATATGCACGTTTTTGCATATAAAAAATAGGAATTTAATATAAAAAATTAAAAGAATAAAAAATTTTTTTACATAAAATTATAAAAATCTATTTTTTTAATATAAAGAATATATATAAATTTAAAATCTCAATTTTTTATATAAAATATTATCCTTTAGTTTTCAAATTTGATATAATATATTTATGGAAATATTGGAAATAACTCTAAAATCAAAAAATAACCCAAACGTTTTTCTTGTGAAGACAGACGGGGGAGAATATACTTTGCATAGCGACTCGATCGTGAAATTTTCGATAGCCAAGGGACAGTATGATGACGAAAAATTTGTTGAAGCCACTTTGGATAGTTCGCAGATAATAGCATTCAATTTATGTGTAAAATATTTGAATGCTTCCATAAAGACTATGAGGCAGGTTAGGGACTATTTAAAAAAGAAAAATTTTGAAGACGTAGTCATTGATTTAACAATCAACAAATTGAAAGATTACAACATCATTGACGATAAAAATTTTGCCACCATGTATATACGCAGTAACCCGAATTTCAGCAAGATGAAGTTGAAGCAAAAGTTGATTTCATTTGGTGTCAATAGTTCAACTATTGATGAGTTGTTAAGTGAGGTGGACGAATACGAAGCGTGCCTAAATAGTGGAAGAAAATTTTTGAAATCAAAACCTATTGACGAAGCCGTGATGGATAAGTTAAATAGGCATTTGTACAGCCAAGGGTTTATGTGGGAGACGATTAAAAATGTTATGGTAGATTTAATCTCGAATTAATTTCAAAAATTTACAAAAATGTTTAGCAAAAATAAAATAATGTGTTATAATGAAAATATGATAGGCATAGATATTGAGAAGATTAACCGCTTTGAACATTGGACAGACGAGGGATACAAACGCATATTTACAAATAATGAAATCGCATATGCTCGTTCGTACGAAAATTATCTAGAGAGATTTTGTGGATTTTATTGCGTCAAAGAAGCGTTTGTGAAAGCATTGGACGATGATAGGATTATCTTTTCAAAAGTGGAAATCTTGCACAATGAAAATGGGAAGCCATACATCAATCGCACTCCATATATCAATGAGATTATACGTGATCATTTCGCCAACAAGATTGAAGTCAGTATTTCACATTGTAAGGACTATGCAGTCGCTGTTGTGTTGGTTGAATAGGATACAGAGGAGAGAAGTATGAAAAAGATTATTACAAAAGACCAAAAGAAAGTTTCGTTAAAGATTGAAGACCAGACACTTAATCAAGAGCAGTTGAGGCGGGCGATCATCAACGCTTTTAATGACTTTTTGAAATATCATATAAATTACAAGAGAGGTTTTGAATTTTTCTATGACCTTCCAGACGATTTCTTCACTGAAGAAAATGGCATTGTGATGGACAATTATGCAAAAATTTATTTCGACTATCAAATCGAAAAAATAAAAAATGGAACATCTAAACATTTCACACAAAAAGATATAGTAGGCTTTTGGGCGATGCATAGAAGATTTGTAAAAGAGTTGAATCAAAAAAGAAAACTTATGAAGAAATTGTCGCACGATGGGAATGCTCTTCATGACACAGAGTCTCAACATAGTGCTGACGGGTTATTGCAAGGATAAAAAAAGACCGATAAATTTCGGTCTTTTTTATTGTGTTAGCAACAAAACATAATTTCGTAAGAAAATTGTTTTCTTTTAGCGTTTTATTTTCTTCTCATCTTTATAGTGATCTTTTCGTCCGCTATTTCACATTCTTGCTCAATTTCTGGAGAATCTATTTTCGTAATGTCTAGAGCCAATAATTCGTTTTTAATCTTGTTTTGATATTTGCTGATGATTTCGTTTAGGTCCTTGCTCGTTGTAACGAATTCGATATATATTCTATCATCAACGTTGAATTTTGCCTCTTTTCTCAACACTTGGGCAGAACGTATCAATTCACGAGACAAGCCCTCTAGCATCAATTCTCTATCTATCGTTATATCCAAAACGACTGTAATGTCGCCATCGTTTGCTATGACGTATTCTTGTTTTGGTTTAGTAGATATTATGAATAATTCACTAGATAAGTTTTTGAATTCTCTCACATTGACGCTTCCGTGCTTATACTCATCAACCATTTTCTGCATTTCTAGTTCATCTGCTTGAGATAAGTAATTTTTGACCTTTTGTACATCTCCTTTCAGCACCGCTCCTGCTTTACGGAAATCTAGAGACAAGTATTCAATATTGAATTTTGAATTGTCATGCTCCATGACTATATTTTTAATATTCAATTCGTTTTCTATGATGTCTTTGTAAATTTTTACAGCCTCGGCAACATCTTTATTTCCATTGATATAAAGAGTTTTCAGGGGTTGTTTTACTTTTATTTGATTTTCGTTTCTCAATTTGCTAGTGAGAGTGAAGATGTTTCGTACAATGTCGGTTTTGTGTGTGAGACCCGTGTCCTTTACCGCATATTCATTTAGCATGTAGCCATTTATAGACACACTTTCAGGTGCGTTTTTGTCTAGTGCTCTTACCGCATTTTGCCACAAGTACTCGCTGATGAATGGAATAATTGGGAACATTACCATACAAATATTTTTGATGGCATAATGTAGGCAGAAATATGCGTTTTGAGTGTCTAGATTGTTTTCACTCTTGTAAAATCTTCGCCTATTGTTTCTTATATACCAGTTGGTCAATTCGTCTACAAGATTTTCAAAATCTTTTGCAACCGCACCAAAATTTTGATGAGAATATCCTTCATACGAGTTTGTGCTAAATTCGTTGACACGGTTTATCAGCCATTTGTCTATGAAACTTAGGTCGTTTTCGTTTGGTTTATAATTCGTCAAATCAGGCTTGTCAATATAGGCATATGTGTTCAAGAAGATGTATGCGTTCCATAGACCTAAAAGTTTTCTTTTCACTTCATCGCAAGTATCTCTACCGAATTTGACGTCGTTGTTGAGTGGGGTAGCGACAAAATTGTATCTAATAATATCCGCACCGATGTCTTTGAATGCTTCGTTTAGCGGAATGTTGTTTGGACTAGATTTTGATAATTTTTTACCATCCTGAGCGAGTAGCATAGGGGTGGTGGCAATCTTTTTGTATGGAGCCTTGCCCACCATGACAATACTCATGACTAGAAGAGAGTAGAACCATAACCTAATCTGTTCTTTACCCTCTATGACACATTCTGCAGGAAAATTCTTTTCAAAAAACTTCTTGTCAGTAAAATATTTGTTTGTGCTAAATGGTGTGATACCTGCGTCCAACCAGGCATCTCCAACTTCTTTGATCCTTTCGACTAATTCTCCACAATGTGGACAACGAATTTTAATTTTGTCAATATAAGGTCGATGTATATGAGGTAGAGCGTCCACTTCTTCTTTGCTAGACAATGTCCTTAACTCATCTAAAGAGCCTACGACAGTCAATTTTCCACATTTTTTGCAAGGATAGAATGGCAAAGGTAGTCCATAGTATCTATTTCGACTGATAGACCAATCTCCCATATTGTTTAGCCAGTCCAGCATACGTTTTTTCATAAAATCTGGCTGGAACTCAACGTCCTCTATGGCGTTGATTAAATCTGGTCGTATTTCGTCCATCTTTATTACCCATTGTGAGATAAGTCTATAGACTAATGGGCGTTTGCATCTATGACAATGCGGATAGCGGTGCGTATATTTGTGAGTGTAATACACTTTTCCACGCTGTTTTAGTATGTCGAAGATGAAATCTCTAGTCTCGTCAGCATTCGCATTTTTACCTGCCAAAACGCCAAAGTTAGGGTAAAATATGCCTGCCTCATCTATAGGGACAATATTTTTTAAGCCAATCGTTTTTCCTAATTCGTAATCACTTTCACCACACCCTGGAGCAATATGGACAGCACCAGCGCCTTCTGTAGCGTCGACGAGATCCCAAGCAACGATTTTGTGTTCAAATTGTTGCTCGTCTAGTTCAGGGAAGCAAGTCTCATAAGTTAGCCCTACGAGTTCGCTACCTTTAATGGTCTTTACGACTTCTACTACATCGTCTTTTAGGACTTTAATCAAACTCGACATAACTATAAGGTTTCTTTTACTGGACTTGATCTTCACGATGGAATAATCAAATTCAGGGTTGACCGCCACCGCCACATTGGCACACAACGTCCATGGAGTAGTGGTCCAAACCAAGATGTCGTTGTTGCTGTCCTTTATAGGACATTTAAAGAATATTGCTTGGCAAGTGTCATCACGATATACATCATCGCCCGACATATCGTTTTCGGCGATACTTGTTCCACATCTGGTACACCATGGCATAGGGCGGTGGGATAATTGTATCCAATTCTTTTCATGACATTTTTTCAAGAAATACCAAATTGCAGTGATGTTGTCATCGCTGTTTGTGTAATAACTGTCGTCCCAATTCATCCATTGACCTAAACGGATAGAAGATTTAGTTTGCGAAGCAGAATATTTTTGAACAGAGTCCATACAAGCCTTGACGAATTTGTCTATACCATATTTTTCTATGTCTTTTTTGCTGTCTAGACCGAGCGCTTCCTCGACCTTTTTTTCTACCGGTAAGCCATGGGCATCAAATCCGTTTTGATAATGCTCATCATTTCCACACATGGCGGCAAATTTTATCATAGCGTCCTTGAAGGTCCTCGCATATGCGTGATGAAGCCCCATGTCGTAATTGGCGGTAATAGGTCCGTCCAGGGTTGAAAAGTATTTGCCTGTTTTTTTGTTCTTGGCTTTCATTTTTTCGAAGATGTCGTTATCTTGCCAAAATTTTAAGATTTCTTCTTCCATGGCAACATAGTTTAGATTGGCGTTTTCTTTTTTCATAAAGTCTCCTTAAATTCTTATTGATTATATCAAATAGAAATTTCTTTTCAAAATGATTTTTAAAAAATGCCAGCGTTTGCTGACATTCACAATATTCACAGCAAAACGCTCATCAAAACTTTGATGATATAATAATTTTGCCGATAATTATTGTACTAAAACTCATAAGTTTATATTAGCATCTATCTATACAAAAGTCAATCATTTAATTATGTAGATTTGATTTTTATCAATATTAAGTATCAAGATGATATCTGCACTATATAAAGTATAATAAAACAAGATAAGATAACAATAAGATAACAAAAGGTATATAAATATAAAAAATGCTTTAGAGGTGCTTATAGTCAAATAATACAAACAAACAAATTTTTAAGTTGTTTTAAATTTTCCAATCAATTGGGTTGAGGTTGTGAGCAGATAAAAACTCGTTACATTTGCTAAAATGACGGCATCCAAAGAAGCCAGAATGTGCAGAAAATGGGCTAGGGTGGGCGGCGGTCAAGATTAGATGATGTGGATTAGTCAGCAATGGGATAAATGATTTGGCATGATTTCCCCATAACATAAAGACTATTGGCTGATCCAATTCGTTTAGAATCTTCACTATTTCACGAGTGAAAGTGTGCCACAATTCATTAGAATGCGAGGCTGGCTGGTGCTCAATTACAGTGAGACTTGTGTTCAGTAGCAACACACCTTGTTTTGCCCACGGGGTCAAGTCTGTACTATTTGACATGCTGATGTTTAAGTCACTAGAGATCTCTTTGAAGATATTCTTTAGACTAGGCTGTGTGGTACCATTGTGGCAACTGAAAGCCAACCCATCTGCCTGTCCACGAGTATGGTAGGGGTCTTGCCCAATTATGACCACTTTGACATCTTTTATAGGTACAAGATTGAGTGCATTAAAAATTTTTTCTTTTGGCGGGAATATGTTTTTGTGTGCGTATTCATTCTCCAACCAAGAAAAAAGTTCTCTTTTGTATTCGATTTTAAAACGATTTTTTAACGCTTCGCTCCAATCGCTGTTTAATACATATTTCATATAGATATGATAGCAAATTTGTTTTTGTTTTGCAATTAAATATGAAAGTTTAAATTATTTCTAGGCAAATTTAAAACTCACGAAAAATTTTAAAAATTATTTAAAAAGTCGAAAATTTTTAAGTTTTTATCAAGTTTTTTATGTGATTTATGATATTTTTTGCACTTTTTTCATCTTTATGTTCAACCATGATGCGTAGAACTGGTTCAGTTCCACTTGGGCGAATGACGATTCGTGCTCCGTCCGTTTCGTATTTGTTGATAAGACATTTCATATCTTCATTCAGGCTAAAAGTTGTGTCCAATTTTAGATTTAGAAATTCTTGATGATATTCGTGATAGCCAGATAGCAATTCATCAAAAGTGAGATTTGTGATTTCTATGATGTTACATATTATGATTGCCGTAAGGATTCCGTCTCCCGTACTCGTGTGGTGTTTTATTATTATGTGTCCAGAATTTTCGCCTCCCAGGGTGGACGAATATTCTTTCATCATGTGATATACCTTTTTGTCTCCAACGTCCGCACGAAGCAATTTTATATTTCGCTTGTTAAGGGCGTTTTCCAATCCCAAATTTGTATATTTTGTTCCCACTAAAATATCATTTGATTTTTGAAAAAATTTTGAGAGGATGAAGAGTATTTTGTCTCCCGAAATTATATTTCCTTTTTCATCGACGATGTTCAATCTGTCGCCGTCGCCATCAATTGCGAATCCACACAGATGATTTTTGACGCACATAAATTTTAATAGATCAATATTCGTACAGCCCGAATTTTCGTTGATGTTGTATCCGTTGAAGTTCGAGTTGATGACGAATTGCCTTTTGAAAACAGATTTGACAATTTCGCTAGCACCTCCACATGCACAGTCAATTATGCACGGAAAGTCAAAGCGTTTTAATCTCTTCAGCATGGAAATGTAGTCGTACTTGAAGTTTTCCACATTTTTTCTCAGTGCATATTTGACTTTGTGTCTTCGTGCGGGTAAGTCCATAAATGATTCAAATTCTTGCTCGTATTTTTCGCTCAATTTTTCGCCTTTCGAATTGAAAAATTTTATGCCGTTGTATTCCCAACTATTATGCGATGCACTTATCATCATGGCTAGCGGGTATTTGTATTTTTTGCATAGATACGCTAGGCAAGGGCTGGAGCATATGCCGATATTGTCGACCTGTATGCCGTGGTTTAGCAAACTAGATTCTATATTGGATAATATGTAATCACTTGATATTCTAGAGTCGTTTCCAACCAACAGAACATTGTTTAACTTGTGTTTTTTATAAAACATCAATATGGCATTACAAATCTTCTTGATGAGTTTTTTATCTATTGTCTTATCCACAACACCACGTATGCCGTCCGTTCCAAAATATTTCATAATATATACTTATGTTTTTTAATTTGATTAGGTTAATTTAGTATTATATTATATTTATATTTCTCACATCTATTTATATCTATTTTGTATTATACATATTTTCACATACACATACTTAATTTACATTATTGGCTTCTACTTTTTAAGCTATGATGCTTGTTTTGATAGTATTCAATCGTTGAAATTTCTATCAAAAAGTTGCGGAAATTGTCTTATGTTTGCAGTTTTTATGTGATTTTAAATTAATTGACAAACATCAAAAATTTGTTTGATTTTTTGGCTTGCTATTTCTATAATGATAGTATGAATTTGTACTATATTCCACCTGATGGCTTTTATATTGGCTCGTTTGAAATCAAATTTTATGGATTGATTATGTCTGTCGCTATGTTGATAGGCATTATTCTTGCGTGCTTCCTTGCAAAAAAGCGTGGAATAAAGAGTGATGACATCATTTTACTTGCCCTCATAATCTTGCCATGTGCGGTGGTTGGTGCACGATTGTATTATTGTTTTTTTTATGAATACGATTATTCTTTTTGGGAATTATTTAATTTACGTCAAGGTGGGCTTGCAATTTATGGTGGCGTAATAGGTGGATTGATTGGCATAATTATCTTTTGCCTAATCAAAAAAAACATCAAGATTTTAGGAGTGATTTGCGATGTATGCGTTCCATGCTTGCTGTTGGGACAGTCATTGGGTAGATGGGGCAATTTTTTCAATCAGGAAGCGTACGGGAACATGGTTACCAACCCAGACTTGCAGTGGTTTCCGTATGCTGTTTGGATAGAGAGTGAAAACGCATGGTTCCAGGCTACATTCTTCTATGAGAGTATTTGGAATTTTATTGGCGTAGGTATACTGATTTGGGTGTACTACAAATCAAAGGTTACAGGGACTACCACTGCCACATATTTGATTTGGTATGGAATAGGACGTGCGTTTATTGAAGGGCTACGAACGGACTCTCTGTACATAGGCTCGAGTGGTATACGTGTATCCCAATTGTTGAGCATGCTAATGGTCATCGCTGGGGTGGTCGTATTGCTAATAAATACGTACAAAAAGAAATCAGGTAAAGTCAATGGGTAAAAAATCGAAGATTCTCTATTATTCAGTGTTGTTGGTAAATGTCGTATGTTTTATACTAGATTTGTTACCAATCAATTTTCCATTCTTTAGAATCAGTTTTGCCGTCTCGTTGATTTTGATTGGCATTTTGCTCGTTGTTCGTGCGTTTTCTTTAAAAATAGACAGCAGTATGTTCATAGGTATAACATTATTTATTTGCGGTATTTTGAATTTTGTGTTATACTTTGGACAGACTCAATTCAATCTAGACATCAATCAATTTTGGCCATATTACCTATTTGCTGTCGCTTTGGCTAGCCTTGTTACAGCAATATACTTCAAGGACAAATTGCAGATAAAACTTTTTATATTATTTTTGGGTTTTGGTTTAATTACGTTATTATTTGTCCAAGATTTAATTAATCTATGGTGGATGATTGGCTTGTTGATTGGTTGGTTTGTTATATATTTTGTGGTAAATATTATAATGTTCAAAAAAAGGAGAAAATGATGGACAAAAAAGATAACGATTTGCTCAATAAAATCACTTCATTAGAAGCGACAATCGCTGAACAGAGGAATACTATTTCACGCCTAAAAGCAATTATAGAAGAATACAAGAAAAAAGAGCAATCTATTTCTAGCGCCATTATAGCGAGCATGGAGCATGCCAATCAATTGGAAGCCAGTAGAAAGAAATTGTATTTGCTAGACATTCAACGAAGTAGGCTTATGTATTTGAGGATGGAGCAAATTATAAATGAATTGTATGCCCGCTATCCAGAGCTAAAAAAGGATACGAAAATAAAGGATATTAGCGATAAGTTTAGGTCCATGGTGTACAATGAGTTCAATGATAAAAATAACAATTCCATCAATTTTGACATAAAGAAGCCGGTTGTAGATGACCCAATCAAAAAACTGCTACACAACATAATTGATTGTTTTGATTCCAAGAAGGTGGGCGGAGATGTGAAGAGGGGCGGACCTACTGACGAATTGATAAACAATGTCTCATCCAGCGGATTTGATTTTAATGAGGCCCTGCACCCAACTATGGAACTAGAAGAGATAATGAAGGTGTTTAATCTTGGGAATAAACCCAACGGAGAAAAGCCAGTTGAATAGGATATATAATATATAGACTAAAATGAAAAGCTGTGCCAATTTCTAATTCAACATAATA
The DNA here is from genome assembly GCA_018715225.1 of Candidatus Onthoplasma faecigallinarum. Taxonomy (GTDB): domain Bacteria; phylum Bacillota; class Clostridia; order Christensenellales; family UBA1242; genus Onthoplasma; species Onthoplasma faecigallinarum. The sequence continues at coordinate 9,135 of DVMB01000057.1, read as the reverse complement.
ATTAGACAAACACATATATAATAGATATTGCAATTAGATATTGTAATAGATATTGAAAGTTAGAATAAATAATGGATATATTAAATATATCCTTTTTTTTATTTTATAAATTATTTTGCTTGTCATAAAAAGCATCTCAGTATTGGACCAATTCGTTCTTAGTTGTCATATTTTCTTTGTTCCGCTCATAAGTTATCTTAGATTGGAGGAAAAGATGGATAAAAATTCTAGCATCTACACGGACATTGCAAAAAGGACGAATGGAGATGTTTATATTGGAGTCGTAGGTCCGGTTAGATGTGGTAAATCGACTTTTATTCAAAAGTTTATTCAAAATTTTGTGCTAGATAATATAACCAACAAGCACGACAGGGCACGTGCCAACGACGAACTGCCACAGGCGAGTGCGGGGAGCATGGTCATGACAACGAAGCCACAGTTTGTTCCCAATGAGGCAGTGAAGATAAAGATCAACAATACGACAATGTCAGTTAGATTGATTGACTCTGTGGGGTTTATGGTAGACGGTGCGACAGGGGCATACGATAATGACAAACCAAGACTCGTCAAAACTCCATGGAGCGATGAGGCGATACCATTCGTGCAGGCAGCTGTGATAGGTACGGAAAAGGTAATCAACGAACATTCCACAATTGCGGTGGCGGTAACTACTGACGGAAGTTTTGGCGAGATACCAAGGGAGAATTTTGTAGAGGCTGAGAGGCGTACGATAAAGCAGTTGCAATCTACAGGTAAACCATTTGTCCTCGTGCTAAATACGGTAAACCCAGAAGATGAAAAAGTGATTGAACTAAAAAATAAATTGCAAAACGAATATAATATTCCAGTTCTCCCTATGAATGTAAATGAATTAAAAAAGGAAAATGTAGATAGTATTATGACAGAAATTTTAAAAGAATTTCCACTAGAAGTGGTGAATATAAGAATCCCAAAATGGCTGAAACCATTGCCGATAGAAAATCCTACAATCAAAGAGATATTGGATACTGTCAGTTCAGCGATTGGCGAAGCAGGACGCATTGGAGAGTATGACACCAACAAAATTTTGTTTGAAGATTCTCAATGTTTTGAACCAATATTGAACAGCAACATAGAGATGGGATCCGGTGCCGTAACTTTTGAAATTATGCCAAAAGAGGGCTTGTTCTATAGGGTTCTTAGCGAGCAGTGTGGTACAGAAATAAAAGATGATTATGAATTGATAAATAGCCTAAAAGATTTAACCTTAGCAAAAAGGAAATATGACAAATTGAGTAAAGCACTAGAGCAAGTGAACGAAACAGGTTATGGTATCGTCATGCCTAGTATTGACGAGATGGAACTAAAAGAACCAGAGATAGTTCGACAGGGCGGACGCTGTGGCGTGAAGTTAAAAGCAGAAGCACCTTCGCTACATATTATGAAAGTCAATGTCGAGACCGAAGTTAGTCCAATCATGGGTGGGTACGAGCAGAGCGAAGAATTGGTGAAATTTTTATTGAAAGAATTTGAGAACAATCCACAAGGTATTTGGCAGACGAATATGTTTGGAAAATCGTTGGAGAGTCTGGTGAATGATGGACTGAACACAAAACTTACATCCATGCCAGAAAACTTGCAAAACAAACTTAGGAGGACGCTGACACGAATTGTCAACGAGGGTAAGGGCGGAATCCTATGTATCCTGTTGTAAAAGGCAACCGAAGTTGCCTTTTCTTTTTTATCTTTTTTGGCATAAAAGTGTGATAAAAGTTATTTTTTGTAGAAAAATATATTAAAATCATTTGTATAAAAAATTTTTTCATGCTAAAATTAATATGTAAAAAAAGGGGAGAAAATTATGGATTGGATCGCAAATAATTGGTGGTGGTTGGTTTTAATCATAGTTGCCATTATTATCGCATTGGTAGTGGTATTAGTTTTATTGGATAGAAAGGATAAGAAAATTCTTGCAGATTTCCAAGAAAAAGTTTTGTCAGTAGATAGCGAGCAGATGGAAGAAAATATTGTTCCACCTATGCAAGAGGTTTCTGCTGAAACAGCGAAAGTTGAGGCTGATGCTACTGTAAGCAATGTTGCAGCATCTACAGTTACGACAAAGAAATCTACAAAAACTGCTGGTGCTAAAACAAGCACAAAGACTAGCAAGACACCTGCTAAATCAGTAAAGGCGAGTGAGGCAGTTGTGGCTAGTGAACCTACTATTTCTGTCGCAGTTGACGAAAAACCAAAAGCAACAAAACCGGCTGAAGCAAAAACTACAAAGTCTACAACAAAATCTTCAACAAAGAACGCTAGTGTGAAGTCAACAACTTCAACAAAAGCAAAGGCAACAGACGCTAAAACGGCTACAACTAATAATGAAACGAAAAAGGCAGACGCTACAAAGACAGCAAAGTCTACAACAAAAGTAGAGCCAAAGAAAACGACTACAACGAAAAAACAAACTGCTCCAGCAGAAACAAAAGTAGAAGCAAAAGAAACTCCAGCAAAACCTGCTACAAGCAAAGCAACGACTAAAACAGCGACAGCAAAACCTGCTACAAGCAAAACAGCAAAGGTTGCAAGCACAAAACCAGTTTCTTCAACTACAAAATCAGCTAGTGCAAAGACAACATCTACAACGACGAAAAAAGCAACAGCTGAACCAAAAACTACAAAACCAGCTGAGGCAATAACAACGAAATCAACAACAAAATCTGCCACAACCAAAGCCGCTACTACAAAGTCTACAACTGCTACAAAAGCAAAGACAACGGCAAAGAAGACTACAAAAAAATAAAAGTCCGCTACGGACTTTTTTTTTAATTTTGCTAGACAATGGCAAAAAAATTTGATAATATATAACTAAATTTAGGAGAAGAATATGTTTTTTGTATATTCTAGTTGGTATATTGTTTTAGCAGTTTTGGCAGTGGCAATCGTAGCATTGATTGTTACATTTGTCATGATGGATAAAAAAGATAGACAGATCATCAAAGAGTTTGTTGAAAAGAACCAAGCCAATATTCAAGAGCCCACTGATGTTGAGAAAGCAAACAATAAAGATGACCAGCAAAATATGAAAGAATAACGAACCGAGGGGTTCGTTTTTTATTTGCTTTTATTTATGAAATGTCGTATTATAATTTCGTAGGTAACAGATGAAAATAATTAAAAGTAAAGATAAGATTGAGATAAAAGACCCAGATGATTTCAATGTGATACAGACGCTTAATTGTGGTCAAATTTTTAGGTACGTGATAGACGGGCAGACCGCTATAGTATATTCGCTAGACAAACGAGCAAAGGTCAATTTTGATGAAAGAACAATCACAATTCAAAGTGATGACATAGATTATTTTTATAATTTTTTTGATCTAGATACCGATTATACATATATAAAAAATGAATTAAGAAAAGACGAATTTTTGAGATTGGCAGTCGACTATGGGTATGGCATAAGGATCATAAAAAATGATGTATATGAAATGCTAATCAGTTTTATTATCTCTGCCAACAACAACATAGGTCGCATAAAGAAATCTATAGAATATCTGTGCTCGCATTTCGGTAAAAATATGGGAGAATATTTTGCTTTTCCTACCTTGCGGGAACTAAAGCGGGCGTCAATAGATGATTTTAGATCGGCAGGGCTAGGATATAGGGCAGAGCAGATGTACGACACCGTGCAGAGATTGACAGACGAGGATATCGCCAAATTAAGATTGATGGACAAAGACGAACAACAAAAATTCCTGTTGAGTCTAAAAGGTGTAGGGGAAAAGGTCGCCAACTGCATAATGCTGTTCGGGCTAGGGGTAAAAGACGTTTTTCCTGTGGATACATGGATAAACAAAGTCTACAATAAATTGACCAATACTGTATCCTTGGATAGGAAAAAGATTACAAGAGAGTTGACAGATAGGTACAAGAATCTGTCGGGATACGCTCAACAATATTTTTTCTACTATTTTCGGGACAACAAAATAAAATGAGAATAAACTAAAATAAAGGAAAGAGAATGAAAGTCGTGTTGACATATCTTTATCTTCCATACAATATGACATATCTTGACTAGCCAACACGATTTGAAAGACTTGATAGACTGACCAAAATACCGCATAAATAAAATAGGATGTCAGTGAATATGGCTCAATGATTAAATTAGATATATTGATTTGACAATTTAGACTAAAAGAATTATTATATTATTAATAGTATTAATTGGAGAAGGATATGTATTGTAGTCAATGTGGCGAAGAGAATCGAAACGATAGAAAATTCTGTTCAAATTGTGGTGCTCCACTAAGAGATTATACCAAGCCTAGAGAGGACCTGCTGATGCAGGAAGATTTGGACAGGGCGAAGGCAAGGGAAGAAAAATTTAATAAAACTATCAAATTGATAAAGATATTTATGGCAATTACTTTTATCTTAGGGGTAGGATTTCTGTTGGCTACATTTTTTACGTCTGGGAATGTGCAACTGACATTGATTATTATTAGTATTGTATGGTATGTGGTCTTCTTTTCGCTTTGGATAGCGAAAAATTCTGTGACAAAAAAATTTAATAAACAATCAAAAGAATAGGCTTTGACCTATTTTTTTGTCGCTCGTCCCTACTTTAGATTTTTTGGAAAGGGTATTGACGAGTGGGCGTTTTGGTTGTATAATCCAAATATAAGGAGAAAATATGGAATTTGTAGAAATATTTTCAAATATGGGTTGGATACCTGCATTATTATTGTGTGTAGGCTTGGTGTTTATTGTGGTAGAAGTTTTTGTACCAGGGTTTGGCTTCTTTGGTATCACTGGTAGCCTGCTGATTGTGGCGGGCATCATTGTGCGAATCTGCGAGGGGCTGAATTTGACACAATCTATAATATTGATTCTTATGGTGTTAGGCTTCTTTGTTGTGTGTGCTATGTATATGGTTTATAGTGCTCAACATGGAATTTTGGGAAGGACAGGACTATTTGAAAACAAATCAACGTTATCGCAAGATTACAACAAAACGGATAAAGAACTTAGAAAATTGATAGGCAAATCTGGCCGTGCATTGGGAGTTTTGAATCTGGGCGGAAAAGCAAAGATCAACGGCAAAGTATATGATGTGCTGTCTATGAATTCATATATTGAGTCTGGTGCACATATCAAGGTGGTCGACATAAAAGACAACACCATCATTGTAAGAAAATGGTTTGAATAAACGAAAGGATAAAAGGAGAAAGTATGTATAATTCAATGTTATTATTTCCGTTATGGGCTACATTGACTATTGTATTAGGTTGCGTAGTGGCGATTATCGTGGCGCTACTTATAATTGTGCCTATCAATATTTGGTTTAGGGCATTGGCGTCTGGAGCACATGTCTCAATGTTTAGATTGATTGGGATGAAGATGCGAAAAGTAGACTATAAAAAATTGGTAAACATTTATATAGTTTCACAAAAGGCAGGTCTAAATGTCCCTATTGGCGAGTTGGAAACTCACTTGATGGCGGGTGGGGATATAGAAAAAGTTGTAGATGCCCTGATAGCAGCACATAGTGCGAAAATGGATTTGACCTTAGAACAAGCGAAGGCGATCGACTTGGCTGGAAGAGATGTCGTAGAAGCGGTAAAGACTAGCGTTACTCCAAAAGTAATTAAAACAAATTGGATAGAAGCAGTCGCAGGCAATGGAATACAGGTCAAGGCGATAGCACAAGTAACCGTGCGTGCTAGACTGGATAGGCAGATCGGGACAGCCGACGTAGAGACGATTTTGGCACGTGTTGGCGAAGGAATAGTTACTGCTGTAGGTAAGGCGAAGACGCATACAGAAATCATGGCGGACCCATCTATTATTTCTAAAACAATTTTGGAAGACCATCTTGACAGACAAACATCATACGAAATTCTATCTATTGATGTTTGCGATATTGATATAGGTTCAAACATCGGTGCTAGATTAAAGATAGACGATGCGGAAGCGAAAAAGAAAATTGGTCAAGCCGCAGCAGAGGAAAGGAAAGCACAAGCAATAGCACTTGAACAAGAAATGAAAGCGAAGACGCAAGAGATGAAAGCGATTGTGCTTGCTGCTGAGAGTGAAGTCCACAAAGCAATGGCTCAGGCTTTGAAAAATGGCAAATTTGGAGTGATAGATTACTACAAGTTGCAAAATATGGTAGCGGATACCAATATGAGAAATTCTATAGGCAACAGCAACGAGAAGAACAAAAACAGCACTGGTCGTGGCGGGAACGAAGAAAGATAGTTCAAAATTTAAGGAGAAAGTATGACAACAATAGAGATTGTAGCAATAGTGTTGGTGTGCTTGATTCCAATTGTCGCATTGGTCATAATTTTGCCTAAAAAGATAAAGGCTCGCAAGAAAGAACCCGCAAAGATTGAAACTAACCCCCCGCAACAAGAGCCCGCAAAAGTTGAAGTCGAGCCGAAAAAAGAGTCAACCTCTCCAATAGAATTTACAGAGGACGATTTCAAAGGTTATTTGACCGAAAAGCACAAACGCATCACTCAGCCAAAGCGAGTGGAGAACGAATCTAAGGAAAATTTTGATATAGAAGACTACAACTCTTATCGAGCAAGATTTGCAGCGAAGAAGAGTAGAGAACAGGACAAAACTATAAAAGAGCAGTTCGACGGGTTGTCTCCAGAATTAAAAGCAATGATATTGGCTGGAGTGTTTGATAAAAAAGATTATTAAAAGATTATTAGTAAGTTATTAATAAACTTTTATAATGTATAGATACAATATCCAGAAGTATAAAATTAATTTTATAGTGTGATTAAACACAAAAGACAAAAAACTACTTTTCGAAGTAGTTTTTTTATACTAAAAGCGTCTTTTTATGACTGAGGTAAGATGCTAAAATAGAAAAGTTTATAAAAATTTGTAAAATTTTATATTTTTTTGTAGAAAATGCTTGCCAATAATGTTTTTTTGTGCTATTCTAACAAAGTCTCAAATCAAATGAGACACAAAAGATTACTACAACCGATACAAAGTCAAAATTTTGGTTAAAAAATTTTTAAAATTTTAGAAAAAAGTTTTAAAAAACCGTTGACAAAAGTTTGAAAGTGTGGTATCTTTATCATGCATTCAGCGTGAGTTTACGTAAATAAACTTACAAAGATGCCTATATAATAGTGGATTTCTTCACTTCCTTATATAGATATAGAACAATGACAACTGCATATTTAAAATACAAATACGAAGAGTAATAGCATCAATATTATTTTTCAATTTCAAATTTGTAATTTGCCAAAGAACATTAATCGAAGGAAAAAAGACGATCAAGCTACAAAGAGCATATAGAGGATGCCTTGGCACTAAACGCCGATGAAGGACGTGACTAACTGCGATAAGCCACGGGGAGTTGTAAATGAACTGTGATCCGTGGATGTCCGAATGCGGAAACGCACTATGTTGAAGACATAGTATCATAACACGAATACATAGTGTTATGAGGGGAACTCAGGGAACTGAAACATCTAAGTACCTGAAGGAAAAGAAAGTAATAACGATTACCTTAGTAGTGGCGAGCGAACGGGTAACAGCCCAAACCATGGGTAGCAATATCCATGGGGTTTAGGACTCAGTGAGTAGTGGAAGTACTTGTAGTTGAACATACCTGGAAAGGTGGGCGACACAGAGTAAAAGCCTCGTAAGCGAAACAAGTATCAAGCGAATGAGTATCCAGAGTAACGTGGGACACGTGGAATCCTGCGTGAAGATAGGAGGACCATCTCCAAAGGCTAAATACGATTTAGTGACCGATAGCGAATAGTACCGTGAGGGAACGGGGAAAAGAACCCCGGGAGGGGAGTGAAATAGAACCTGAAACTATATGTTTACAAGCAGAGAAAGCTCTACGTAGCAATACAGAGCGATCTCGTACTTTTTGTAGAACGGACCGGCGAGTTACTGTATGTAGCGAGGTTAAGGTATTAAGTACCGGAGCCGAAGCGAAAGCGAGTCTTAATAGGGCGACTTAGTTGCATGCAGTAGACCCGAAACGAGACGACCTATCCATGAGCAGGTTGAAGCAGAGGTAACACTCTGTGGAGGACCGAACACACTCCTGTTGAAATAGTAGGTGATGACTTGTGGATAGCGGAGAAATTCCAATCGAGTCTCGATATAGCTGGTTCTCCTCGAAATAGCTTTAGGGCTAGCCTCTGTGTAAAGATAGTTGGGGGTAGAGCACTGAATGGTCTAGGGGGCTTCGCGGCCTACCGAAACTTATCAAACTCCGAATACCAACGTATCGATAGCAGGGAGTCAGACTGCGAGAGATAAGTTCCGTAGTCAAAAGGGAAACAGCCCAGACCTACAACTAAGGTCCCTAATGTACAGTTAAGTGTGGAAGGATGTGTAAACGCATAGACAACCAGGATGTTGGCTCAGAAGCAGCCATTCATTAAAAGAGTGCGTAATAGCTCACTGGTCGAGTGGGTATGCGCCGACAATAATCGGGGCTAAAACTGTAAACCGAAGTTTGGGAATGTATATTTTTATACATTGGTAGAGGAGCAATCTATACGGGCAGAAGCGTAATCGAAAGGGTACGTGGACTGTATAGAAGAGAGAATGCCGGTATGAGTAGCGCGAGCGTTGTTATAATCAACGCGGTCGAATGTCCAAGGTTTTCTGGGGAAGGTTGAACCCCTCAGAGTAAGTCGGGGCCTAAGCCGAGGGCGAACGCCGTAGGTGATGGACAACAGGTAGATATTCCTGTACCACTTAATGTAGACCAAGAGTCGACGCAGGGACGCAGAAGGATAGTGTATCCGTGGGGATGGAAATCCACGGCCAAATCATGAGTAGGATTAGGTAGTAAAGTACGCCAAATTATTAACTATAAGTGATGATGGGGAGTGAATATAGTAACGAAGTACATGCATTCACGCTGACGAGAAAAGCTGCTAGATATACATTGAGTGCCCGTACCCCAAACCGACACAGGTGGACGATGAGAGAATCATAAGACTGGCGGGATAACCTTTGTTAAGGAACTCGGCAAATTGACCTCGTAACTTCGGGAGAAGAGGTGCCAATAGCAATATTGGTCGCAGAGAATCGGCCCAAGCAACTGTTTACCAAAAACACAGGTTTCTGCAAAATCGTAAGATGATGTATAGG
>DVMB01000056.1 GCA_018715225.1 Candidatus Onthoplasma faecigallinarum | reverse complement strand
TAAAATTTTTAATATTTTTTGCGTTTTTAATGTAATTTCAATATTTGTTTAATATTTTATTTTTTTATTTGTTATTTTTATAATTTAAATGGTTTTATTTAATTTTTTATGTTTTTTAAAATATCTCTTGCGGCTACCAGTCCTGTCGCTGCGGCAACTACAATATTGCCTGCTTTTCCAGCGCCGTCTCCAATGAAGTAAATATTTTTATCCTTTACTTTAAAATTGTTGTCGGTCTCTATTTCGTTTGAAAAGAATTTTATCTCTGGGCCGTATAGTAATGTTTCGTCGTTATTCACGCCTGGTATAATTTTGTCTAACTCTTCTAGTCCCTCTAAAATATTTGTAACAATTCTATATGGCAAGACCAAAGCGAGATCTCCAGCCACGCAATCTTTTAGGGTAGGCTCGATAAAGCCTTTGTTGATTCTGTGCCATTCACTTCGTCTGTTGGTTCGTAGGTCTTTCAGTGACTGAATGATAGGTTTGTTGTTGCCTAGGACATTTGCGATTCGTGCGATAGACTCTCCATATAACATAGTGTTGGTGGCAGGCTGTGTTAGGGTAACTTTGGAGATAAAAGCGAAGTTTGAATTGTTAGATTTTTTCTCTTTCAAGGCATGCCCGTTCACACAAATAAAGCCGTAATAGTTTTCCTTGGTTACATATCCGCCAGGGTTGGTGCAAAATGTTCGTATTTCATCTCCGTAAGTTTTTGTTTTTATGAAAATGGTTGGGTCATAGATGACGTCCGTTATGCTTTGCAGAATCTCTTTTCGCACTTCTACACGGACGCCTATTTCAATGCTTTGAGAGGAATACGGTATGTTGTGCTTGTCCAAAAGTCCTTGTAGCCATAACGCACCGCTTCTACCTGGAGCCACTATGATATATTTTGCTTTCAACTCTAAAGTTTTACCGTCTTTTATGTATGTAATTATATTTTCATTTTCATTTAATTTGTCTATATCCAGTACATTCGCATTATCGAATATTTCGACGCCATTTTGCTCTAGATAGGTTGTGAAATTTTCAATATGTTTGACCAAAGTGTCCGAGCCCAAATGTTTTTGTTTTATGACCAAAAGTCTAGCGCCTTTCAAGGTCACAAGTTTTTTTATCTCTTCCGTTTTTTCTGTGTTTTTTGGGTATACTTCAGCGTCCATGCCGAATGAATTAAAGATCTTTTCGGTGTCGTCAATCAGTTGATATGCTTCGCTTTCCGTCATGTATTTGAATAGGTCGCTCTTGCCAAGTTTTGGGATAAAATTTAGTTTTCCGTCGCTAAAAGTGCCCGCTCCGCCGAACCCTGCCAAAATTTGACACGGATTGCAGTTGGAACATACTCCGCTCTCTTTCATTGGACAGATTCTATCCTTGGCACGCCTGCCTTGATCAATCAAGCAGATTTTTAGATTTTTGTTGTTGGTTATCAGTTCATAAGCGGAGAACAGCCCTGCAGGACCTGCTCCTACGATTGCGACATCGTACATCATACTTCCTCCTTCATCCTTACATTTTAATTATAACATAAAGGACTCTAGTTTGAAATCGTTTTGCTAGAGTTTTTTGAATTGCTAAACATCTAAATTTTGTCATAACCGGGTCGAGATTGATTGAGTGGCAATTAAAATAAAATGCGGAGGCTATAATGGAAAACGAAATTCTATTTAATATACAAAACATAACACTGGAAATAGCGCTGATGTCCCTGATTGTTTTTGGGCTGACAATGCTGATTAAGATACCAATAAAAAGAGCGACCTCAAAACTAGAGGAGACGAAAAGGAAATCATACAACACCTTGATTATTTTGATACCGATTGTGTTGTCAATTTTGGCGTGTTTCATCTATTATGGAATCGATGGGAAATCAAATTGGACTGATCTAGCATTGAGAAATTCGATGACAGTATACATATTAGCGACATTTATTTATGCGGTATATCAACGGATAGTTATTGTGATAAGAGGGATGAAGTCAAAGGACACAAAGATCAATTCAACGCTACCTCACGATGTGGTAAAATATTTAAAGCAAAATATCAAACTCATAAATCATACGATTAAAGATGAGGAAAAAGGTCTATTGAATTTGTCAAAACAACTAAAATATCTACAAGACGCTAAAATGAAAGTCGAAAACAATCCTACCCTGCAGAGTATCACTCCGCTTAATGAATTGGACGAAAGTGTGGTTAAATTAAAACGTGTGCAAGACGAGAGGTCTAATGCTATTTTGGATGTGAAAAACACGCTGAAGAAATACGAAGAGAAATTGCACAAAAAATAAAAAAAATTAAAAAATTATAAAATTTTCAATAAATTTAATAAAATTACATTAATTTTCTTGATATTTTTCAATATTTTTAAAATTTTTATTTGTTTTTAAATGTATAACAATAAATTAGTGAATTAAGAAAGTTAAATAAAAATTAAAAAATTTATGAAGAATCAAATAATATAGTTAATATGAATAATTTAATTTATTTTCAATTTGTAGTTTATTTTTTTATAATCTATTTTTATTCGGTTTTTTTATTTATAATCTTTATATTCAAGTTTGATGAGGGTATTTTTTATAATGTTATTATTTTTATAATTAGTAACACATTCTAGTTTGCGTATTTGTATATATATTTGCATGTGTCATCGTATCAGTATTTATTTATATATTTGTGTAATTAATTGATAATCTTCGTATTTGGAAAGTGTTTGAAAAAATTTCTTGAGAATTTTACGACAAAATGTCATGTTTTGGCTAAATCTGCTTGATGTTTTTTTCGATTTTGTATATAATACTCATAATAACTTTAGCGGAAAAAATAGGTTTGTTCGGGGGAGGAGCATTGTTATGGGTAATAAGAAAGTAACGAAAAATAGTACGAAGATAACTATTAGGGTTATGTTGGCTATTTTGGCGGTTGCGCTGTTGGTGGTGTCCAGTGTGGGCATATATTTTGCCACTAGAGATAAGAATCA
>DVMB01000055.1 GCA_018715225.1 Candidatus Onthoplasma faecigallinarum | reverse complement strand
AGAGAAATTGCTAAAAAAAGATATAACTTAGACAAGATTACTTTCTCCAATATTGTTTTTTGCGATCCAACAGATGATAATAAAATAAAAAAATGTATAAAAAATTATAAACAAAATATTTTATATGAATTTTATTTTAAAAAGATCAATGAAATAAAAAAATTTTTAAAAACCAAGAAAATCACTGACAATTTCAATGAAAAAATAAACATTTATGTTTCAATAGAAAATTTTAATAAGTTAATTAGTGCTATAATTTTTGCTAAAGTATTAAAAGACAATATGGATGTTGAACCAATTTTGGTAGATAATTCTACTCTTTTCAATTCAAATTATAACACCGACTTTATAAATATTTATTTTAAAAAGATCATTCCTGGATATATCATTAGTAAAAATATAAATAATTTGAATACGGACTATTCTCAAATTGATTTTGATAAATATTTATTCAAAACAAAATCAGCTAATATCAGAATAATGCACGAATGCTATTATAAACAATGCAAATTTTGTGATAGACACGGAAAAGATAATTTTTGTTTTCCTGTACAAAATATTTATGAAAAAATTTCTAATTTATCCAGTTTAGGTGTAAACAATATTGTTTTTGAAGATGATTGTCTTGTTCCGCAACAAATTTTTAAACTTCTTAATTTACTAAAAAATAAAGGTATAAAAATAAGATGGCAAGGGACATTTAGATTTGATTCAATTCTTAATGACGAAAAATACATCAAATTTTTTAGTGAAAATGGTTGTAAATTGCTATTCTTCGGTCTAGAAAGTTTTAGCCAAAATCAACTAAACAGAATGAATAAAGGTATTAGGATAAAAGATATAATAGGAATATTAAAAAAATGTAAAAAGTTCAATATAAAAACCTGTGTAAGTTTTCTATTTAATTTTCCTAATGAAACTTTATTTGACTTACAACAAACGAAAAATAATTTTATTAAATACAACAAATTTATTGATAATTGTGAATTCAACTTTTTTCTTCCAACAAAAAATTGCAAATTGTCATCTTGTGTTGAAGGAACTAACTATTTTTTAAAACCCGAAGAAATAAATCCATCACATCAGGAAATCATCTCTCAAATAATCAATTTGGCAAATTCGCAACATAAAACAAATTCCTTTTATTTGAAAAATTATCTTTGTTGGGAAGATAAATAATATTTTAAAAAATTTATAAAAAAATATATAAAATTATAAAAATTTAAATAAAATTCATATATTTTTTACGTATTTTTTGCTTTATTTCCTTATTATTTGACAAGTTTTAATTTATTTTTTATACTTAAATTAAGGAGAAATTATGAAAAAATATGATTATTTAATTGTTGGAGCTGGCCTTTTTGGCTCTGTCTTTGCTTATGAAGCATCAAAAAAAGGAAAGAAATGTCTTGTGATTGACAAAAGAAATCACATCGCAGGAAATATCTATACAGAGAATATTGAAAATATAAATGTACACAAATATGGTGCACATATCTTTCACACTTCTAACAAAAAAATTTGGGATTATGTGAATAAATTTGCTGAGTTTAATAATTATATCAACTGCCCTATTGCTAAGTACAAAAACGAAATTTATAACATGCCTTTCAACATGAATACATTTTCAAAAATGTGGGGAATTTCTACCCCAAAAGAAGCAAAGGACATCATTGAAAAACAAAAGAAATTGTACGCAACATCCAATCCAAAGAATTTGGAAGAACAGGCCTTATCTTTAGTAGGAAAAGACATTTACGAAAAACTTGTAAAGGGATACACCGAAAAGCAATGGGGTCGACGTGCGACTGAACTTCCTGCATTCATTATCAAGCGACTGCCTGTGCGATTCATCTATGACAACAACTATTTCAACGACAGATACCAAGGCATACCTATTGGCGGATATACTCAAATATGCGAAAAAATGTTGTCAAATTGCGATGTACGTCTTGGAATCGATTATTTTAAAAACAGAGCCGATTTGAATGCCATTGCTAACAAGATTTTATTCACTGGTATGATAGATGAATTTTATAATTACAAATTTGGCGAATTGGAATATCGCAGTTTGAAGTTCGAGACCGAAGTCTTGCCAGAAGAAAATTATCAAGGGAATGCAGTCGTAAACTATACCGAATATGAAATTCCTTATACAAGGATAATTGAACACAAACATTTTGAATTCGGCACTCAACCTAAGACCGTGATCACTCGTGAATATCCAAAAGTTTGGAGGAAGGGCGATGAACCATATTATGCTGTAAACGATAAAAGGAACAATGATTTGTATGAAAAATACAAACAATTAGCGGACAAAGAAAAGAACGTTATATTCGGTGGTAGGCTTGGTATGTACAAATATTTTGACATGGACGACACTATTGAAGCCGCTCTATTACTCGCTGAAAAAGAATTAACATAATTTAATTTTTCAAAAAACACAAAAAATCTCACAAAAAGTGAGATTTTTTATATTAAAAATTGAAATTATTAAAATTATTTAAAGAATTATTGTTTAAGTTGTTGCTAACCGGATTGATATTCTTTCTAAAATTCCTATGGCAACAATTCCTTTGCCTATGACATCTATGGCAAAATAGACAACATAGATTACACCTAAAACATCTATTACAGCATCTTCTTGGACGTCCACAATTCCATTTCGGTGCTCTGTTGCAACATATTATTATCGGTGTTGGAATTGGGTCATTTACTTGCGTCAACACTTGATTGCTAAAAGTGGTTGTTGGCGGAATAGTAGAATTATCTATAATTCTTGAAGTGTTATATATATCTCTCATACTAGTTCACCGTTACATCAAATTCTACAATTCGTGATTCGCCTACCGCCATGTCGGCTAAAGCAAAACCTACATTAGGATTATATCCAGGTTGAGCTACCCCATCTATCTTCACGCTTCCAGCAACAAATGTTGTACCGGCTGGTATTGTGTCAATAAAAGTGATATTAGTTTTTGGTAGAGTTCCAGAGTTTACTATTGTACTAGTGTAGTGCAAAGTATCTCCTTGTACTGCGAATGCTTTATCAACTTGTTTAACAATACCCATTCTGCCTGATACAATTGGAATATTAATCGTATTTGTATTTTCACTAAACTGCGTATCATTGACAGAATATAAAAGCGTTCCATAATTGTTGACAAGTGGATTTGTAAGCGGATTGTCTGCCGTAATGTTGTATTTGATAACAGTCGATGCACTTGGTGCAAGATCTGCTATTGGGAAGCCCGCCACCAAATCATATGCTGGATATGATACATTATCTATTGTAACACTGCCAGGCACATAAGTTGCACCCTGAGACATGGTGTCATTGAATGTTTGATTTGTTATTGTTGCTTGTGAATTATTGGTCAAAGTAACTGTTTGTTCTGCCACTTCGCCTTCTTGTAAAAAGTTTTTGTTGGTTGTTTTAACTTTTGTGAATGAATAAGTCAAAATTTCAGTACTAACGATATTGCTATCTTTTGATTCAGTCTCGATACTGCCATCCGGCAACTCGAAACTATATTGTACATTTGAATTGTTGTTAATTATCATTTTCTCTCCTTATAAGACTCTTACTTTGAATTTTATCTCTACATCTTGTGCTGGAGACAAATTCCCCACATTGAAGCCAACATTAGGGTCATATCCTGCATAAGCCACGCCATCTATTGTTACCGAATCTACAATAAACTCGGTACCAGCAGGAGTCGTATCTGTAAATATTACATTTATAATTGGCGTCGTGCCCGTGTTTGTGATTGTAGAAGTATATGTCAATTCATCTCCCTGAACAGCAAAGACTTTGTCAACCAGTTTCAATATACTCAAACTAGGCGAGATTATAAACACTGTCTCTGTATTTGTATTGGTCGATGATGATACGGTCGTTCCAGAGAATGGATTGAATTCATAATCTACTCTCGCTGTATTCAAAACCGGATTGATATTTGGAATTGAATTCGCTACGACTTTGAATTGAACGACAACTTCTTGATTGACCACAACACTACCAATATTGATAGGAAGCGTGTCAGGCTGTTGTACACCATCAACAAATATAGAATCGTTTACCAAAGTCATGCCATTAGGCAAAACATCGTTTATAACTACATTGTTTGCTGTGATTGAACCTGTATTAGTCAAATTTATAGTGTATTCTATTTCTTCTCCAATACGAGCAAAATCTCTATCGGCTGATTTGGTCGCCACAATATTCGCACCCTTGCTGTCCACTTGAATGGCCAAGGCGTTTGGAATATACAAATCTCCCGTGGAAGTAAACCTGATACTTGCAGTATTTTGATTTACCTGTAATTTGTTTGAAATGTCTACTGCCGTGATGTCCCAACCCTGTCTACATGCGGACGTATTAGTCCCAGTTTGAGCATTGGCGTTTCTGTTACCAAATGTGCCAGTGGTGTCAAGAAGTCCGTTCTCGTCATTGATTTGAGATGCGAAGAAGTTGGTTTGTGGGTTGTTCGGTCCAGACAAGTTGGATAGGCTGCCGATATTTGCTCCAAACAACATTTGATCGCCAGACAAGACGGCATCACCCTCGCCAGAAGAGACAAAGATTTTACCAGTAATAGGTAGAACTTCTGGAGTTATAAACCCTGTGAGCGATACATCTGTCGTTCCCACCAATGGAGACACAACCGTCCCACCCGTCCACAATGTCAAATCTCTTAATGGTAAATTACTATTTTCATACACAACCGCAAGCGTCCAACCCGCATGGTTTGTGCTCTGTGTTCTGCTCTCTAACGCTTCAATCAGTGCTGGCACACCAGACACGGAGTAACTTCCATTGAAATTTGTCGTCAATAGGTTGGTAACGTTGGCTGTACGAACATACACGCCAATGACAAGATTATTATCCAAAGGAATGACAAAATCTTGCTTTGTTGCATTGTCTCCCAAAATAGAGAACACTCCATTAGGAGTTGTGAAAGATATAGGATTATCAATTAGGTTAGATATATTGTTTACGCTCGACCTATAAAGTCCACCCCATATCAATTCTGCATACAACACCGTACTATTTGCTGGCAAATTCAAGTTTGCTCTAGAACCATTTTGAACATAGTTCAATGTGGTACCTACAGGGAATGTTGCGACCTGCAAAGCCTGATTAAGACTAGTGAAGGCTCCAATAGAACCCAATAGTCCAGATTGGTTTAGATTGTCTCTCTTGCTGAGCCCAAGAGTGTTCCCAGTGAAGACAATTCCGCCCCTTCTAATATTAGAGAATCTTTGAATAAAAGACATCAATTTCTCCTTTTATAAAAAATTATTTACATAACAAAAAGCATACCTAAATGCTGATTGTTATGTAAATTAAGATTTTCGTTTTATCTACTACATAATATATAAAAAAAATAAAAATTGTTAAAAAATAAAAAA
>DVMB01000054.1 GCA_018715225.1 Candidatus Onthoplasma faecigallinarum | reverse complement strand
GATAGCAGTAATTATCACGTGCGGGAGTGGCTCAGTGGTAGAGCGTTGCCTTGCCAAGGCAAATGTCGCGAGTTCGAATCTCGTCTTCCGCTCCATAAACACAATATCTTGTGTTTTTACGGTGGCTAGGTACTACATTTGGTGTCGTTATACCTAGTCATTTTTATTAGTGAGTAGAATTTGAGTAGAATAAAAAAAGTATCTTTAGTGGTTTACAATATGTATATATTGTAATTCTGCCTCATTTTGCACATGAGTGTAAATTTTTTGTTTTTGGCTTGACAGATGCTTAAAATTAATATATCATAATTATATGGAGTTTCATACCGTACTAGCATATGAATTAGACTAGCTTAATGTTGCACTGAAACAAATGCAACTTGTGTTTTTCATATAAAGTATGGTATGTTTTTTTATACATACTATGCAAAAATTTAATTTTAGAGAGGTATGTATGATAATTTTAGATGTAAACAGACTTAAAAAATCTTTTGGTTTTGGTTTGTTGTTAGATGATGTTTCATTTTCATTGAATGAAGGAGAAAAAGTCGCACTTATAGGAGAAAATGGGTCAGGCAAATCGACTTTGCTAAAAATGATAGCCCGTTTGGAAAAATATGATAGTGGGTCAATTAGTACAAAGAAAGATGCCGTCGTCGAATACTTGGAGCAAGGAGATGTTGCAGATAGTAGAACGGGGCTTGTGATAGATGTTTTGAAATCTGCATTTTCTAGCGTTATTGCTATGGAAGATAAATTACATGACTATGAAAAAGCGATGGCAGAAGAAAAAGACAGCGAAAAGTTAGAAAAATTAATTATAAAATACAGCAATCTACAAGAAAAATTTGCTTCTATCGGCGGATATGACATGGATATGCAAATCAATATCGTTGTCAATGGGTTACAGATAGATAGGGAATTACTTGATAGAAATTTTAATTCATTGTCAGGTGGAGAGCGAACTTTGATAAATTTGGCGAGGATATTACTTTGCAAGCCAGACTTATTATTGTTAGATGAACCAACAAATCATTTGGATATTTCAAGAATCGAATGGTTAGAGAAATTTATTTGTGAATATAAAGGTACGGTAATTATCGTTTCGCATGATAGATATTTTTTAGACAAAGTTGTAAACAAAGTCATTGAATTGAACGATAAACGCATAAAAATTTATTCAGGAAATTATACATCATTTGTTGAGCAAAAAGAAAATGAAGAAGTAAAAGAATTTCAAATCTACAAAGTCCAACAAAAGAAATTTGAAGAGATGGAAAAGGCAATAAAACGCCTAAAAGAATGGGGCAAAATGGCAGATAACCCAACATTTTTTAGGAGAGCGAAGGCAATACAATCAAATTTAGATAGATTGCGAGAATCTGCAGTAGATATGCCTAAACCGAAAAAGGAGCTTCCAATCAATTTTGTAGCGACATCAAGAGGTTCACAAGAGGTAGTAAGGGTCAATAATCTTGATTTAACAATTGGGAATAAGCAGTTGTTAAATAATGCAAAATGTTTGATTCTAAACCAAGAAAAAGTCGCAATAATAGGAGAAAACGGCACGGGAAAATCTACATTGATAAAAAGCATTATTGATAACTCTAATCTGTCTATACAACTAGGTAGGCAACAAAAAATCGGTTATCTATCGCAGATAATTGAATTTACCGATAATAATGCCAAATTACTTGATTATTTTAGGGAAGAAACGAATGAAGATGAAGAGCATGCTAGAAGCATACTATTCAATTTCCAATTTTTCAAAAAGGATATGATAAAAAGGGTAGGAGTATTGTCAGGTGGAGAAAAACTGAGGCTAAAACTTGCGATTCTACTACAACAAGAAATCAATCTTTTGATTCTAGACGAGCCTACAAATCATATAGATATTGAGACTAGAGAAATTCTTGAGGATACGTTGTCCAAATTTAAAGGCACGCTGATATTTGTCAGCCATGACAGATATTTTATCAATAAACTAGCAAATAAGATCATAGAATTTCATAACAAAAAATTATATACTTTCAATAGCAATTATGATGAATACTTACTAAATAGAGATAATATTCATTCAAAATATTAATTGATTAAATATAGAAGATCTTAATAAAAACTTGTTTGAAATGGGACTAATGTAGGCAGTCGACCATAAATAAAGTTTTGCGTTCAGCAAAGCAATAAAAAACGGCGTTGTCTTAAATATTAAAGGCTCCCATGAGACTCACGTCGAAATGGAATAAAAAACGACAAATTATAAACTAACTTTACTGAATTAATTTGGGGTCCCCATAAGCACTTGTGCGTAATGGGAAATAAAAAACGAACGCCCATAAATCTTACTATTGCAGTTTTGTATCTAAAACTGCGGTAAGTAAAAGCCAAAATAAAAAATGATTAGGGCTCCCATGAGTGTTGAATAACACGAAATGGGAAAAAGGAGCGACCGATTATAAAACTCACTAATGCAATTTTTTAAAATTGCGGTGAGCAAAAATCGTGTCGCTCCGTGGTGGTGCCGGTGGTCGGGGTCGAACCGACACGGGCGGTTAAGCCCCCAGGATTTTAAGTCCTGTGCGTCTGCCATTTCGCCACACCGGCATAATGTGGGCAACAAGCCCTTTATTATCGTTTTGCTAATCGCAAAACTTCACTTATAGGCTGTTGCCCACATATCCCACTGCGTACCATTTGGCACTTGTGGGAGCCCTGAGTTGTACAAGCCCTTTATTATCGTTTTGCTAATCGCAAAACTTCACTTATAGGCTGTTGCCCACATATCCCACTGCGTACCATTTGGCACTTGTGGGAGCCCTGA
>DVMB01000053.1 GCA_018715225.1 Candidatus Onthoplasma faecigallinarum | reverse complement strand
CGCCACACCTGCAAACGTTTTTTTGTTTTGTAAATGTAAAAAAGCGGGGTATTGTGTTCAATAATTTTTCTTATATCTTGCTTTTAAGTGGATAACCACTTTGGAGGTACCACCCGGATTTGAACCGGGGAATAAAGGTTTTGCAGACCTTTGCCTTACCGCTTGGCGATGGTACCATTTTAACAAAATTGGCGAAGTTTAAACTTTTAAAACTCCGCCAAAATTTATTTTTTAAGAGTTTTCCTCTTATGCCTTATGGCAACCAAACCGTAAGGAAACCAAGGTTTTTAGGTTTTAGTGGAGCGGGAGACGAGATTCGAACTCGCGACATTTGCCTTGGCAAGGCAACGCTCTACCACTGAGCCACTCCCGCACGTGATAATTACTGCTATCACAATAATTATAAGTTTTTTTATATATATTCGAAAATTAAAATTAAGTTACTAAACAAAATGCAACCGAGTATGGTGGGAGATATAGGACTCGAACCTATGACCCTCTGCTTGTAAGGCAGGTACTCTACCAACTGAGCTAATCTCCCACGCACGATTGCATAATTAATATAACATATAGATTAATTTATGTCAACGAAATTTATAAAATATTTTAAAAATTTTTATAAAAATAGAGAGCAACCGCTCCCTATCTATTTAGGTTATTTACAACTCTTTGTTGAACAACCTTTGCCTGAACTAGATTTAGTACCGCAGGCTTTTCCTGAACATGATTTAGTTCCACAAGATTTTGCTGAACTTGACTTTGTGCTTGATGATTGTGCACCTTTAGTCATTTCGCTTGTGCTAGAAGAACTTTTTGTTGCTTCGTTTGAAACACTCTTAGTTTCTTTCTTTTTACCAAACATATTCTCTCCTTTTATGTAGTTTTTACTACACTCTTATTATGAGCAATTTCTACAAAAAAATACATGATATGAAAAATAAAAAAACACCCTATATATAGAGTGTTTTATGATTAAAGTACACAAAATATTATTCTATCGACAATATATAATAATAAACAGGTTGTCCGCCATATACCATAGAGACGTCTACATTAGGATATTTGTCTTCTATTTTTGATTGAAGGATACCAGCATCTTCTTCTGTAACTCCTTCTCCATAGAATAGCGTAATATTGCTAGAATCTGGACCCAAAATCTTGTCAATCAAATCGATTGTTGTATCGCAAACATCTTTTCCAATTGTACGCACAGTATGTTGATCCAACCCCATGATGTCGCCAACTTTTACGTCTAGTCCATCAACATTAGTTGTACGAACGGCATAAGTTACTGAGCCAGATTTCACATTTGCCATAGCGTCAAACATATTTGCCTTGTTTTCATCAACAGAACATGTCGAATCAAATGACAAAACAGCACTCACTCCCTCTGGAATACTCTTTGTAGGTATGACAATCAAATTTTTATCCGTAATGTCATTGGCCTGTTGAGCAGACATGATGATGTTCTTGTTGTTTGGAAATACAAAGATGTTCTTAGCATTGACTTTATCTGCTGCGGTAGCAATATCGTTAGCACTAGGGTTCATAGTCTGTCCACCACTGATAACATAGTCGACATCAATATCCATAAAGACATTATTCAATCCCTCTCCCGCTGCTACAGCGATCATACCATATTCTTTGTCTGGAACTTTCTCTTGTTGTTTCCTTAATTGGCGGTTTTGTTCCAACATATTTTCAATCTTGACGCCATTGAGTTCGCCCAACTGCAAAGCATAACCCAACGCTCTATTTGGTTCATTCGTGTGGACATGCACCTTGATTAATTGCAAGTCTCCTATGCACAATACGCAATCGCCTATCTCCATCAATCTAGAACGCAATGTATTGATATCTGCATCAGTAGTCTTTTCATATATATTGATGACGAAAAATTCTGTACAATATGCGTACTTGATGTCAGCCAAAGACTGATAATTCACATGCATTTCTTCGCTGGTCACATCTTTTTCGACATTGTTGACAAATTCTACGTTTGTCATCTCTCCAGTCAATGCCTTGTAAAATCCGCTAAAGATATAGACCAAACCACGTCCACCTGCGTCAACTACGCCCGCTTTTTTAAGGACTGGGAGCATCTCTGGAGTCATCTGCAAAGTCGTTTCGCCATGTACAATGATTTGGTTGAAAAAATCCTCAAAAGATTTTGCTGATCTACTTGCCTGTTTCGCTTTTTCAGCCATAGCCTTGATGACTGTAAGTATAGTACCTTCTTTTGGAACAGTAACTGCTTTGTACGCCATATCCGAACCATTTTGGATCGCTTTTGCAAAATCTTTTATAGCAATTTCACTTTCATTCGACATCAAAACAGAGCATATGCCTTTGATAATTTGAGATGTGATAACCCCACTATTACCTCTCGCTCCTTTCAATGCACCACGATTGAATGCAACGCATATGGACTCAATAGTGTTAGATTCGCATGCGTTCATCTCTGCAACCGCACTCTTCAATGTCAAACTCATGTTTGTCCCTGTGTCGCCGTCTGGAACTGGAAACACATTCAAAGCATCAATATTTTTCTTATTCTCTTCTACTAGAGAAAAAGCACTAGAAAACATCTTTCTTAACGTAGAACCGTTAATCGTCTTACCCATAATATTAAACTCCTATACTCTAACGTCCACGATATGTACAGCAACATTTTTGACAATCATACCTGCAAAACGTTCGACAGAATATTTCACACTCTGCCTTATAGACTCGGCAACGGCAGATGCTGATACGCCACAATGTCGCATGATAATGTAGACATCTATATTCATACTATCATTTTCAAGAGTAGTGACTACAACGCCCTTATGAGCGGTAGTCAAAGCGTTCCCCTTAAAAAAACTACGCTGTGAAACCAATCCCACTACGCCAACACACTCCAAAACCGAAACAGCAGCGACCTTGCTAATCGCCCGCTTGCTAATACTAATTTTGCCGAATGAATTAAAAGTGGTAAGTTTCATTTCACTCTCCAAGGTCATTATATAATATTATTATGAATTAATCAAACATTTTTATATAATTTTTTAAAAATACTTGCAATTTCCGTATCTATGTGCTATCATATGTAGCATATTGATACAAAATTCAAATGGAGGTAAAACATATGAAAGTATGCGAAATATGCGGTAAGGGTCGTACTTCTGGCAACAATGTTAGCCACAGTATGCGTCATACTAAGAGAACTTTTGATGCCAATATCCAAAAAGTTGATGTTGAATTGGACGGCAAAAAGGGCAAAAAAAATATATGCGCTAGTTGCTTAAAGACAATGAAAAAAGAAAGCAAATAATAAAATTTCAAGTAGGCATTTAGCCTATTTTTTAATAAAAAATCACGGAATTGCTCCCGTGTTTTTTATTATCACACTTAAAATCATAAATTCATAATATATTGTATGAAAATATATTGTTGGAAAGCACCAAAATTTTTGAAACCATTATTAAAATTGTTGTTTGGGAAAAATATTTATTACATAGGTAAATAAAAAAGACTGGTAATTTGTTTTGCCAGTCTTTTCAAATTTAGTCGCCCAATTTCTTTTTATAATTATTGGTCTTTGGATAGGCCTTTTCGCTGATCGAATTTTGCAACTCTTTTATGAGTTTTTGCGTGTTTTTATCTATGTCCTTTGGCATCTCGCCCTTCAAGGTAACTATGATGTCTCCACTACCTAAACCTTTGAGATATTTGACACCTTTACCCTTCAAGGTATACTTTGTATTCGATTGGGTAAGCGGTGCAACATCTATGGTTTGCACGCCCTTTAGTGTAGGTACTTCTACTTTGCCGCCAAGCATCAGTGTCGTGATTGGTACATATACATCGACATATAGGTCAAAGCCTTTTCGCACTAATAGTGGGTGGTTTTGCACTGTGATTGCTATACGCAAATCGCCTGGCACACCATTTGCCGAAGCGGTTTGGTTACCCTCTCCGTTTAATCTTATCACTTGCTCGTTGTCTATACCTGCAGGTATTTTTACCTTAATTTTGGTTGTAACGGTCTTTAAGCCTGTGCCACGGCAGTTAGGACATTTGTCTTTGACAACTTTTCCTTTCCCTCCACAGTTTCTACATGTACCCACAGTCCTAGTCATGCCGAACAAGGTCTGCTGAGTGTATGTAACTCGGCCTGTTCCGTTACATTCTTTACAAGTAACATAATCACTATCCGTCTTTGCACCTGTTCCGTGGCAGTCTTTGCATCGCTCTTTTCTGGTTACTGTAATCTCTTTTTCACAGCCGAACGCCGCATCTAGGAAGGATATGACTAAATTGAGATTAACATCTTCGCCTTCTTCACGAACTTGAGTCTCTCTATTGCGACCACCAAAATTGCTGAAGATATTGAATATATCTTCAAACCCGCCGAAGCCTTCGCCTTGACTAAACCCTGAAAAACCTTGCCCACTGCTGAAACCTTGTGGACCATCTTCACTGCCGTATTGATCATAATTGGCACGTTTTTGTTTGTCGCCTAAAACAGAATATGCCTCATTAATTTCTTTGAATTTCTCTGCCGCTTCGGGTGCTTTGTTCAAGTCTGGATGATATTTCTTCGCCAACTGACGATATGCTGACTTGATTTCATCATCACTAGCAGACTTGTTTACACCTAAGACAGAATAATAATCTTTATTTGCCATAATTACCTTTCATTTATAAAACAATTTTTACCGAAATTTTTTGTATACACGGTCTTGAAATCTTTTAGTTTGATTCCATAACTGGAGTGAGACCCAATCATATCATAATAAAACCTTGGAACCAGCCCAGCATCAAATAGTTGGAAACCTATAGCAAGCACGCAACTATCATAGTCTACACCTATTATATGCACCTCTTTGTCGGTAGATGCTTTGTAGATAGACAAGATTTTATTCAATGCACTCTTTGGCAAAGCGTACGAGGTCTTATTTACTTCAATGTAATTGACATCTTTTGGGAGTAAAATTTTCGTATCTTCATCTGTAGTCATGAAATCATATTGCAACACATCAAAATAATTCGGGTTCTTGCTCTTTTTATTTTGAAATTTTGTTGCAAAAACATAATCATAATCATGAAAATTGATTTTATTGATATTATCGTAGATATGCTTGTTAGATTCAGTTTTGAACCCCGCTTGCATATCTACGACTATCAATACTTTCGCTCTATTATTCAACTACCACCTCTGGATCACCATCATTTTTTGGCTTATCTCCATTAGGGTTTGAGTCATTGTCTCCTTGTTGAGCCTGTTGAGACATGTTTTGATACATCTTAGTAAATACAGTGTTAGATACGCTTGTCAAATCTTCTGTAGCCTTCTTGATCTCGTCCATATTCTCACTTGTTAGATGTTTCTTGGCTTCTTCAACAGCGTCGGTCAATGATTTTTTGTCTTCTTCGCTTAGTTTGTCGCCATTTTCTTTCATAACCTTTTCGATATTCAAGCACATAGCATCAAGGTTATTTCTTGCGTCTACTACTTCACGTTTTTTCTTATCCTCTTCTGCGTATTGTTCAGCTTCTTTTACAGCTTTGTTGATTTCATCTTCGCTAAGATTTGTAGAAGCGGTAATCGTAATCTTTTGCTCCTTGTTCGTGCCCAAATCTTTTGCACTGACATTTACAATACCGTTGGCATCAATATCAAATGTAACTTCGATTTGTGGAACACCTCTTGGTGCTGGTGGAATACCTGTAAGTTGGAAACGTCCAAGCGACTTATTTTGAGCGGCAAATTCACGCTCGCCTTGTAATACGTTGATCTCTACACCTGGTTGATTGTCTTGAGCCGTGCTGAATATTTGACTTTTCTTTGTAGGGATAGTGGTATTCCTTGGGATAAGTTTAGTACATACTCCACCCAAAGTCTCAATACCTAATGACAATGGAGTTACATCTAGCAACAACACATCTTTAACTTCGCCACCCAATACACCTGCTTGAATAGCAGCACCAATAGCGACACATTCATCTGGGTTGATACCTTTGAATGGTTGGATAGGAATCTCTTTTGACAAAGCGTCTACAACACATGGTACACGGGTAGAACCACCAACCAAAACTACGTTTGAAATATCAGCCTTAGATAGCCCAGCATCTTTCAATGCGTTTCTAGTACATACCAAAGTTTGCTCTACCAAATCTTCAATCATGCTTTCAAATTTGGCACGGGTCAAAGTGTATTCCAAGTGTTTAGGACCAGTAGCATCAGCGGTAATAAATGGTAGACTGATTGTCGTTTGAGTTAGAGTACTCAATTCGATTTTCGCCTTTTCGCTGGCTTCTTTTAGTCTCTGCATAGCCAATTTATCGGTAGACAAATCAATGCCGTTTTCTTTCTTGAATTCTTCAACTAGCAAATTCATTATACGATTATCAAAGTCATCTCCACCTAGTCTTGTGTTACCATTGGTAGACAAAACTTCGAACACGCCATCGCCGATTTCAAGAATAGATACATCGAATGTACCGCCACCAAGGTCGTACACCAATATCTTTTGATTTTTTCTATCTTGTTTATCCAGTCCGTATGCTAGGGCTGCTGCTGTAGGTTCGTTGATTATACGCAAAACTTCAAGTCCTGCAATCTTACCTGCGTTTTTAGTAGCCTGACGTTGACTGTCATTGAAGTATGCTGGCACAGTGATGACCGCCTGAGTAACTGGAGAGCCTAGATAACTTTCAGCATCTTTCTTTAGTTTAGCCAAGATCATAGCACTGATCTCTTCTGGGCTATATGACTTGCCATCAATGTTGACTTTATAGTCAGTACCCATCTCACGTTTAATAGAAATAACTGTTTTTTCAGGATTAGCAATTGCTTGACGTTTAGCCACCTGACCTACCAAACGTTCACCATCTTTGAAGCCCACTACACTAGGAGTGGTTCTTCCGCCTTCGCTATTAGGAATAACTGTAGGTTGACCACCTTCCATAACTGCAACACAACTATTAGTCGTACCTAAATCTATACCAATAATTTTTCCCATAATTTAATTCTCCTTTATAATGAATTTTATTTTTAATTTTGTAATATTTTGATCCAATAATCTATATTGCTCTGTTGTTCATTGAAGTTACTAACTCTGCCATGCCCCGCATATAGATTATTAAATTTCAATTTTTGTAATTTCTTAAGACTAGATATCAAATCATCTTTGTTAGATGTCGCCAAGTCATATCTACCGATAGCAACTGAGAATAATGTATCTCCCGAATACAGGTCATTTCCTATCAAATAAGACATACTATCACTTGAATGTCCTGGAGTGTAATATGCTCTTATCTCTACCCCTAAATCAATTATATCGCCGTCATCAATGTATTGCAAATTTTCTACATGAAATTGTTTAGGTTGACCGAACATATTGCTTGCATTCAAGTCCTCATTTGATAAGATCTGTAAAGCATTTTTGTGTACATATATTGGAATGTTTAATCTGTCATATTCTTCAATATATGTTACATGATCGAAATGAGCATGAGTGATAAGCACTGCCGAAATCGGTTTAGCAGTATACCGCTTGATTTCATTAGGCGGGCAACCAGCGTCGACTAGGATACATTTGTCATCTAGTTCTATGATATAAGTGTTTTGCTTCAACTCATTTTCGTACCAATATGATTTGACAACATGCTGCAGCATATCTACCTCTTAACAATTACTTGCGAATATCTTATAACCTTTCCTTTATAAGTGAAACCTTTGTAGGCTTCTTTTACTATCATACCCGGTGCTACATCTGCTGTGGTATCAGTATCTATGGCTTGATGTAGTTCTGGATTAAATTCCCCTGTTGCGTCTATCTCTTCCACTCCCATTTTGTTTAGAGTGTCCAAAATTCCTTTTTCAATGAATTTAATGCCCATCAAAGTATTCTTGTCTGTAATCATGTCGGTAGCCATCTTGAAACTGTCCAGTGCAGGCAAGAATTTTTCAATGGCATCAATGAATCCGTCTTGCCTAGCATCGCTCAAGGCTGACTGCATACGCTTTCTGTAGTTATCAAACTCTGCTTGCAATCGCAATAGGTCATCTAAATAATTTTTTTCCTTTTTGCAATCACAGTTCTCATCGCAGGTGCAATCGTCATTGCATTTTTCTCCCTCAGCAC
This sequence comes from Candidatus Onthoplasma faecigallinarum, assembly GCA_018715225.1. Classification (GTDB taxonomy): domain Bacteria; phylum Bacillota; class Clostridia; order Christensenellales; family UBA1242; genus Onthoplasma; species Onthoplasma faecigallinarum. The sequence continues at coordinate 9,745 of DVMB01000053.1, read as the reverse complement.
ACTTGCAATCGTCCCCGCAATCACAATTCTCTCCGCACCCGCAACCATCAGGCGAGATATCGTCAATTTTGTTTTTATCTTTTTCTTGAGGTTCGTCTTCTATATGATTTTCGTTTGATTTATTTTTTTTCACTTGTCTCCTCCTTTTATGTTGTCTATCTGGTTGACAATGAATTTTAGAGCAGCGGCCACATTTGCATAATCAATACGTTTCGGTCCAACAAGTGCCAGGCTAGCAATAGGTACGCCGTTTATGACGATAGGTGCACTCATTACCATCCCTCCCTTTAGTTTGCTTTGCTCTTTGTCGTCGCCTATGGTGAAATTCAGTTCATTGCTATCTGTCTTGACAACGTCTATCACATTGTCTGCTTCTTCCAAAAATTCAAATACGCTCTTTGCATCATCTATTTCATTTTTATTCAACCCTTCAAGCAATTTTGTAGGATTTTCATTAGCGACATCGCACTTAGTTTGAATTACATTTATCAAGGCGTCTGCCACACTGTCGATAAGGTCCCTAAACTGAATGATCTGCGCTCCCGCCTTTAAACATACGTCATTGATATTCTCTATCATGTACTCTATTGTCTTGTCCTTGAAATGTTTTGTAAGGTAATCGCTCGCCTCAACACACGCCGATCTATCAATGTTTGGATCAAGTGCAATGTTGTCATCAATGATTCCCGCATTAGTCTCAACCAACAACAACGCATCTTTTTGGATCAAAGGTATGATTTGGATGTTGGTTATGGTCAAGTTTTGGAGTCCGTGTTGGACAAGGACTGTAGGACAACTGGTCACTCTACTCAACCTTTTTGCTAACGTCGTGAGCGTACTAATCAAACTAACTGACCTATCTTCATATGTGCTTAGTACTTTTTTGATTGAATTATAATCTAATTTATCGCTCTCTAGTAGCGAATTGACATATTCTTTATACGCAAGACTGGTCGGCACCCTTCCACCTGAAGTATGAAGTTGTCTAAAGTATCCCATACTCTCCAGTGCATTCAATTCATTTCTCAAAGTTGCCGAACTGATGTCTGTAAAATGCTCATTTAGACTTCCGCTTGTAATGGGCTGTGCCGTCTTGATAAAATCGTCTACCGCAACTAAGATGATGTCATGTTTTCTCTTGTTTTTTTCATCTATTTTCACTTCTCTACCCCATCTATCCTTATTTTGCCTCCCGTTATAGTTTAGCACTCTTTATTATTGATTGCTAACTATATTTTATTCACTCCGCTAATGATTGTCAACTAAAATTGCTAAAATTTTTGAAATTTTTTTAAACTTTTTTGTGATATTTTTTCGTTTCGGTTAGCAAATGAAAAACATGAAAAACAAATATATAACTTAATATTATATAAACTATATTATAAGTATATTAACCATCATAATCTCGATTATATATTTATTATTCTTTATATTTAATTTAAATATTTAATTCTATAATGATTTGTATTAAAATGTATCAATAAATAAATTTACGTAATAACTAAGTTAGAAAGATATTATCACTTTATTAATATATTTTACTGCCGACTATTTACTATATTTATACAATAATTTATACAAATTTAGTTAGATTAAAGTAGTAGAGTTAAACAATTTTCAATACAACTAAAGAATAAAAAATAAGCCATGTGCGACCTATTTTATGTCAATTATGAATTAATTGTGTAATCTGTCATAGCCAAAGTGGACATTGTAGATTGCTCTGTCTCTTTTGGTTTTTGAATTTTTATTTCTTTAGAACAAGTCTTTATGTATTTTTTTATGTCTTTCTTCGTTTTGTCTGCTATTCCATCTTCATTCAAGCATCTGTTAAGGAAAGTTAGCTTTCTATATTCTGCTGGAAATTCTTCAAAAGGAATATCGTTTTTGCTGATACAACTGCATACAAAGTCATCAACTGTACGGCAACTGACCAATTCATCATACATATTTGTATTGATCAAATTTTTACTAAAAAATCTCATGTATATTCTTTTCGCTATAATACGTTCTGTAATTTTCATTTTTATCTCCTCGTGTGATTACAATTGTATCACTGTAAAATTTTTTGTCAACATATTATATTAAAAAAGACTCAAAAATATGAGCCTTTTATACCAATTCTAAAATTATTTGATTTGACACGTTGAAATTCGGTTCGGTTATTCTCAAATACCCGTCGACAACTTCTACCATTTTTAATTCTGTTAGTTTTTTGATTTGTTCCGCCCTTGATCGCAATAGATCTTCTTTGAAATCTTGCTTGAACTTCTCTAGATCCAGACCCTTGATGGTTCTCAATGACAACATAATTCTCTCTTCCCTATGCTCTGCGTCCGAGACGTATTCTTTTCTGTATACTGCGGGCTTGTTTTCATTCATCGCATCAATATATGTATCTAATCGTTTTGTATTGTAATATCTATATCCGTCAATATAACTGTGGGCTGAAACCCCTAAGCCCAAATACGCCGAGTCATCCCAATACTTCTTGTTGTGTATACATTCAAAGCCAGGTTTAGCATAATTCGAGACTTCGTAGCGTTTGAACCCTGCCTTTGAGAGCATTTTATATATCACGTCGTACAAAGCGATTATATCTTTATCTTTCATCTTCTTTATCTTGCCACGACGCAATTTGTGGTATAGCATAGTATGCCTTTCTATCTGCAAAGTATATGTAGATATATGTTTTACTTTGTTTTTAATAAAAATTTTATTGTCTGGACTACCGATCTTTTGCTTTGCCCAGGTAGACCTATCATCACATCTCCATTGACATTTGGAAACTCACTTTCTCGCAAGATTTTGAACGTCTCTTTTACATTATCTACACTTTGGATCCTGCCATGGTTTGCCAACAATTTTTGGTCAAGGCATTGCACGCCGACACTTATTCTATTGACCCCCGCTTCAACATACTCAAAAAATTTTTCTTTCGTAAAAGATGATGGATTGACTTCAATAGAAAACTCAATTTTGTCTGCAAAATGGAAACTAGAATAAAGTTTTCGTGCCAGACTAGATATGAACCCCTCGTACACAATGCTAGGTGTACCGCCACCTATAAATATTGAATCAAAGGTCTTGTCCATAAATTTGTTTTTTACCATATCTATCTCGGTAAACAAGGCATCTAAATATAACTGTTGTGCTTTTGTATCCATGGAATATGAGACAAAATCACAATAATCACATTTTTTACTACAAAATGGTATATGGATATAAATTCCCATTGGTCTAGTATCATTAGACATAATTCACCCCTAAATATATCTATATTATAACCTATTTAGACAAAAACTCCTAATATTTTCGCTAAATTCCAGAAACTAATACATCAATCGTCCAGTTTCAAAATGGAGACAAACGCTTCGCTAGGCAACTCAACACTGCCCAACTTTCGCATACGCTTTTTCCCTTCTTTTTGTTTTTCTAGAAGTTTTCTCTTCCTCGTTACGTCTCCGCCGTAGCACTTGGCTAGCACATCTTTTCTCACTGCCGAGATAGTCTCACGTGCTATGACCTTGCCCCCAATGACTGCTTGAATAGGAATTTCAAATAAGTGTCTTGGTATTACCGCTTTCAATCTTTCACACAACGCTCGCCCACGTGCATATGCTTTGTCTTTGTGGACTATGATGGACAACGCATCACATATTTCCCCGTTTAGTAAGATGTCCAATTTTACCAAATCGCTATCTTGATACCCAGCCAATTCATAGTCCATGCTGGCGTACCCTTTGCTGATTGACTTAATTTTATCAAAAAAGTCATATACAATTTCATTCAACGGCATAGTGTATATCAATTTGGTTCTGTTGGAATCTATATATTGCATGTCATGATATACCCCACGCCTATCTGCACACAGATCCATAATCCCTCCTAAGTAATCTTTTGGAGTAATTATTTCCATCTTCACTATAGGTTCTTCCATGCGGGTTATGCTTGACATTGGAGGCATCTCGCTAGGGTTTTTGACATCGTACTCTTTCCCTTTGTTGTCAAAAATCTTGTATTCAACACTAGGTGCAGTCGTGATGATGTCTAGATTGAATTCCCGCTCCAAGCGTTCTGTGATTATTTCCATATGCAGAAGTCCCAAGAACCCGCATCTAAACCCATGCCCAAGTGCAAGCGATGTCTCTTTCGTAAAATGGAGACTGGCGTCATTCAATTTTAATTTTTCTAGTGCATCGCTAAGTTCCTGATACTTATCTCCATCGAGCGGAAATATCCCGCAAAAGACTACGCTTGTTGCTTCTTTGTATCCGTCCAAAGGCTTTTCTATGGGGTTGTTTTTTAGAGTGATAGTGTCGCCGACTTTTGTATCACTGACATTCTTTATAGACGCTGCGATGTGGCCAACATCTCCCGCTTTGAGACAGTCTACCGCCACCGCTTTTGGCTTGAACATGCCCACTTCGGTTACAATAAAAGTCTTGTTCGTCTGCATGAACAAAATCTCATCTCCCACTTTGACACTGCCGTCAAATATCCTCACCATGCTGACAGCACCCTTATATGAGTCATAGTAACTATCAAATATCAACGCCTTTAGTGGCTTCCCCTCTTCCCCTTTTGGTGCTGGGATGTATTTTATAATAGACTCTAAAACAGACTCTATATTTAGCCCCGTTTTAGCACTGATTTCGCACGCTTCATCACAAGGAATTCCTATCACGTCTTCAATCTCTTTCTTTGTCTTTTCTATCTCGGCACTGGGCAGGTCAATTTTGTTGATCACGGGGATGATCTCCAAGTTCGCATCAAACGCTAGATATACATTTGCCAAAGTCTGCGCCTGCACTCCTTGAGTGGCATCAACGACCAATATTGCTCCCTCGCATGCAGCAAGCGAACGGCTGACTTCGTATGAAAAATCGACATGTCCAGGCGTGTCAATCAAATTCAAAGTGTATTCTTCGCCGTTGTATGTGTATTTCATGGTGGCGGGGGTAAGTTTGATAGTGATTCCTCTCTCCCGCTCAATATCCATGCTGTCAAGCAATTGGTCTTCCATATCACGTTTGGCAACAGTGTTAGTGTACTCCATCAACCTGTCTGCCAAAGTGCTTTTCCCATGATCTATGTGTGCCACAATGCAAAAATTTCTAATCTTTTCCTGTCTTGTCATATTGTAAAGTATATCAAAGTTCGCTTGCCATGTCAAAAGAAAATAAAAAAAGAAACGGTATAAAAATATATCTAAACTTTATTTATTTTTATCCCCTTCCTTTGATTTCAATTCTCTTAGTTTAATAATTGTTTCTATATCATCTTCTGGAATTTTTGCTTTTTCAATTTGTTCTTCAACTAATTTTAAAAACTTTTCCTTTTCATCCATTTTGTTATCCATTAAACTAGACTCCTTTTATAACATGTTCATTATCGACCAACGCTTTCTTTGAATCTTCCCTTGCCTGCTGGACAAGATGTAATGTAGCGTTAAATCTGCTGTATAATTTCCTATAGTTTGGGTCTGCTGCATTATTTCCCAATTCATCTGCTAAATCATAAAATCTTCGTTTAACTGCGTCCAAAACTGAATTATAAAATTTGTGATCTAAATAATATTCAGTTGGAACATTTGAAAAATCAATATTGCTATTTTTAGATATGGCATGAATTATTCTAGCCTTTTCTAAATCTTCTTTCGTTCTCAATTCTTTACCTGTAATGTCGTAATATACTTTTTTATATGCTCTATTAGACGTCATTCTTTCGGCTACATATATTCCTTCATCATTATCCCTTATTTCGCCTGCCAACACAGTTCCATTAGTCGTTACGAATGTCTTAGTAGAGATATTTCCTTTTACGTCTTTAAATACTTGTGTATTTACGCCATCTTTTCTATCAACTTCAACAAATCCGCCTTGGAAAATTTCTCCATGTTGCAGATCGCCGTCTTTTGTTAAAAACCTGCGACTACCAGATTTTAATGTAACTATACATGAATCATTAGCAAACTCAACTCGAGTTGCTTCAAAAATTAAACCTGTACGCATGTTAACGATCGTCAGGACATCATCTTCAACTAGACTTGTAATCACTGAATCTCCAAAAATTTTGAAAGTATCACAGCAAAACTCTTTATTGACATTTCTTAAAGTAACAATAGTTATAGGAGTCTTTAAAAAAGGAAATCTCGCTCTCGTTATCTCAAGAAAACTATTCACTACATGTGTGGTAGAAGTTTGATCTTTTTTCATTTTTCTAATTTTTTTATTCTCATCTACGTTGTAAATTTTCACGTTCTACCCCTCTCTAAAAAGACTTAACTATTTTTATAATTATAATAAGTATCTACACTTCTTGTCAAATTAATAGACATATATAAATTACACATGTATTCCGTGTTGCAAATAGCAAGAATGTTTAATATTCCTTTTTAACTACTTCAAACAAAGAATTATCTTTATGTTCCGTATTCGTCAAAATTAAAAGTTTTTATTTTTTATCTACTCATACTTGTTAAACATAAAAACAAATGACATGAAAATCTATGAAATGAAAAAAATCTCATGACCTATGAGATTTTTTATTTTTGCCAACACACTTACACATTTAAAGAATAATCAAATATTGAATTTTTAGTTTTTACAGAATCTATTAACACATCAATATTTTCTTCTTGTTTCATAAACTCTCTTCTTTTCTTGGATAGTTCATCTTTCCCTTGCAATGGTGCATATTCTTTTGTTACATTTGAAAGATAATCTGCAAGATTTTCTTCTGTATCCAACTTTTCTTCGTCTTTAAAATCAGCAACATATTCATTATATGCATCAATAAATTCACTTGAAGGGACAAAAGCACCCCAAGGTTGATTTTGCATAGTTCCTATATCGATTCCGTATTGATATTTTAAAAATGGTGCTAAAAACATCAAATCTTTTGCAACTTCATCCACACCGATCAAAGCAGTTGGTAAATGTTGAAAAAGTTGTTTTTTACTTTTTGCCATATCTCCTCTATCGTATTTTTTTGCGTTTGTTTCCACCCATTTATCATGAATAGCCACTATAATATCCACTATTGCTTTATATTTATTTTTACCTTTTAATTCAGCAGATTTTTCCTGAATTTTAGCAATAGCAGTGTTAATTGAATCATCAGCATACACTTGCTTATCAACATCTTCATATGGTTGCTTTATTATTTCCGCTGCTTCTTCAGGTGTTTTTCCATACCATGCTAAAAGCGCACAATACTGTGCTTCTCTTCGAGGATCGTCTTTAAAAATTTCATTTATATTTTTTTTCATAATCAACTCCCTTTTATTGTTTATATCATTATAACAAATATCAGCAAATATGTCAATTAAATATACTAAAAATTAAATTTATTTGTACATGCAAAATTCAGCAAAGTTCGACATATATAAATTACGGAGTGAAAATATGGTATTTGAAACACTTGGGCAGTTCATGTCTAAACTCATGTTTTTTCATGGTTTTGTTAACGAGTATAATGGTTTTCCAAAGCCATTAAGTAAACTAGAAGAAGAAAAACAGGTAGAATTGATGCTATCTGGCGACAAAAAAGCAAGAGAAAAACTGATCAATCATAACTTACGTCTAGTTGCCCACGTGGCAAAAAAATACAGCGGATCTGCCGAAGCAGATGAATTGATTTCTGTCGGCTCTATAGGGCTCATTAAAGCCATTGATTCGTTCAAAGCGAACAAGGGCTCTACCCTATCTACATACGCCAGCAGATGTATAGAAAACGAGATTTTGATGTTGCTACGTGCCAACAAAAAGCACAAAGTATGCGTAAGCATTGAAGAAACCATAGGTGTAGACAAAGACGGAGGTGAATTGTCATTCAAGGACATCATTCCGCAAAGGCAAGAAGATGACCCAGATGTCATCGTAGAAAAAAAAGTGCTGATAGAAGAGGTAAAAGCCGTAATGGCAAAAAGACTCAGTGATCGAGAATATAAAATCATTGCCCTGCGTTATGGCTTTGATGGTCAAAAAGAACACACTCAACAAGAAGTGGCAAACATATTGAACATAAGTCGTAGTTACATATCTAGAATTGAAAACAAGGCACTAAATATCTTGCAAGACGAGTTTCAAGAAAGACAAAATATTATAAATACTTGAACCAATTAATTTTCGTCTTTACAATTACATTACTATCATCAATTTAACTAAGTATAATTTTTATGAGCCTTAAAAATTTTTTAAAATTTTATGAATTTCTTTAATCTTATTAAAAACTGTTGACTTTAACCTTTTAAATATAGTATAATAAAAATATATATAAATAAAATAAAAAATATAGAGGTAATAACCTGAAAGGGTTTGTCGAGTAAACTATAGCCTCTATATTTTTTTTGAAAATTGAGATAAAAAAATGGAGAACGTTTACACATTCTCCACCATCCAAAAGGATGAAAGCATTTAGGTGGCAGTTTGGTCTATAAGCCGAGTTCTGTATTTGACGGTCATCTATCTAAACCTGCTATTGCTAACAGGTTTTAGCGGTATTTTTAATATTCAGGCGAGCAACCTATACGAATATTTTAACCTTGCTTCGGGTGGGGTTTACATGGACCAAAATTGTCGCCAATTTTGCGGTGAGCTCTTGCCTCGCCTTTTCATCCTTACTAACCACTCAGGGGTATAGCGGTTATTTTCTGTTGCACTTTCCTTCTAGTTGCCTAGACTTGCCGTTAACAAGCACCCTGCTCTGTGAAGCTCGGACTTTCCTCAAATTGAGCATCACACTCAACTTGCGACCATCTGACCAAGCTGACATTATCATTATATCATTAAAAAGTGATTTGTCAATACCCAATTTTGAAATTTTTTCAAGATTGACAAATTTGTATATATTATCAACTAATTTTAAAAAAATGTATATAATCTATGAAATTCAAAATTCTAAATAAATCATTTTTAGTCTCTTCAAAGAAGAAATGTGAAAACATAAGAGTTGTTTATATCTCTCCTATTTGTTTGAGAAATTCAATCAAATGTTGGTGGTGACCAAACTTATAAATATGATATTTATAAATGATGGTATAAATGTTGCTTGGAATTTCAAACAGTCGCTATACAAATTCTATATTGAAAAACTTTTTTGCGTTTTGATCGGTAATTTTTATTATTTTTTCCACATCCATTTCACGCAAACTCGCCACATACTTCGCTGTATCGAAAACATTTTTTGGTTCGTTTCTCTTCCCTCTATTCGGTTCGGGAGTGAGATATGGGGCGTCCGTTTCGAAAAAGAACGTATCTAGAGGTATATTTTTGACCACTTCTTTTGCTTTGACAGCATTTTTGAAGGTGACCGATCCAGTGAATGATAGTTTGACACCCAATTTGATCAATTGATTGGCAAATTCTAGGCTACCACTATAACAGTGCATCACCACGCCTATCTTCAAAGGAGAATATTCTTTCAATATGTTGTAGACGTCTTGGTACGCCTCTCTGCAATGAATGACTATAGGAAGATTGTATTTGATCGCCAGATTTATTTGACTGACGAACACCTCGATCTGCTTTGCCCTATTTTCCTTGTTGTGGAAATAGTCAAGCCCTATCTCACCAATGGCAACGAGTTTGTCTGACCTTGTCAAGAGCATATCTTCCAATTCTGATTCGTTATATTTATCACAATCGTCAGGATGAACGCCTATTGTATAATAAATATTGTCATTGCTATCAGCAATTATCTTTGCATTCATACTAGATTTTAGATCTGCACCCACGCATAT
>DVMB01000011.1 GCA_018715225.1 Candidatus Onthoplasma faecigallinarum | reverse complement strand
TAAATAAAAAAATCCACAAAAATTAATATTTTTTGTGGAAATCTGCACTTTTCTTTTCATTATAGGGACTTAAAACAATTTTGTTTTCTGCTAAACTCTTTTTGACATCAATTACTCGCTGATTGCTTGAGCCTTTGAATCTTAGGGTTATATCCTTTAATTCCTCTTTAAATTCGCCATCAACGAGTATGTCTATGTACGAGAGCAATTCTTTTGTCCATGAGCAATGGGCTCTACTAGGGGAGAGCAATTCTTTGTCAAAAAGGTAGCCAGAATAACACCATATAGTTTTGTTTGGATAAATTTCCTTTACTCGTTTGACAAAAGGTAAAAGTGCTTTTTGATTGGCTGGCTCCATTGGCTCACCGCCCAGTAAAGTAAGACCATTTATATGTTCGGGGGCAAGTTGAGAGATGATTTCGTCTTCAACTTCTTTGGTAAATGGTTTTCCATAATTAAAATCCCATGTCTCTTGGTTGAAACAATTTTTGCAATGATGAGTACAGCCACTGACGAAGAGGGAAACTCTCACTCCTTCGCCATTGGCTATATCATTGTATTTTATATTTCCGTAATTCATATTATCCTTTATAAGTGCAATACTCTATCTCTTATCTCTTGTGTTCTACCTTGGTTCCAGAATTGGCTACCTATATAGCCACAAGTTCTTCGTGCTACATTCATCTTAGTTTGGTCTTTGTTTCCGCAATGTGGGCAAACCCATATCAATTTGCCATCCTCGTCCTCTTCAATCATGATCTCGCCATCGTATCCACATACTTGGCAATAATCGGATTTTGTGTTCAATTCGGCATACATGATGTTGTCATAGATATATTTGATGACTTGCAATACCGCTTCGATGTTGTCCTGCATATTAGGAACTTCTACATAACTTATGGCACCACCGCTTGACAATGCTTGGAACTCACTCTCAAATTTTAGTTTGTCAAATGCATTGATAGGCTCAGTCACATGGACGTGATAACTATTGGTGATATAATTTTTGTCTGTAACGCCAGGAATTATGCCAAATCTTTTTTGCAAACATTTTGCGAATTTGTAAGTTGTGCTTTCTAGTGGTGTTCCGTAGATAGAGAAGCCAATATTGGTCTCGTTTTTCCATCTGTTGACCGTATCATTCATATGTTTCATGACTTCAAGGGCAAATGGCGTTGCTTCTGGGTCGGTGTGAGATTTTCCAGTCATATATTTTACACATTCGTACAAGCCTGCGTATCCTAGAGATATGCTAGAGTATCCGCCGTACAATAATTTATCTATCTTTTCGCCTGGTTTTAGCCTTGCAATTGCACCATGTTGCCACAAGATTGGAGCGACGTCGGAGACGGTACCTTTTAATCTATTGTGTCTGCACATCAAGGCTTCGAAGCAAAGTTGCAATCTCTCGTCGAATATCTTCCAAAATTTGTTGTAATCTCCGCCGCTGGATAGAGCGACGTCTGGTAGATTGATCGTAACGACACCTTGATTGAATCTGCCATAGAATTTGTAATTTCCGTTTTCATCTTTCCAAGGGGCTAAGGCACTTCTGCAACCCATAACTGGGAAGCAGTTTCCTTCTTTTAATTCTTTCATCTTCTTTTCGCTGATATAGTCAGGGACCAAGCGTTTTGCTGTACATTTTGCAGCCAATTCGGTCAGGTAATAATATTTGTTGTCTGGGTGGATGTTGCTTTCTTCTAGAACATATATAATCTTTGGGAAGGCTGGGGTAATAGATACACCTTTTTCATTTTTTACCCCTTCGTACCTCTGCTGAAGAGTCTCTTCAATGATCAGTGCCAAGTCTTCACGTTCACGCTCATTTTTTGCTTCGCCTAGGTACAAAAATTCTGTTACGAATGGGGCTTGTCCATTAGTGGTCATCAAGGTGATCACTTGATATTGAATTGTCTGTACGCCACGATTGATTTCTTTTCGAACACGTTGTTCGGTAATCTTGTGCAAAAGTTCTTCATCGACATGTCCGCATGCCTCTTTTAATTCTTCTTCAACCTCTTTCCTTATTTTTTGACGGCTGACTTCAACAAAAGGTGCTAGGTGGGCTAGACTTATGCTTTGACCACCATATTGGCTAGATGCAACTTGTGCTACGATTTGAGTGGCAATATTGCATGCTGTAGAGAATGAATGTGGACGTTCTATCATAGTGTTGGATATGACAGTCCCGTTTTGCAACATATTTTCTAGGTTCACTAGATCACAGTTGTGCATTCTTTGTGCAAAATAGTCGGCATCGTGGAAATGAATTAAGCCCTCTTCGTGTGCTTTCCAAATATGAGCGGGCAATAAAAATCTTTTGGTCAAGTCCTTGCTCATTTCGCCAGCCATGTAATCACGTTGCACGCTGTTGACAGTAGGGTTTTTGTTGCTATTTTCTTGCTTTACTTCTTCGTTTTTGCAATCAATTAGAGCGAATACCTGCTCATCAGTTGTGTTGGCTTGTCTAGCAAGTTGTCTGTCATACCTATATGTAATATAGTTTTTGGCGACTTGAAAGGCTCCTTCTTTCATGATGCTTAGTTCAACCATGTCTTGAATCTCTTCTACGCCAACAGCACGACCCATGCTCTCACATTCTTTTGTTACACTTGATACAATGTTTTCGATTTTGTCGTCTTTTAAGCGTTTAGATAATTCATCGACAGAATTGTTGGCTTTGGTAACAGCAATCTTGATTTTTTCAGGATTGAAGATCACTTCTTGGCCATTTCTTTTAATAACTTTCATACATTCCTCCCTAAAGTTATAATTCAAATAGTTCTAGATATTTGACTTTACACTCCTATTATACTATAATAAAAATGTCAAAATTGTTGTTTTTACAACAAAATCGAAAAATTATGGAACATTTTAATGAGTTAAAGGCGACTAAAATATTTCGTTCTGCGTCTGAATTCGAGTGTCAGGCAATGATGTTTTGTTTCAAAACTAAGTTCAAAACATTTGACAAAAATCAAAACATTGTATCTCAAGGAGACGAGATGCAAGATGTCGTTTTGATACTAAAAGGGGCGGCGAACGTAGAAAATATAGATAGTTTTGGCAACATTTCTATTCTCATGCAACTAAGGAAGGGAGACGTCTATGGTGTCGAATCAGCATATGCTGGGGACGAATTTTACAAAGATAGTTTGATAGCGACCGAAAAGACATTGGTACTTTTTATGAACAAGCACAGATTGATTACGCCGTGCGAGAACAGATGCAAGAGACATGACTTAGTGGTCAAAAATTTGATGCAAATGGTGGCAGAGAGCAATATCAAATTGCTTGACAAACTCTCGCACATGTCAAAAAAGACCACGAGAGACAAACTTCTGTCATATTTTACATCTATGAGTGAAAAACAAAAGTCAAGTTATTTTGAAATACCTTTTAATGTTACGGAACTGGCCAGTTATTTGTCAGTGGATAGGAGTGCGATGTCGAACGAACTTAGCAAAATGAAAAAAGAGGGTATTATAGATTATGATAAAAAACAATATCATCTTATAAAACATAAAAAATATGAATAGATTAAATTTACTTTTACTATTTTAAATTTTATAGTATAATATATTATATGAAGAAAATAACTAAGGACATTAATAAAATATTTGTCATCTCACTGATTGTCAGTGTGCTTTTTGTGGTTGGTATTCCTTTGATAGCAGTTTTTGCGGGGAAAAATTGGATATTGATGACTCTAGGCATCATATTCGTGGTGGTTGGATTTTATGGTTCCCCTCTATTGTGGGTAAACTATGCAGGTAAGAGAAAAACTAGGCGTATTGTTGAGGCGATTGAGGAAGAAAATCTCTATTCAAATGCTGAGATTGCTAGTCAACTGTCAATAAAAGAAAAAGAGGTCAAACAAGAGATATATAAAGCAATCAATAAAAAATATCTCACGGGATACATCTATGACGGGGAGAAGATTTCCTCCAACAACAAGCAAAAACAGACCCAAGCACTGCATATCAAAAAATGTAACAATTGTGGTGGAAAATTGGAAATAAGAGATGACAAATGGTATTGTCCGTATTGCGAGATGACGTTCACTTTCGAAGAGATCAAATAAATAAGTAAATAAGGTACATCATAAAACAAAAAAAGGATAATGAAATGACTCATTATCCTTTTTCTATTTTAATTATTAATTTTTACTTATATTTTATCTTCACATATTATATA
>DVMB01000052.1 GCA_018715225.1 Candidatus Onthoplasma faecigallinarum | reverse complement strand
TTTAAAAAAAATAGGCGTGAGCAGTCCGTTGTTTGACTTTATGAAATTAAATGACATATCAAAAACGATCATCTCGAAAATGACTGCTGCAGAAGTCTATGACGAGACAGTAAAATGGGCAAACGAGTGGGACAAAGAAAAGTTGGACATTCTATCTTCAAATAGACAAAGGTTGTTGCAAGTATTTTCGATAGATAGAGGCGGAGATCGCCCTAGAAAAGACATCACGTATTTTAGCGAAGTCTTGGATCTATATAAATATGTCCTACCTAATTTTGAACCAGTATTTAACATCGGCGAGGTTGAGAACAAAGACGAGTTGATAGCATTTTTGAAGGACTACGAGGCTCAATACATCGAACAAGACAACAATCAAGACTGGTTTAATAATCTAAAAGAAGTGGGCAATAAGCACAACTTTGTGGATAACAAATTGTTTAAACAAAATCCTACAATGTATGCGGGAAATGTCGCCACGGCTTCAAAATTTGTCCGTATAGCAATAACTGGCAGTGAAAATAGTCCAGAATTGTATTCTATAATGAAGATTTTAGGAGCAGAAGAGTGCAAAAGTCGTATAAATAAGCTGATACAATATTTACAAAAAATCTAGTTGAATACTAGATTTTTTTGATATAAAAAGACCACGGCATAGACCGTGATCTTATTTATCTTTCTATTTTTCTATCGTTTTATAGACTAAATGTCAAGTTGCTCATATCCACTGTATATACTATTGTGTTGTCGTCAGCGGTAGTGATTTCAACCCTCCATATCATATTGGAAGATTCTGCATTTACACGCAATATGAAATCTTCGCTGGTCATATCATTTGCTTCAAAAGATTTTGCTGAGTCGGTCAAAGTAGTATCTGCATGGTCAACAAAGCCATATTTTATAGTCGAATTTGCTTCAAAGGTCAAGTTTAATATAACATATTTATCGCCCTCTTGAGCAACACCTGCCCAGAATGCTTCAGCCTGTTCAGCGGTCATTGTTGCGACATTTCCAGTCGCCATAAATCTATTTGGTTCAACTTCTGCAATGATAAGACCATCAGCATTTTCAAATTCAGTGCTTCCTATAGATACAGGTGTGTCTACTACTTGTACTGCAGGAGCAGATTCAAGAGTATAGTTGGCTGGGTCAATGACGAATTTGTATAGACGAGCGTTTTCTTCAGTCCCGTCAAAACTGATTTTTATAGTCATTGTACGAACTGTGTCGTCAACACCTTGATACAAGAAATAGGTTGTTTGAGATGTGGTCTCATTTCCAGAAGAGAAACCGCCATGTTTAATTGTAGGTTCAGCCTGATGATCAGTGCCATAGAAATTAGTGATTTCCGCATAGAAACCTTCCTGAGTTGTTTCGTCGTAATTTACTTTGTCTACAAGGTTGGAAGTGAATCTAATAAGAGCAAAATTTACTCGACCATCAGTGTAACCCATTTGATCAGCGACATCTTTGTTGTATGGGACTTCGCCAACAAGGGTGTACACAGCTTCAAAGCCCTCTTCAGCAGATTGTTCCCAACTGGTACCTGCGACATTGTATTTTTCGCCATCAATATTTCCGTTGAAGTCAATGTTGTAGTAGATAGGACGTTCTTCAAGAGTATAGTTGGCTGGATCAATGACGAATTTGTACAAACGAGCATTTTCTTCTGTGCCATCAAAACTGATTTTTACAGTCATGGTACGAACAGTGTTATCAA
This sequence comes from Candidatus Onthoplasma faecigallinarum, assembly GCA_018715225.1. Taxonomy (GTDB): domain Bacteria; phylum Bacillota; class Clostridia; order Christensenellales; family UBA1242; genus Onthoplasma; species Onthoplasma faecigallinarum. Next base: position 12,840 of record DVMB01000052.1, on the reverse strand, counting down.
CACCTTGATACAAGAAATAGGTTGTTTGAGATGTGGTCTCATTTCCAGAAGAGAAACCGCCATGTTTGATAGTAGGTTCAGCCTGATGATCAGTGCCATAGAAGTTGGTAATTTCAGCATAGAAACCTTCCTGAGTTGTTTCGTCATAGTTTACTTTATTTACTGTGCTGGAAGTGAATCTAATAAGTGCGAAGTTTACTCGACCATCAGTGTAACCCATTTGGTCAGCGACATCTTTGTTATATGGGACTTCGCCAACAAGGGTGTACACTGCTTCAAAGCCCTCTTCTTCGCTTTCTTGCCATGTTGTTGCTTCTACATCATATTTCTCCCCATCAATATTTCCGCCAAAATTAATGTCGTATAGATTAGAAGCGGTAGTGTTGTTGTTTTCATTATTGTCATCCCCGCAGGCAGATAGAACGAAAACAGATGTGATTATCAAAGCAGCGATTATGAATAAACTAGCAATTTTTTTAAGATTTAATGATAATTTTTTCATACTTCTTCTCCTTTCCTTATAAATAGTATTACATAAATTTTCAAAAAAACAAACCGATTTTAATAAATTTTTCAAAAATTATTCAATGAGAATTTTTGACTACAATGATTTTATTATAAACTAAATGAAAAAATAATATGTATTATTGAATAATAATTATAAATAAAATAGTAAGATAATAGTAATAGCTATATAATAATAGGTGTTAAAATAATTTTAGATACAATATATAAAAATATTAATTTAATATTTATTCTAAATATTAGAAAATATAGTAAAAATTAAATAAAAAAATAAAAAATTAAATATTAATAGAAAAAACTTTTAGGTAATATTATAGTAATCAATAGTCGGCTATAAATGGCTAAAAAGATCGCCATATTATAAAATTGAAATAAAGTTGCATATTTGTTGATATAATATAGATTTTTCTATAGGTATTTTTTGTGTTGGAAACTAAAAAAATTATTTTTACAAATTTCCCAAAATTGTTCAAAATAAATGACTTTTACGACAATTTATATTATAATGTAACTAAATAGGAGGGGTGATGGAACGTTATATTTTTAACGAATGTGTTTATATGGGGGCGAATGCTAGAAGTTGTCTAAAAGACGAATTGCCCAAAAGGGGATTTAAAAAAGTTCTTTTGGTAACAGATGACACGATTATAAAAAGTGGAGTTTTGTTGAAAGTCAGCAATATTTTAGATGAAGCCAATATCAAATCTTTTATATTTTCTAATATTAAGCCGAATCCAACGATAGAGAATGTTCATCTAGGTTTGGCGGCTTTGAAAAAATCAAAGGCTGATGTGATAATCGCTGTCGGCGGTGGTAGTGTCATCGATACAGCAAAAGCAATTGCTATCATTAAAAATAACAAAGAACATTATGATGTGGTCAGTTTGAACGGCGCTGTAGACACAAGGAACAAAGCTTTCCCTGTAATCGCTATGCCTACTACAAGCGGAACGGCCGCTGAAGTTACAATCAATTATGTGATCACCGATACTGAGAATAAAAAGAAAATGGTATGTGTTGATCCGCATGATATTCCAATCATGTCAATAGTCGATGCCGAACTTATGCAATCAATGCCGAAAGGGCTTACTGCCAGCACGGGCATGGACGCATTGACTCACGCCATTGAGAGTTTGATCACTAAGGGAGCTACGCAGTTCAGTGATATGTTTGCTCTCGAGAGTATTAGGACGATTGCAAAATATTTACCACTTGCCTACAAGGACGGAAATAATATAGAAGCACGTGAAAAAATGGCATATGCTCAATACATAGTTGGTATGGGGTTTAGCAATGTTGGCTTAGGTATAGTTCACTCTATGGCACACCCTTTGGGTGGTCGATTTGATATAGCACATGGAGTCGCAAATGCTATGATATTACCTACAGTTATGAAATACAATGCCGAGTCTAGTTCAAAGCCAAAATATAGACTTATTGCCGAATGTTTTGGCATTGACACAAAGAAGGCAACGGATGATAAATGTGTTACTCTTGCAATAAATGCAGTGAAAAAATTGAGCAAAGAATTGAATATTCCAAAATCACTTGCAGAATTGGGTATCCAAGAAAAAGATTTAGACGTATTGAGTGTGGACGCTTATAATGATGTTTGCACAGGTGGGAATCCACGACCAACCAGTGTGAATGATATTAAAAAATTGTACAAATCATTGCTTTAATAAAAAAGGAGGGGAATTTATGAAAGCATTAACAGGGTTTAGTACCAACAAAGTGGCTTATGAGGCAGGGCTTGAAGCGGCTAAAATGGCCGGAAGATCAAAAGATGCAAAATTAGTTTTTGCATACATGAGTTGCGATTACAAGATCAAAGATGTAATCAAAGGGATCAAAGAAGTGTATTCTTGCCCAGTTATCGGCAACACAAGTTTTACAGGTGTCATCATGCCTGAAGGGTATGTCGGTGGGGACAAACCTTTTGTGGGTATCATGGTGCTCAGTGATCCAAATATGATTGTTGGCGTAGGCTTTGCTGATAGGAAAGCGTATCAAAGTGCAAGAGACGCAGGAGAGGCAGCTACAAAACATGCACGTATCATGACCAAGATGCCAGTTGGCGACGAGCCAGACGTTATGTACATGGCTGCTAGCCCTACGGAAGAAGAATTTTTCTTGAAAGGGGCAAATAGAGTTGTAGGTAGAGTTCCTTTGTTTGGGGGATCTGCTGCGGACAATACAATCAGTGGAAATTGGAAACTTTATCTGGACAACAAGGTAACTAACGAGGGCGTCGCTGTCGCTTTGATCTATATGAAAGGCGGTTTTGTAAATGAATTCACTGGTGCCTATAGAGAGACAAAAGATATGGGTATCATTACCAAAGTGGAAGGAACAAGACAGTTGGTGTCTATCGATGGTACGGCTGCTGTTAAGAAATATGCTAGTTGGCGTGGTATGAAGACAAGCGAACTTATGGGGGATAAATTGTTGTCCGCTACTATCACAAGTCCGCTTGGAGTCAAAGATAGATTGGGAGATTTGATTGCCATTCGTCACCCAATGTTTGCTAACGACGACTACTCAATGAATATTGGTGCTAACTTGGCAGAGGGCACTACAGTCATTCGTATGGAAGCGACTGTGGATGAGTTGATCGCTTCTGTTGGTAAAACCTTGAAAGATCTAAACAAACGTTTGACTAAACCAGTCGTTTGTTATCATCTTGTACACTGCGGTGGCAGACGTGCAGGGATCGATAGCAGAATCAACGAAGTTTATAAAGAGATCAAAAAGAATGTAAATGGCGTTCCATTTATCATGGAATTTACTTTCGGCGAATATGGTTATGTAGATGATGGCAGAAACACTACTGGTGGCTTGATGCTTTCATTCACTGCTTTTACTAAGTAATAGGGGGTCCTTATGCAAAATATTATCAATGGTAAATGGGTAGATGCTAGCGACAAATCTACAATGAATATTGTCAATCCTTATACAGGTAAAGTGATAGATACTGTACCTAACGCAACCGCAAAAGATGTGAACAAAGCGGTTGAATACGCTAAAAAAGCAGGAAAAACGTGGGCAAATGTGCCTATTCATAAAAAGGTTGATATCTTAGATCACTTCCTTGATCTAGTCGATCTAAATAAAGATGATTTAGCAAAAACACTATCTAAAGAAACGGGTAAACCAATCACTCAAGCATATGGGGAAATTGCCAATATTAGAATAGGGTTTTCAGCGTTTATGGAAAAAGCAAAACACCTTTATGGTAACGCTATTCCTGCTGGCACTGAGTCTGGGCAGGAGTACACCATTCAGTTCACAGTGCGTGAACCTTTGGGAGTAATGGTGGCAATTTTGCCTTTCAATTTCCCATGCGATTTGTTTGATCAAAAAGTGGCTCCATCAATTTTGGCAGGTAACACAATTATAGTGAAACCACCTCACCAAAATCCATTGACTGTAATTAAGCTGGTGGCTCTTCTTCATCAAGCAGGGCTTCCTAATGGGGTTGTTCAAGTCCTCACAGGAGAAGGTTTAAAGACAGGAAATCCACTATCAAAACACCCTGATGTACATGGTATCACATTCACAGGATCTACAGCAGTTGGAAAATCAATTTACGCAAATGGTGCGTCTCATATGGCACATGTGGCACTTGAATTGGGTGGCAATGATGCTTTCATTGTGCTGAAAGATGCAGATATTGATTTGGCTGTTGAAGAGGTCGTTTGGGGTAGGATGTATAACACTGGGCAAGTTTGTTGTGCTAGTAAACGTTTCATTGTAGAAAAAGAAGTGTTGAAAGATTTTGAAACCAAGGTTGTAGAGCGTCTCAAAAAACTTGTTGTAGGTAATCCATTGGACAAAAAGACTGAGATAGGTGCTCTCGTTACAAAGGCTGCTTGTGATAAAGCGGTTCAACAGATCAAGACAGCAGTTGCACAAGGTGGAAAGATCTTGTTGGGAGGCAAGGCAGAAGGTGCGGTGTTGCAACCTACTGTGATCACTAATATTCCAAAAACGGCAGATGTTGCAAAAGATGAAGAAATCTTTGCTCCAGTTGTCAGCATCATTCCATGTGATAATGTGGACGAAGCTATAGAGATAGCAAATTCATCTTGCTATGGTTTGTGTGGTTGTGTGTTCACAAGAGATATGAACACCGCTTTCAAAGTTTGCTCAAAATTGGAGTGCGGTGGTACAGTCATCAATGGAGCAAGTTTCCACAGAAGTTTTGAAATACCTTTTGGTGGATACAAGATGTCTGGCATCGGCACAGAAGGTGTAATGAGCACATTCGACCAAGTAACAAAGACAAAAACTATCACATTAAAAAATGTATTAAAATAATAAATTAATTAAAAAACATTAAATATATAAAAAATCACTAATTTTTAGTGATTTTTTTGATTGTGTTAACAACAAAACATATTTTCGTAAGAAAATTGTTTTCTTTTTTATTAATTTGTTATTATTAAAAATTATTTATTTTTAAAATTTATAAAAAAATAATTAAATTAATTTAAAAATTATTTAAATTATGATATTATTTAATTATAAATAAAAAATAGGAGAATTTATGGCGACAAGAAAAAATGCGAAAAAAGTTTCGTCCAAAGCAAAATTCAATTTTGAATTAGATGAAAAATCCACAAACAAGACGGTTAAAACTGCGAAGAAAGAAATGAAAAAAATGAGTGCAGGAAGTATCATTTTGATCATCGTCTTGTTGATAGTGGGTGTTGCAGGCGGAATATTTGCTGGACATTATATGACAAGGAATGATTGTTTTGAGATCATCGGTCAAGATGAACTGACTCTCACTCTAGACGAGGTTTACGTTGATGAGGGCGTGCATGTAATTTCGTTCAACAGAGATGTGAGCGATAAAGTGAATGTCGAGACCAATTTGACAGTGAATGAAGATGGTACATATTCTGCTGAGGAAGTGGGGACATATTATATGATTTACACAGTGGACGATTTCAAATATAGCGGAATATTCAGTGTGCAAAAAATAAGGTTGATCACTTTTGTAGAATCAAGTGAAGGGGGAGAATAATGGCAAGGTCAAAGAAAAAATCAAATTTAAAAGTCGTATTGATTGGAATTGTGTGTCTAGTGCTGGGTTGTGTCGTGGGATTCGTAGGATACACATATTTTGGACTGCCAGAGACTGAGCAGTTGATTGTAACTGAAGAAGTCTATTACTCTTATAATGACGGCGAAGGGATTTCTTATACTCCCATCAGCACGGCAGATGGCGCAGTGTCGGTACATTTCTTGGAACTTGGGAACAAATATACAGGAGATTGTACATACATAAAAGTTGGGGAGAATATTGACATATTGATCGACTGTGGTTCAAAAAGTAACAGCATCTCTACAGTTAGCGAATATTTGAACCAGTATGTAACAGACAATACCCTAGAGTATGTCATCATCACTCATGCTCATCAAGACCATTATGCTGGCTTTGCTACCAGCACAAAGGTGGACAGTATTTTTGATTTGTATGAGTGCGAAGTGATAATAGATTTTGCTAAGACCAATCAAAGATCGACAGCCACGACATACAATAATTATCTAAGGGAATTAAATGATGAAATAGATAATGGAGCACAGCACTATACCGCTCTTCAATGTTGGAACGAAGAAGACGGGGCTCAACAAGAATACATTTTGGATAGCGAAAATAATGTCAGTCTAGAGATTTTGTACAACTATTATTATGAAAACAATGCCAGCAGTGAGAATGATTATTCAGTTTGCTGTATGTTGAATCACGGGGACAGACATTTCCTATTCACAGGGGATCTAGAAGAAAGGGGCGAAGAGTATTTGGTGCAATACAATGAATTGCCACAGGTTACTGTATACAAAGCGGGTCACCATGGAAGCAAGACATCCTCTACAGACGCATTGTTGTCGGTCATACAGCCAGAAATCGTTTGTGTATGTTGCTGTGCGGGAAGCAGTGAGTATACAAGTACTCCTGAAAATCAATTCCCTACTCAACAATTTATAGATAATGTCGCAAGATATACCAAATATATTTATGTAACTACTTTGTGTGTAGATTATGAAAATGACCAATTCACTTCATTCAATGGAAATATTGTAATAGTGGCAGGAGACGAGCTTGGAGTAAATTGCTCGAACAACAATACAATTTTGAAGGAAAGTGAGTGGTTTGCATCTAGTGGTAGAACATGGCCAGAATATGGCGTCGTGTAACTAAATTTAATTTTTATAATTAAATAAAAAAAAGGACTTTATCAAATTAGAGTCCTTTTTTTATTATATTTTTTATTATAAAATATTAATTTCTGCTTGTATCTAAAAATCTTTTAGCCCAAGCATATAATCTGTGCTTACGCCAAAAAATTTAGCTAATTTAATCAAATTGATAATATCTGGATAACTTTTTCCCAATTCCCAAAGAGATATGGTATCCTGCGTGGTGGATATCTCATGTGCCAACTGGGTTTGAGTCATTCCTCTGTCGTGCCTTAAATCTCTAATAATTTTACCTACATTCATATTTTTATTTTACGTCATAAAAATTTGTTTACGATTTAATACGCAAAAGTTTCGTTTGGTAAATTTTGGTAATGTGTTTTAGCCGCTAAAAGAAGATTAGAATGATGAGACTTAGTACTATTAGGTAGATACTGAAAAAATATAGTTTATTTTTCTTCACAATTTTTAACATCAATTTGATCGACAATATTCCAAATATAAAGGAGGTAATCATAACGATGAATATTCCCAGCCAGTTTACAGTGAGTTGCATTGTAAACAACTTGATGCTCTCATATACAGCACTGGCAATAATGATAGGTATACTCATCAGGAAAGAAAAATCTAACGCCTCATTTTTTTCCACGCCAACCAATAGTCCGCACACTAATGTCGAACCACTTCGTGAAATTCCAGGCAGAAGTGCCAGCCCTTGAGCAAGCCCCATATATAGAGCGGAACGCTTATTCACTGGGCGGTATGAGTCCTTTTTGAAGTCGGCGATTATGAGCAATACAGCGGACAACAAAAAGCCCCATATCAAAGTCTTAGTTGAAAAATTATCTTCTATAAAATGATTAAATAACAAAACTATGACCACAGTCGGTATGGTGGCGATCAGTAAATTTATGTTAGTTTTGTTGAAAGGTTTTTTGACCAACTCGACTAGACGTTTTCTGTAGCAAAATATTACAGCGAATAAGGTGCCGACATGTGCCACAACGCTCAGCAATAATAGGTTGTCCAAATCAAACAACGAGCCGAACAAAACGACATGACCGCTACTAGAAATCGGTAAAAATTCGGTCAAACCCTGAATAAATCCTATTAAAATATACTTAATTAATTCAATCACTTGAAATTTTCTTCAATTTATTATATTATTGTATCTATAAAATATAACTTTTAAACTAAAAAAGGATTTGTATGAAATTAGGAGTTGTAGGATTACCAAATGTTGGGAAAAGTACTTTGTTCAATGCGATAACAAAAGCAGGAGCAGAATCAGCAAACTATCCATTCTGTACGATTGAGCCAAATGTAGGAGTGGTCGATGTCTATGATGAAAGGCTGATTGAACTAGCAAAATTATATCACACAGATAAAATTATACCTGCTCAAATTGAATTCGTGGATATTGCGGGGCTTGTGAAAGGTGCGAGCGAGGGTGCGGGACTAGGAAATAAATTTTTGAGCCATATAAAAGAAGTCGACGCCATTGTGCATGTGGTGAGATGTTTTAGAAATGACAAAATAATTCACGTAGAGGGGAGCGTTGATCCGTTGCGAGATATAGATACAATCAATCTAGAATTGATTTTGGCAGACATGGACACGGTAACAAAAAGGCTGGATAAAATCAAAAAGGTCGTTCATGGTGGGTTGGCAGATCTGCAAACGCAGAAAGAATTCGAACTATTAAATAAGATAATGGACCTTTTGAAGGACAGCAAACCTGCTAGAATGTTGACTCTCACGCAAGAAGAGAAAAAGATCGTGGATGGTTTCTTTTTGATAACCAGCAAGCCTATCATATATGTCGCAAATACTGCAGACACACTAGATGACTTTCAATTACAGAGTATTGAAAAGATCAAAGAGTTGGCGGCGAAAGAAAACGCTGAACTGATCTCACTATGTGCCAAGACTGAAGAAGAATTGGTGAATATGCCACCCGAAGATAGAGAGATGTTCAAGCAAGAATTAGGTATTGATATTTCTGGATTGGACAAACTAATCAGGGCGAGTTATCATCTGTTGGGGCTAATTAGTTTCATCACTGCGGGCGAGAAAGAAGTGAGGGCATGGACCATAAAAAAAGGCACACTTGCTCCTCAAGCAGCCGGGAAGATACATACAGATTTTGAGCGGGGCTTTATTCGGGCTGATGTCGTAAAATATGAAGATTTAATTACTTTGAAAGACTATAACCTCTGCCGTGAAAGGGGCAAGGTCATGAGCGTTGGCAAAGATTATGTCGTACAAGACGGCGATATAATGTTGTTTAAATTTAATGTGTAGATATGAAAGATAAAAATGAAATTAGAGTAAGCAAAAAAATAAGAGACATTGATGTAGATTTATATCAACATTTTTTCGTGCTGAATACTATGCTTGTTGTCTTTAATATTTTTTTGACAGTTGCTTTGATATATATGTGTGTAAAAATGCAATATTGGTATATTTATGTGATAGGTGGAGTTTTGTTTGTATTGATTACTGTTTATAGTATACTGACTCATAAAAAGGCAGTGTTTAAATATTCGCTTCATGAAAATTCTATCGTAATATTTACAATCTTTAGAAAAGAAATTATCAATCTAGCAGATATAGTCAGCGTCTCAGCAAAAAAGACATTCATTGATAAAATGTTCAAGCGAGGAAGTTGTACGATTGTGCTTAAGACCAACTCGTACATAAACAAAAAATATTGTCTATATTACCTCAATGAAGATGGGGAAGAACTTTGCGAACAGATAAAAGGACTGATAGAAAAAACAAAATTTGATATAAAGACTGCGAATGAGGTAAAACCCATTGAAGAAAAAGTTGTAGAAATTCAAAATAGAAAAATAATTAAGTAAAAATATACAGAAAAAAGACCCTGTCATTTTATAGGGTCTTTTTTTATAGTTGATAAGCAATTTTAAATTTTATTTTGTCTTTACTAGCAGGAAATTCTTTTTGCCCTTTTTGAATAGTATTCCAGATTTTAATTTTTCTTTGTCTATTTGCATTTGAGCGTCTTTTATAATCTCGCCGTCCATGGACAATCCATTTTGTTCTATTAGTCTTCGGGCTTCGCCCTTTGAAGATACGAATTTGGCTTCGACCAAAAGGTCCAATAGACCGATTGAATTTGTGTTGACATCTACCTCTACAGTAGGGGCATTGTCTTTGTTGACACTTGATTGAGAGAAGAGGTTTTCGCTCATTTTGCTGGCTTCTACTGCGTCGCTTTTGCCACGGACAAATTTTGTAATTTCATACGCTAGACGCTTTTTGCTGTTCACAATGTCTGTCTTTATCATATCACGAATTTCATTCATAGGGATATCTGTGAATAGGGCAAACATCATCTCAACACAAGCGTCCGGAGTTTGATAGATCCCTTGATAAAAATCGTACGCACTGATCTTTGACTTGTCCATCCAGATAGCGCCTTTTTCGGTCTTGCCCATTTTCTTGCCTTCAGGGGTCAATAGCAGTGGATTAGTAGCGCCTACCATAATACGATTTTTGTTGTCTATGAAATTCATCTTTCTACCCAATTCGCATCCTGCCACAATGTTTCCCCATTGGTCAGCGCCTCCCCATTGAAGTTTGCAATCATAGGTCTTGTTTAGATACAAAAAATCGTATGCCTGCATCAGCATATATCCCATTTCAAAAAAGGTCAGTCCGCCTTCCTCAATTCTTTTGGCGTATATTTCGTTCGTGATCATCTTATTTACAGGAAAGTGCACGCCAATATCACGCATGAAATCAACATAGTCATAGCCTTTGAACCAATCGGCATTGTTGACAATAATTGCTGGGTTGTCCCCGTCAAAATTTAGGAATGTGCTGTATGCCTTTTTTATCCCCTCAATATTGTGTGCCAGTTGTTCTTTTGAGAGCATAGGACGCATGGCGGATTTACCTGTAGGGTCGCCAATGGCTGCAGTAGCCCCTCCTAAAAGTATGATAACCCTGTGTCCCGCCTGTTGAAAACGACGTAAAATTGTGCATGGAATACAATGTCCAATGTGCAAACTGTCCATAGATGGATCCGTACCACAATATACTGTGATTTTTTCTTCGTTCAATAGTTTTTTCAACAACTCTTCGTTAGTTGTCTGGTATAATAAATTTCTATCTTTTAATGTTTCGTATAATCCCATAAATCGTTCCTTTTATCTAGAATTCCACAAGTCAGTGATCCAATCTTGCAGAGCACCGCCTTCTATAATATAGTCGCCGACAAATTCGTCAGTCTTGTTGTATATAAATCTTTCAATATGTGTGTTGTCTTGTATCAGTGGAGTAATGGTGTTGTTTACTGCTGGTATCAATGACAGAGCAACCAATATGCCGTTCAAGATGATGACTATACATGCTGCCTTTACCATGCCGAGCAATAGACCCAATATTTTGTTTAGTCCGCCTAAGATCTTTGTCTTTGCGATGTTGTCAAATAGTTTAGTGAGAAGGGCAAGCACAATCCTCAATACTATGAATACAAGGATACCCGCAATGATCAACATACACACATGACCAAGAGAACTGCCCACTACATTAGCAATCGTTACATCGCTAGACATATCTACAGAAGCGTTGGAGAACACGACCTTTATCAACTGAGCGAGTAGACCATTTATATCACTAGGTAAATTTGCGATTATCTCTTCTGTGCTTTCAAACGAGGATATAGATTGGGCAAAAAATTCGTTCAAATTAACTAAAGCGGACTCGATTTTGCCACCGATCAGTCCAGACAAGTCATAAATTCCATTGATCCAGCCAGCAACATATTTAGCGGTAAATATAGCAATCAATATACAGACCAGCCAAGAGAATAGAGATAAAAAAGATTTCAAAAATCCTTTGTTAAACCCAATGATACCGAAAATTACCACAACGGCTACGATCAGTATATCTATAATTAACCCAATAGTAGACATCATAATGCTATCTCCTTGTAAAATTTTAACACAATGCTTGAGATTTGTAAACTTTTTAATTAATAATTATTGACATAATTGTATAATTTAGTGCGTTTACCATTTTTATGACTTTAATTCATAGTGTGTGAATTTGTTGACAACTCAACGTGAAAATGGTATAAATATTGACAAATATTTGACGAATTTTGAACTAATTTCGGTTTGGTAAGTATTTTTTACAATATAGGAAATTATATCTTTAAATTATTCAAAATATTTGTTAATATTTTTATATTATGTTATAATATAGACTACTGAGGTGTTAAATGGAAAAGAAAAAAAATAGCATGTGGAAATCCGTGATATTCTCAATCATTGCTATCGTTGTGGTAGCATTGTTGGTTTATTGGATTGCTTCATATAACAATAGGGCAAGAGAAATTAGCTACACAGAATTTCAACAGATGGTGGAATCTGGACAAGTAGCAGAAATTGATGTGTACGGATATACAATTAGAATTAGAACGACTGACGGCGTGGACGAAAATAGGTTCCCTAATGATGTAGACGCTTATTGTTCATTTATGAGCGTAAATGAATTGACCGCCTTCATTGATGAATATAATGACAGCCTTTATCAAAAAGATGTGGACGGCGACTATGTATTGGACGAGAATGGCAACCGTGTTTTGAAAGAGGGGGCTGTTTTAATAGAAGCGAGTTACTCTTATGAATCACAATCTTGGCTATCTAGTTTGCTACCTTATGTAAGTATAATTTTGGTTGTAGTAATTGGTATATTCTTGTTTAGAGCGATGTCTGGCAACAGCAAGGGCTTTGGCTTCGGCAAGAGCAAAGCGAGATTGGTCGTTTCATCTAGTGTGAAATTTGCTGACGTGGCTGGGGCAGAAGAAGAAAAACAAGAGTTGCAAGAGATTGTTGAATTCTTGAAAAACCCTAGTAGATTTACTGAATTGGGAGCAAGGATTCCAAAAGGTGTATTGCTAGTAGGTCCACCAGGAACGGGTAAGACATTGCTTGCCAAAGCCGTTGCAGGCGAGAGCAAAGTGCCATTCTTTAGTATCTCTGGTAGTGATTTTGTAGAATTGTATGTAGGTGTGGGTGCCAGTCGTGTGAGAGACCTATTCGAAAGTGCAAAGGCTAGTGCTCCTTGTAT
>DVMB01000010.1 GCA_018715225.1 Candidatus Onthoplasma faecigallinarum | reverse complement strand
TTTACTTATTAAAATTTAATCTACTAATTAAAATTTAAGAATATTAACTTATCTAAAAAAAACAAACAAGATATTTTAAACAAAAAGTAAAGAATCAATTTTATATAAAATTGTTTTAAGCAAATTGCTGATGTAAAATAGTTATGAAACATTGATGTATAAAATATTTTTTTATAATTTATCTAAAATACAAAGGTTTATTTTTATTTGTGGTCATTATAAAAATAAAATAAAAAAATAAAATTACAAAAAATAATTAAATTTTTTATTAAAAAATTAGCAAAAAAATAAAAAAATTAAATTTTTTAACAAAAAAGACACTATAAAGTGCCCTTTTATGCTCCGTAATAATAATCGTGTTCTTCGTCTTCGGAGATCTCTTTTTTTAATGCTTGATATTTTTGTTTGGTCGATTCGCCTCCATGAATATGTTTTATGCTGAAATTTTCTTCCATAAGTTTTTTTACGTCTAAAAATAATTGATAGTTGATATATTTTAGTTTTGTGCTCAAATCATGATGCACTGTGCTCTTTGGAATGCCGAACGCTTTGGCTGTTGCTCGTATTGTGGTGTGATTGTCTAATATGTAGTAAGCCAATTTTAAAGTACGGTCGTCTAAGTCATTATAATTCATATTTCGCTCCTTAAACTAAACTATTTTTAAAAAGAGCAAAATATGTCAAAAAATAAAAAAAATCGACATTTTTCATGTCGAATATTATTTAACCTTATCTAGCAGGTTATAACTTTCACTGCATAGGATGGCGTGCTCGATACGTTTTTTTGAAAGCGGAATTTCTTTTTCCAGACGGGCGACCAGTTCTTTGATTTCTTTTCGTTTGCTGTTGTTGTTTGCGGGGCATTTACTTTTTAGTATAGGCATATTTCGGCTAGCGTGAATTATTTTTGATTCGTCAGTCAAATATAGCGGTCTAATCAAGGTGATGTTGGTTTTTGACATATATGATATGGGTAGCATAGTGGAGAGGCGTCCCTCATAAAATAGCGACATGAAGAAGGTCGTAACTACATCTTGGAGGTGGTGGGCTAGGGCAAGTTTGTTACAACCCAGTTCGTTGCATACAGAGTTGAGTGCTCCCCTGCGCATCTTCGCACACAGAGAACATGGGTTAGATTCTTTCCTTATATCAAATACAATATGTTTTATATCTGTCTTTTCAACATACAATTCTACACCGATTTCATCGCAAAATTTTTTTAGGTTTGAGTAATCGACCTCTCCTGAATAAATGTCGATAGTAACAGCCACAATATCAAATTTATATAGCCCAAATTTTTTAAAATCGTTTAGAGCCTTGAGCAAGACCAGACTATCTTTTCCTCCGGACACGCCGACTGCGATTTTGTCTCCGTCTTGAATGAGTTTGTATTTTTCTATTGCTTTTCGCATGGTGCTTAAAACCTTTTGCATTTCGTCTCCTTAAAAAATTTTTTATAATTATAGCAAAAAACCAAAAAAATACAATAATTTTGCTAAAATTTCATAATTTTTTGAAAATTTTAATAATTTTTTTTTTTTCATTTCTTTTTTTAGATTTGAAATTTTTAAAAATTTTATATTATTCCAAAATAATTGTTTTTTTGCTATTTATTTGACTTGGTAACTTAATTTTTTATATAATAAAAATAATAATATTTGCAGAATAGAGCAAATTAAAATGAGGGGATATGAAAAAAGTATTTAGCGTAATAACAGCAGTATTCTTATTCGTCATGTGCGGAGTGCTTTCGGCATGTAGTGGCAGGTATGATGAGTTTGAATATAACATTACATATGCATATAGCGAAAATGCGACAGATTGGTACGATGGTAACAATGGTATTTTTGCAAATTATGGCGGAGAAGATGACTTGCTACAGATTGATGAGGAATCTGGGGTTGGGTCTATTTTTGTAAAGGTTGAAGTTAGGAATGTAAGAGCTAAATACATTGACGATATAATCGTTACGAAAACAGGAGAAAGCAATGGGCTAAACTTCTCTTCTGCGACCGTAGACCAAAACCAAGTTTTTAGAATCGATATTACGGGCAATGTGCAGACGGGGTTACGCTTCTATGAGACGAATTCAGGCAGACAGATTTCAATTGATTTGAGCGTGTATCGAAGTTTGACAAGCATTTCTGCCAATACATCTATCAAACCTGCTGTTGCGGTTGGTGGAATGTTAAATTTGTTGACTTTGTCAAATCTTACATATCTTCCTTTGGGGCAGACGAACCAAACGGGCGTCAATTATCAAGTGATGTCAATCGGTTATTATGCGGACGTCAATCAAGAGAGGACTTATATTGAAAGTCAAAACCAGACATCAGCACAAAGTTTTATAACTATAAGCGATGGCGGGGTGTTGCAGTTGAGCCAAGACTTTACAGTGAGAGCACAGGAATATGTGGCTAGAATCAGGGCAACATCAAGGTTTAACGAAAATATTTATGCTGACTTTGATGTCTATTTAGTGGAGAGCCAAGATTACACTCCAGTTGTACATTATTCAAATGATATTAATGCAGAGGACATCACTGATGTAGTTACTTTATATAGAGATTCTGCATATGCTAGTACGGAATTTACGATAGATCTAACCGATCTTGATACAATATATAAGAACGACATCATGACCAATGATGGACTAGTTTCATACAAAGTTGTGGTATACGTTGATGGGGTTGAATACGATTTGTCCCAAATAAATGAAGGATATAATGGATTGATAGTGCAGATGATAGATGATCTTCATTATAGAATCATTGCAACGAACAACACCATTTCAACCAACGAATTGACTTTTGCACTTCAAATAGAAGACCTAATTTTCAATTCAACCGCTCCAGAATATGAAAAGACGCTTAACATAATCAAAAGCGTTTTACCAACAAATATTTCAATAAATGATGTTGTTCCAGAAGATGGCACGGCACAGGGAACAATCTACAGCACCTCAAGTTCTACATATGCAGGCTTGGAGTTGAGATTGTTGACTATCCCTACCGATGTGAACACAAACGACTATATCTATATAGAAGCAAATAACTATATCACGGTCAGTGGAGTGAGTGTAGAGAGCCTTGGAGGCAATAGATATAGGATACGAAGTGGGGAGACTGTATATTTGAGTCTACGTCAAAACGCTCCTGCCTCTCAACTGATTTACATCAGGGCACAGGCTACACCAGATAGGTTCGAAAATGTTGATGTACCGACCGAATGGGTTGAGATAGCGTATACAATATCAAAAGTCGTGACGGCGAATAGTTTGTCAGTATATGCGGATAGCACTATTACAAACAATATTGATAACGGCGAATTATATATCAATGCACGTGCAAACACAAGTTTTTATGTGCGTGTGGACTATAGTGGTGGGACTTTAGATGCTTCGTCCATTACAATCAGTTCAAACAACAGCAATATCAAATTCCTGAACAATTCCAGCACAATCAATTTGGCAGATAGTACCGTTAAGAACATATATACTTCATCGACAGGAAATTATAACATATATGAGGTTGGAATACTCGCTACTTCTTCTGTAGAGACTGCATTGATAACTGTTTTGGCTGGAGATAACACTGTTGGTGTAGGCACAGAATTCATGGCGAGCAGTGTATATTTGGTCAACAACGATAGACTGACTATACAGTCATCTAGCACAAATGCGAATGCGATAGATTTAGACAACGGACATATAAATTATGCTATAGTAAAAAATAGGAGCGTAGATTTTGAAGTATTGGGATATGTGTCAAATTCTTCCTCTCCAACAGCCAATGCTATTACGGATATAACCGTATCGACTAATTTAGATTATAGTACAGGTTCGTTCAATAGAAATGCGGTAGAATTCAATAAAATATCCAACAATGAATTTAGTGTAATGGGAATAATTGGCTCTAGTACACAGGTGTTGAATGTTGCCGTGCATTATTATGCAATGGTGGACAATCTCATCACTTTGGTGGAACAAATATTGATAGTGGAATTAGCGGTTTATGACCCAATTTCAAACATTTCTATCAATGCCACTCCTAATCAAATAGTTTATATCAACCAGTATTTTGAAGAGACATCTGTATCTAATATCAACTTCAGTTCGTACGCTTCAAATAATGCTAGTGCATCTACAAATGTAGTGTTCAGCATGGGTTCAGACGAAGTTGTGGTCAATCATGCATCTCAACTTCGTGTGTTGATAAGCAATGATTTGACGATTGACGAAAGTGTTGAGGTTGTACTAGTCAATGGGCAAGAAGAGATACCTCTATCAAACAATACTATTATAAGTTCAAGTCTGGGCGAAGATATTCTAAGTGGCAATATACAAGTAAGATTATCTTCTTCTAATTATTTATATAATGAAATTACAATAAGTTTAGTTGCACTTAGATTTGGCGAGACATCAAACATCTCTACGAGTACAACTATAAGATTCGTTGACTATGACTTGGCGTCAGGCATCACTATTTGGGGTGATGAAATCGTTTCAAATGGTATTGATAGTCAATATATATATATGTCATTTATTGATGTAGAAGATGGAGGCAGTGATACTGCAACATTCAACGCACAGGCATATTATGATACTAATGAATCAAACAACATGAGATTTGATGACCTAGATTATATCCTATATAGTGTAGAGCAGGAAGATGATGGCAGTATAGCACTTGATGAAAATGGCGACATAATCTTGAATCCAATCAGCAACGATAGGTTAAATATCACTATAGATGACACGAATCATACTGTAACGATTGTGGCAAACAAGAGTTTGGGTGGCGGACTATTTATGCTGACCTTGGTTACAAAAGACTCTTATAGCGATCTAAACGGAACCTATGCTACCAGCTACTCAATGTTTGTATCCATAAGCGATGGTACTCTTCAAAATAGATACACAATTCAATCTGTAGATGATTTGAAGAATATAATCAACGACATGAATGCAAATTACGTCTTGAGCAACAATTTAACAATAGATAATTCTACCGAATTTTCTCCAATAGGTTTAAATGGCGAAACGATAGAGTCCTTCACAGGGAGTTTGAGTGGTACGACACAATATCTATCATCAGGCGGAACAGATGTATCTACATCTAGATATCAAATTACTCTAAATTTATCAACCTATGTGGAAGATGGCGAAAATTATTATTCAGCATTGTTCGCAAGAATTGGCGAAGGCGGGTACATAAGAGACCTAGATATAAATGTGTCATTCGACACAGCGAACATTTCCGCTCTTGCAAGCGATGGTAGTCTAAACATAGGAGCCATAGCGGGCGTAAACGACGGCGTGATCACAGGCGTAAATGTATATATCAATTCTACCAACACATCAAATGTAGTCTTTGCTAGCAGTAATATACAAAATGTGGAAATCAACTTTGGTGCAGTGGTGGGTATCAACAATGGAAATATTGACTTGACCACTTCTAATGTGATCTTTAGTTCAAGACTTAGAATCAACTCATCTTCATCATCTAATCATAATATTGGTGCAGTCGCAGGAACGAACAATGGTGCGATATTCGGTGCATATTCGGGCAAGGCAGATTTGAATAGTATCAGTTATACGATCATAGCGGATATAACTATCACAAATACAAGTACGGCGTCAGTCGGCAGTAATTATTATGTAGGTGGTGTGGCTGGCTTAAACACAGGGACAATCAACGACATCATATTGGGCGGAAGATTGTATATAACAAATGGTAGCGATGTAAATGTAGCCAGTGCTCTGGGATATATCGCTGGTGTCGCTGGGCAATCTGTTTCAAGTCAGGGCAATGTAGTGTATTCAAATACAATTGACAACATTGCACTATTGGGGCTGGATATCAGTGCCATAAACACAGGGCTAGACGTTGCAGGTGTTGTGGGTAACTCAAGTTATACTAATATCAGCGAAGTGCGATTCATGTCTGCAAACGTAACATTCTCAAATGCACTATCAGCAAACGGCAGTTTGAGCGGAGATAATATTGTCGCAGGTATTGTGGCATATTCGCAACGAGATTCTATCAATAGAGGAATTGTCGAAAATTTCATCGATCTAGCCAACGGAGAGATCTTCTATACGTTCAATAGCAGGACGAATAGAGTAGCAGGGCTAGTATATTCCGTGAATGGTACAACTATTGATATCTCTTTTGTCAACGCAAACATTAATGCACATGAAAATTTGACCAATGAAATATATTTGACAAGTCCAAGCAACGTAGAGAATAACACATATTATATTGGTCAAATAAATAATTATTCATCATTATTAAATTATATTAACGCCTGTCCTACTAATGGAAATCATTATTCTATAATATATGATGACCAAACAGTGTATTTTGCACAGGCAAACGTGTGGAATGAACTATCCATAACAGATTTCATCACTACTACAGCGGTTGACATGAGTGAGGCGTTCACAAAGTCAATAGCAGATTATATGATAGAGCAAGAAGTTAGTGAAGAAGAGTTCTTAGACTATCTTGCCACTGGACTGTATATCAACAATGCTGGAATATATACAAAACTTGATGAAGATAGCCAATTCAATGAAGCTGAGACATATTATGTATTTGACTATGAAAATTGGGATCTAGATAGAGTAAGTCTATATGAAGCGGATATTGATGGAAATCTAGTTCACACGAGTGATACAGAGTACGATTTAGCAAAAACTTACTATACTTTGACTGAAGATTATAGCGATATTTTGAATACGTATCTCTTGGTGGACAACCATTTCGTGTTGAACACATCGACTACTGTCAATATAAACAATAACTATTTAAAATTATCTTTTGAAAATACAGCAAATTGGGAAGCATTTGTCCGCAGTCTGCTGACGGATAGCACAAATTGGCAGACAAGATTTGACCTAAATTATATCACATTGTACGGCTTCAATTTCTATTTCCCATATCTTGTTTACGGTGCTGACAATGAGCCAATTATGGTAATCCGTCCAACAGATATAGTGGCGGATATTGATGAAGATTATGTGATTTCTATTGACTCTATTTATATAGAAGATGAACCGAATATAGATGGATATAATGTAACAAGCACGACAATCATCAACTATTATAACGATATATATAATCCTTTAAATAACATTAGATACAACACTTATAATTTGATCAACACAGCAGGAGAAGGCGAAGAGAAAAACGGACTCATCAATCTAGAAGTTTTGCCGGCAGAAGCTCAGGGCGGAGTGAATTATGAAATTGTCCGTGGGGCAGCGTATGCTTACATCTCAAATGGACAAATCATATTTACAGGAGTGAGCGGAAACAATCCAATCGTTGTGAGATGTTATTCAGTGTTCAACTCAGCACTAGAAGAATATGTTATCTTCTACACTCAACTTGGCTTGAACGAATTGGTGTTGACTTCTAACTCAATATATGAGATCAACGAAGAAAATGCAGTGTATGAATTGTATACATACACTGGAGCAAACTCTGTGTTGGTAAATGTAGAAGCAACCAATATCAAAGATAATCTAGAATTTGCAACTATCTTTGATGCAGACATTGACCAATATATAGAATTGGAAGTTGTTAGAGAAAATACAAGTTCAGTTTTAACCGTAGAAGATGCCAACTCACTAAATGGTGTCATGATAGGAGTGGCAAATAACGACTTTGAAGGGGATAGAGTAAGCGAAATATTGACCTTTAGATTGCTACTCAATTTGACACAATATTTTGGGGATACAGTTTATCCACAAATAGAGGGTCAAGACCAGATGCTAGAATTAAAGACGACTAGTTTGCGTGTGATAGTCTACAAATCGGCTACAAATCTAGAAATAGACGGCGGAGATTATTCAATACAAACAAATTCGAACATTGATTTTGACGCAAATCTCTATACAGGATATGTTAGAGATGACGACATAGGTGGACAGGTTGACTACACCTCTTCAAACAACACAATCAGTTTGATAGAAGAGAATAAAGATAGCATATCTCTCACAATGAATGTCGTTGATGGTCAGGAAGAATTGAATAGACTTTTGACGGATAGTGGAGAGGAAAGTATAGTAGATTTGTTCGACTATGTGTTCATGTATACACCTATTCGTTCAGCGGATAGGATAATTGGATACACCTACAACATCGCTCTCAGTCTAAAAAATGAATTTGAATATAGATATATTGAAAGCAACATTATTCTAGAGATTGTAGTGTATTCTACAAATAATCCAAATGTAAGTGATGCTATAAATTTGACCTTGATGCCTACAGAGTTATCAACAGTAAGAATTGAAAACTATACAGCGACAAGTGTAACCCCAGGTACAAGTTATACCAACTTAATAAGCAGTAACAACACCGAGACCTCTATCATTTCTCCAGGAGGATATGGTGGCGTGATGCTGATATACTTAGAGCCAAGTTACTCTAATATTGTTTCTGCGACCCTGACAAGTTCTACTCTTTTCGTACCATCGTTGAATAGAGAAGTTTCTTTGATATATGAGCAATTGGTATACAACGCTTCAACTGGTACATATCAAACAGTCTATCCAAGCAATGAGCAGATAGATGGCGGCATAGTATTAAGGAAAGTTTCTTATATAGACGAAAATAACAACTATCATTATGACGGTACAATATATATCCACACTCAAATGGATATGTTCAGCGGACTATCCTCAACCGTAAGAGCGACGCTCACTGTCGAGACATCAAACAACAATGTTAGAACAGTTACCAAAACATTGTTGACGCAGTATTTGCCAGGAGCATCTTTGAGCTATGACGGATATTATATGGGTGTCAGCGATGACGGAGACAGCCAATATTTGATTCAAGAAGATACCTATAACAACGAAATCAGTATTCAAATCTATGGTTATCAATTCAGTCAAAATCCTAACATTTCGTTCGAGTGGGTACTTGATGAAAATAGCACTAAATACGCCTATGGGGCTACGAACGGAATCATAATAAACATCGATGAAAATGATTCCGCCTTTGGAAGAGAATATAGAATTGGCGACTACTTGAGTTTCAGGTTGTTGAATAATTACAATGATGTTGTCGAGAATTTCGACGGCTCATACACAATGCCAGTCATGTTGAACGTCAGTGCGGATATTCCTGCGACATTCAAGATGAACGTAACGCTCACTTTGGCGACTGACGATTCGTTGGTTACGAGTGAAGAGGAAGGCAGTTTGATATTCTATCCAGTACCTTATTTGGTAAGTACTGATTCAGCATATTTGAACGGACTTGCCAACGGAGTGTTGAATACAGCCGTTGATAGAACAGTTGGACTTGACTTCAATTTCACTACAGAGAACCCTAACTACGACCTATCCGCCGAGATTTATGAAAAATTGGTGGCAGATATAGGGGTCGAAAATCTTGCTAACCTATTCTATTACACAAACAATGATGGAGAGGTGGTCTACTTTAGCGACGGAGACGCTCACCCAGAATTTGAGGTAAATGTCATTGATAACATGTTGACAATCAGGGGGACAGAGGGCTTTAGTAGGACTATAAATTTTGAAATACATTATGGTTACGTCCTGAATGGAGACAAATATGAATTGCGATTCGGTTTGATGTCAAGCAACTCACTATCATATACCATGAATTTTAGCTTCACATTGAATATAAATGTCAGCACGACAGAAGAACATGCTATTCCAATCTATTCGGTAGATCAAATATTTGATCCTAATACAGGCGAATGTATATTGGGCGAGGGACTTGACTATATCTTGATGAATGACATTACCATTGATAACCTTGTTCCAATCAGTGTAAATATCGCAAGTTTTGATGGTAACAATAGAGTAATAAAGATAAGAAGTTTTGCTATATCAACAGACCGCACAGAATATGGCTTGTTTGCAAATATTTCTACATATCAAGACGCAAATGGACAAACTCAGTCTACGATTTTGAAGAATATTATTGTAGATTATAGCGAATTTAATACTGCAAATAATGGAAGATTGCTTTTGACCCAAAATGACATCACGGACATCACATTTGGTGGACTTGTTGCCAACAACAATGGGGCATTGATATATAACTGCGATGTCATGAACCTATCTGCATCGACAAAAACTGTCAACATTGTTGTGGACAATAGCGATGATGTAAATGTTACATTCGGTGGATTAGTGGGCAATAATAGTGGAATAATCACAAACTCTCGAGTAGGCAAGGATGGTTATACACGAATAACTGCTGATCAATATAGCGAAAGCACGAATTATGTAACAGGTGGCGCACTACAATTCATTGTTGGAGATACTACCGCTAGCGAAGGTGGACAAGGTTTTGTAGCAACAACTGGTGGGTTTGTAGGTGTGAATACTGGCACGATAGCTAGTTCGTTCGTATCCAACACGAGTCTAGTAAACTACTCTACAGCACCAGAAGGACTGTCTACGAGATATAGTATGACAGCGGGCTTTGTAGGAGAAAATAGCGGAATAATTTCGTATAGTTACGTGAAGGGGGCAAATACCGACAGCTCTACAAATCCATATTCTACAGGCGCACAGATAAGATCTACTACCAACGGAAATGTGGCAGGATTTGTATATCTAAATTCAGGTGAAATCAACAATTCATATGCCAATACAGTTTTAGTGTCAAATTCAGCGTATGTTGCGGGCTTTGTATACAACAATGCAGCCTCAGGAAGTATCAGCGAGAGTTATGCTGCATGTACACTAAATGGTGTTGCGACAGAAAACGATGTGTCAGAACAACCTTTTGTAGGTGTTAGCAACAATAACGAATTGTTGTCCTACGGAACATTGGAAAATACATATTACCTTGTGAATGACGATGATGATTATATAGTCAGGACAGAGGAAGGCAAGGATCAAGCAGTAGGTTACAATACTGATAACTTCGCTGATTCAAACGCACTGACGGGCTTTGTATTCATCAATAGTAATTCTAGGACAGAGCGCGAACAAGGCGTTTGGTCATACTACAACGCTGATAACGATTATAGACTACTACCACAATTGAACACTGCGAATAGCATTGCATATTCGTATAGATATTTGCTTGGACAGGAAGATGAAGAATACGTTTACTCAAATGCTGTATCATACGCTTTGGGAAGTGCGAACAACCCTTATATCATAAGAAGCGTAGCAGAATACAACGACATATTCTTGTTTGGCGGAACACAAAACTCAATGTCTGGCTATGTTAGATTTATAAACAACATCGACTTTGCTAGCGATGAGACGGCTATTCAAACACGTGTCAACTATACTTTGGGAGACGCAAACAACATTTCTGTAACAAGTATTGAAGGTAACGGAATGACTATCAGTGGAATATTCCTAGACGTTGCCAACGCTACAGAATCATCAATCGGTTTGTTCTCCAATATAAAAAATGCGTACGTCAAAAACTTGAATCTTGAATTTGCTTCTACTCCAGGCTTTAGTTCGGTTAGAGTGGCATATTCAGGAGGTTTGGCGGGCACTATCAACAACAGCGTAATTATCAACGTAGACCTAGATGGTGGAAGTACGACCATTACTGGTAACAATTTTGCTGGTGGTCTAGCAGGTACGATTACAGGCAACAGTTTGATCTATGGAATTGATTCAAATCTTAGTGTGAAAGCGGTTAATACAGATGTCAACAATTACTATATGTATTATAGCGAAGATGATTTCGACACAATGAGAGCGATCGGTGCATTGAGTTTCAACGGCACATATGACGACTATTTAGATCAACTATCTTATGCTGGTGGTATAGCGGGCGTAATAGACATTCAAGAAAGGACGAATGTTGACTTCAATCTCTCTTACATCACAATTAACGGAAATGAGATGTACGCTAAGTCTAACGAGGGTAACATCCTAGCGGACTATGCAGGTGGTATAGCAGGCTATGCAGGCAGAGAGACTAGAGCATTGAAATTGAAATACAATGTCGGCACGGCAAATTTGATCACTGGGCAATTCGCTGTCGGTGGCTTGTATGCAGTCGGTCTAGGAGATTTGACAGCATCTCAAGTTACAGCAGAAGAAGATGAGCAATACGAGTATGATACGGCACTTGGTGGATACATCTTAGATTTGGAAGATGCTCAAACTACAGAAACAGCCAGTGTGGATACAGAAAATTCGGGCAATTTGAACCTATTAGAATCATATAGATATGGTGGCGGATTGGTAGGTATTGGCATACAAATGGATATACAATCTTGCTACAGCAAAGCAAGTTTCATGGTAGGATCTACCGTTGGTGGATTGATAGGGTGTAGCATTATCTCTAATGTATCATATTCATACGCAGTACCATATGTAAATATTGATGATACCTATCTAGAATACGCCGGCGGACTATTCGGCGCAGCGTATGGAGTGAGAAATTCCAACGTCTCTAGAAATGAAGAGGTAAGCGAATACGTCGCTTATGTAAATCAAATTTTGAGGATAACGAACGATGACAACGATATTCAATTCACGTTCTCTACCTTATTGTTGGACAACTCAATGTTACACACACAACACGAAACTAGCGACGGCGAATTTGTAGACATCAATTATGACTACATTTCTGCAAATTATGGACAACTTGAGGGCAACAATACAGGCTATATCACAAGCAATGGCAATGCAGCATTTACATATGTCTATGCTGGTATAGTCAACAATTATGCAAGCAATGATAGCGAAGCTATAGTTAAACACGCTAACGATTCACGTGCGAGCGAAGTGGATCTATCTCAACTATACGATTTGGAGGACATTGAACATACAGTGGCTTTCAACAATGTCTTCTCTGGTTGGAGCACAGAATACTGGTCATTGAACCCAGACAGGTACTTCCCATTGTTGTTGAATGACAATACTGAGAATTATTATATTATCGATGATGTGGATGACTTCTATGTCTTGATAAACAATCCAGACGGAAATTACAAGATTGTAGAAGATATAGACTTGACTAGTTGGTGCGAAAATAATTATAGCAACTTTGTATTCAACATTGATTTCACAGGTATATTGATAGGCGAGAAAGAAAACAACGAAATTCCAGTGCTGTCAGGTCTGTCTGTGAACACTGTTGATACAGGCAATGCAGGACTATTTAGGTCGACTAATGACGCAACCATTAGAAACATCACATTCAATTGGTCAAATAGATTTAGCAACGTAAATACAGGCAGCACGTACTCAATTCAGTTGAATTCAAATGTGGGCATGGTGGGTGCAGTATCAGCAGATGATACTCAATCTCTATTCAGCAATTTGACAGTCAATGTCGAGGCGGATAGTTTGGTAGGTACGACTGCCACTAGTGCTATCTCAGGTTTTGGTGGTATTGTAGCCAACGCACAGGGTAGCAACATCATGAACTGCTCATTCGTAGGAAATGTTTCATCATACTTGGATGGAACAGGTGCGGTTTACTTTGGTGGCTTGGTAGGTAGAGCATCTATGTACGCTATCAGCGAGAGCGAAGATGAAAACATGTCTATCATGAATTCCACTATTGGCAAGAATGGAGTAAGTGTCAACTTCGATTTGACAATATCAGCAAATTCCACAGGCGGAGTATATATTGGAGGTGCTGTGGGATACGCAGAAGAGACGACAATATCTTCAATTCGTGTAGGGCACTATTCATACTCAAGCAACAGGCGTGTCAATATAAGTGTAGATTTGAACAACTGCACGACGAACAACTTCATCGGTGGTTTGCTGGGACGTGGTGCAGACACGCAAGTATCGTCTTGCGATGCCTTGACAAACATAAATGTCAAAGGTGCAGAGGGTGCTAGCGATGGCACTGTTACAAGAATGAATATAATTGGCGGATTGATTGGTCAATATGCTCTTTCTGGCGAATCTTCAATAAATATAAACACTTCTAATACCGAGTCATATATCACTATTGGGGATAGCGAGGACAATATCTCGACCGTTATCAAT
>DVMB01000051.1 GCA_018715225.1 Candidatus Onthoplasma faecigallinarum | reverse complement strand
TGCCTAAGCTTGGTTTCATCTTTCACCTCCGTATTGATCCACGTGGAACATTCTATTAATATTATATTTTAAATTACAATGCGGGTCAAATATTTTTTATCATTTTTGTAAATTTTTTTAAAAAAACTTTATGTGAACATGTTTAAATTAACATTGAATTAACTTGTTTTTATATTCATGTAAGAATTTATAATATATTAATACAATTTTAAGTTTTAATATTGAAATAGACAAGTCATGATCATTTATATATTTTATAATCAAAATTGTTCCACGTGGAACAATTATATATTGTAATTGATATAAAACATTTAAATTAATTTAGTTTTGAATGAAATTTACTATTTAAAATAAAAGATAAATAAAAAAAATGTTCCACGTGGAACATTTTATTGTTTTCTTAAAAATTCTTCACATAGACCCTTGTAAGCAAGAGCTCCCTTGCTTTTGCTATCATATAGAAGGATAGGCATTCCGTGACTTGGACTCTCAGCTAAGCGAATGTTCCTTGGAATGAACGTATCATAAACTTTTTGGCCAAAATATTTTTTAATTTCTTCAGCAACTTGAGATACAAGATTGCTTCTGTTGTCTTTCATAGTTAATAATACACCCTCAATCTCAATGTCTGGATTCAAATGCTTCTTGATAAGTCTAACGGTATTCATCAATTGCCCTAAACCGACTAAAGCGAAATATTCGCATTGAATAGGAATAATTATTGTATCTGTGGCAGTTAAAGCATTTACTGTTAAGAGTCCTAGAGAAGGAGGACAGTCAATAAATATGTAATCATAAGAGTCTTTGATGGTCTTGATTGCTTCTTTAAGAACATTCTCTCTATTGTCTACATATACTAGATCAACTTCCGCTCCAGCTAAGTCCACTGTGGAAGGGATGACGTCCAATCTCTTCAATACAGATGGATAAATTGCTTCTTTGATGTCAACATCTCCTAAGAGAACTTCATATATTGATTTTTGATCTTTTGATATTTCAACTCCTAAACTTGTACATGCGTTTCCTTGTGGGTCCATATCAATTAACAGCACCCTTTTACCGCTGTCTGCCACATAAGACGCAAGATTGACACATGTGGTAGTCTTTCCAACTCCACCTTTTTGATTTGTTACAGAAATTACCTTACTCATAATATCTCCTAAACATATAATAAACTTTTTTTTCAAAACAATCAAGCAAAAAATATAAAATAATAAAAAAAATGATAAAAATCATAAAAAATAGTGAATTTTACCAAATAAATGAGTATTAAATCTGTTAATTTTTATTATACAACATAGATTAATCTGTAATAACTAAATAATGAAAAAATAAATATATATTGAAGTTGATGGCATAACCAGGGTGTCGGCTAATATAATAACTATAAATTAATATGATCATGTTTTAATATTATTTTTTGTGTTTGTCGTCCCATTCTTTTTGTTTCCTCTTTATATAATTGACATTATATTACGCCAGGAAATATGTAACAAGCAAATGCAAAAAATGCGGTTATATAATTGATTTTAGGGCGCTCATCTTTTTGTACTCTTGTAATTTTATATTGCACCGGTTGAATTGGAGGGGTGCTGTAATAATAGTTAATAATGTTTGCGCTATTTTTTTATCTGCTGCTTGTTTGAGTATTTGTATAAAATTTCCTTATTGATTTTTTGTTAAATTTATCAGGCAATTTTTTGAAAACACTTGCAAATTTAACTGTATTATGATAAAATAAACAAGTCAAAATTTAAAATTTTGAAAGAAATTTGATAATAGTAAGTAAGTTTTTATAATATGCGTTCATAGCTCAGCTGGATAGAGCGTTGGTCTACGGAACCAAAGGTCGGGGGTTCGAATCCCTCTGGACGCACCATGATTAAATGATAAATCAACTCGTACAGGGTCGATTTTTTGTATGTAGAAGAACCACCGACCAAACGGGGTCCCAAAAACATTTTGTTTTGGGGTAAAGGAAAAACCGAACAAAAAGGCAGTATTTGCGTATAGCAAAATGCCAAAGGTGAGAGTTTTGACGTGGGGGGTTCGAATCCCTCTGGACGCACCATTAATTCACCTTATTTTAGGCAATCTAGCAATTGTGACTGTTGCTGATTTTTTATTTTAACCACAAAATTATAAAAATTATTTTTATAACAAATTCATTCTTTATCACAAAAATCGTAAAATGAAGCACTACTTATAACACTTGGCTTCTAGTTTTGAAGAAAAAAATAAGATGGCTATAAACATCGGCGGTTGTATTGAAATTTGTTTGTCCAAACGAATTATAAAAAAAATCAACAAAAGAGTATCTAAGAGTATCTAAATTGTAATTACTATTTAAATTTATTATATTAAGAAAGATAAATACATTTCAAATATTTACCTTGTTTGAAAAATTTTTGTGGAGAAGCAACAATTTTTTCTTTTATTAAATATTCATTAAATAAACCAAAAAAGATATGCCACAACTCATTGCAAAGTTGATCTGTTGGAGCGCTATGTTTTATACAGTTTATATTTGAATTTAAGATAAGTATTTTGAAATCATTTAAAATTTTTGTTAAGCTTGGACCAAGTTTTCTTTTAACTTCTTCAAAAAGAATGTTTGTTTTGAGAATATAGTTGTCAAAAACAGGAACTATAATTTGATTATCTTTGCCTACATAGTTGGTAAGTTTTAATATTTCAAGATATTTGTTGTCGGCTACTTGTTTTTTATTTAGCAAATCAAATATGGTGTCAAGCGAATTTTTAACAACTTCTAAGCTAGTTTCGTTTTGAAAATACTTATGAATTATTAAAAATTTGCCATATAATTTATTCTTCTCTCGAAGTTTGAAATATCTAAAATAATCTAACCTTTCTCCACTCGCATTTCCAAAACTACTCAAAGAGTTGTCTTTATATTTTGCGTTATTAAAACTGCAATAAAGATTTGCATTGAACTTGTTGCATATGTAGGAATTTTGATATCCAATCAACATAAAATTTCTGTTATCGTTTTGTATGTAAGATAATTTCAACAAACCTTGCTGTTCTAAATAATTAAACATTAGTCCGTCGAAAATTTTACCACACAACAAGTGATAGAGAGACAGTTCAATTTTTATGCTTGGATAAAGTTCAATAAGTTGTTTTCTTAATGATTGAATGCCATCAATAAGTGTTGCGTGATTTTTTTTCAACAATGTCAACACAATTGATTTTAATGTGTTTACATCTTTATCCAAAAAAAATGGGAAATTCAAACGGAAATTTCCTGATTTTTCTGTGATTGCGGATATGTTTTTTAATAAATTTATTGGTTTTTCTAAAATCTTAATATTAGTTTTTAGTTTTGTTGCCAAATTTGTTATATCATAGTAAAAAGGTGGTTTTATTGCTATTAAGGATAAAATATCTTTAGCAAATTTTTGCTCCATAACAAATCTTGGGTTAAACTCATCAAATTTCCCTAAATCATTATCAAAATAAAATATGTTTAAATTTTTCATATTGTTGCTCTCGTTTTTATAATAACATATTATATAAAAAAATCAAATTATATAATTGTGAATGTTTGTTATTTTATTTATAATACTAACAAGGAAAAGTTTGCCGGAAAGTAGATTGGCTTATTAAAAAATAATGTCGAAGCTGAAAATATCTTATTTCGTACTACATTTGTATATAAATTTAACTAATGATATAAAATTTAAATCAAATATTTTACATTTGGATATTATTGTATTATAATGCTTTTGTAAGGAGTACTAATGGATACTAATATCACACCATCTAACTTTATAGAACAGGCTATATTGGAAGATATAAAAACTAAGGGATTGAAAAAGATCATCACTCGTTTTCCGCCCGAACCAAATGGATATACTCATATTGGACATGCTAAAGCAATTTGTATAGATTTTTTGACAGCTGAAAAATTTCACGGATACACAAATCTTCGTATGGACGATACTAACCCAAGTAAAGAAAATGAAACATATGTGAAATCGTTGATGAATGATATCAAATGGCTTGGCTTTAAATGGAAACATCTATATTATGCGTCCGATTATTATGAATTTATTTATGAGTGTGCAATTGACTTGATAAAACAAGGGAAAGCTTTTGTATGCGACCTATCTGCTGATGAGGTCAGCAATATGCGTGGGACTTTGACTGAGCCAGGGAAAGAAAGTCCGTATAGAAACAGATCAATTGAAGAAAACTTGAAATTGTTTGAAGAGATGCGTGCTGGAAAGTATGCTGACGGGGAGAAAACGCTTAGAGCAAAGATCGACATGTCGCACCCAAATATCAACATGAGAGATCCTGTCATATATCGTATCATGCATGTGAGACATTTCCGTCAAGGAGACAAATGGTGCATTTATCCTATGTATGATTTTGCTCATCCATTGAGCGATGCTTATGAAGGGGTTACTCATTCTCTGTGCAGTCTTGAGTTTGAAGACCATAGGATATTGTATAATTGGGTCATTGATAATTGTAGGCTTTTGCCAGGAGTGAAACCTAGACAGATTGAATTTGCTAGACTAAATATCGATGGGACAGTGATAAGTAAAAGATATTTCCATGAACTTGTGGACGGCGGATATGTGGACGGCTGGGACGATCCTAGATTGCCTACTTTGGCTTCATTTAGAAGGAAGGGATATACTCCATCTTCTATAAGGGAATTTTGCACTAGAATTGGTGTGGCAAAATCAAATAGCGTTGTGCAACCACATATCTTAGAAGCATGTATTAGAGAAGAGTTGAATAAAAACGCTGTTCGTGCTGTTGCGGTCATCGACCCTATAAAAGTAAATATCACGAATTATCCAGCGAATAAAACTGAAAAGATCAAAATATCCAACAACCCAACTGTAAACAATAGTAAAAAACATGATATGATTTTTAGTAATGAGTTGTATATAGAAAGAGAAGATTTTATGGCTGAACCTACTCCAAAATTTTTCCGTTTGACACCGAATGGATATGTTCGACTAATGGGGGCATATATAATCAAATGCGATGAAGTGGTGTTGGACGGCAAGGGAGACATAGACCACTTGAATTGCAGTATAGTGTATGATGCAAAAGAGCAAGGTATAAAACCAAAGGGAACGATACACTGGTTAAGTAGGCCACATGCAATAAAAGTTACCACGAGGAAATTTTTCAATTTGTTAAAAGAGGGCGAAGTTTTTGAAAGCGGGATGTTGGATAAGATAATCAATCCAAACTCAATGGTGGAACATACATCTTTTGTAGAACCATTTGTATTGAAACAAAAAGGCAACATGCAATTTGTACGTATGGGGTATTATATTGAGGACAGCAAATTGTCCAAAAAGACGGATAGATATTATATTGAGACAGTATCATTAAAGGATAGTAAATAAAACTATCCTTTTTTGTTAAATTGGAAAATATGTTTGTAAAAATTTTCCAATGTGGTATAATTAAACCATGGACAGTCGTCTAAAGCGAATTTTGTTAAACATACTCAATTCAATAATTACAGTTGTTATCATGATTGTAACATTTTTTGCTTTAGTAAATATTGTATTTAATTTTGTTTATATAAAGACAAACGTCAGGGGATTTTCTATGCGTCCTACACTCAATGCAAATGTCTTAACTGAAGACCAAGACGGAGATAAAGTATATATCAATCCATATAGAGATTACACGAATGGAGACATCGTCGTTGCAGAAGTTTCATGGTGGGACAGAGGGTATATAATTAAACGTCTCATCGGCATGCCTGGAGATGTTGTTCAAATAAAAGAAAATGAGACTCAATATGTGCTTTATGTAAATAATGAAGAATTTTATAGAAAAGACAAAATGAATAGTGAGACAAACGAAGTTGATATTGATGTAAGATATTATTATGAGGACTATCTAGCCTTTATAAACAACCCGTTAAACGCTGATCATGTGATCACAAATGAGGCTGGCGAGAGATGTATAAAATTAGGCGAGGACGAATACTTTTTGATGGGGGATAATTGGGCAGAAAGTACTGATTGTGTAGTCCATGGACCAGTGAATAAAAGTTCCATTTTAGGCAAGGTTGAGATCATTATCCACTATGGAGAAAATGAGTTTAGAACGATGCTAAAAAATATGTGGGATATATTATTTTGATAGGTGAATTATGAACTTAATAATCGAAAAATGGACGAGTAAAGATGGGCAAGCTTTTCAAGTGTTTTTAGAGGGATTAAAACGAGAAGAAAAGCTTGATTGGACACGTAAAATATTGAATACAAACTTTCCATTATTGGCACTCACGACAAAGCAATGTAAAGATATTGCTAAGCAAATTTCTAAGGGAAATTTTTTGTCCTTTTTGGATCTCAATCTTCATACTTTTTATGAAAATATGGCAATAAATGGGTTCTTGATAGATGAAATAAAAGATTTCTCAGTGATGAAAAAGTATCTTGATATTTTCGTTGAATATGTGGATACTTGGGCATGTTGTGATCTTTTAAAATTTAAAATAATTAGCAAAAATAAAGAGAAATTTTTTTCACTTTCAAGAGAGTGTATCAAATCAAATATCCCATTCAAAAGACGTATTGGAGTAAACATATGGTTCAAGTTTTTTGATGATGAAAAATACATTGTGAAGATTTTAGATTTGATTGATAGTTTAAAGAGCGAGACACACTATTATGTAAACATGGCTGTGGCGTGGTGGGTGGCTGAATGTTTTGTGAAAAGGCGGGATGTTGCCATCAAACTGTTTGAAGAGGATAGGCTAAATACTTTTACAAACAACAAGAGTATTCAAAAGTGTAGAGATAGTTTCCGTGTGAGCGAAGAAGACAAACATATGTTGCTAAAATTCAAAAAATAGTGGTAGAACATTTTATTTTTTATCTTTGCATTTTAAATTGTTTGTGCATATTATAATGACAAAATAGAAAGAGTTTTATTTATATTTATTGAGATTTGTGCTGTATGGCACATATTTTTTTATTTTTGACAAAGAATATTCAAAAGGAGAATGTATGAAAAGGAAAGTTTCTATTGTATTGGTTTTGATGCTTATGTTTGGGCTGATGCTCATCCCACATAAGATTATTACCGCAGATGCAAGTTTTGAGTCGAACGTGAATTACAAGTCCGCCGTATTGATTGAAAAAAATTCGAATGAAATTTTGTTCGAAAATAATTGTCATGAGAGATTGCCGATAGCGAGCGTTACCAAACTGATGACAATTTTGCTTACTATGGAAAAAATAGGTAGCAACGAAATTAGTCTAGATGATAAAGTCATGGTAAGTGCAACGGCTAGTGGCATGGGTGGGAGTCAGGTATTCCTAGATTATGAAGAGGAATATTATTTAAAAGATCTGTTAAAATCTGTGATTATAGCGAGTGCGAACGATTCTAGTGTT
This sequence comes from Candidatus Onthoplasma faecigallinarum, assembly GCA_018715225.1. Lineage (GTDB taxonomy): Bacteria > Bacillota > Clostridia > Christensenellales > UBA1242 > Onthoplasma > Onthoplasma faecigallinarum. The sequence continues at coordinate 19,598 of DVMB01000051.1, read as the reverse complement.
GCCATTGCCGAACACATTGCGGGAAGTGAAAACAACTTTGTAAAGATGATGAATGAAAGAGCAAAGGAACTTAATTTATTGGATACAAACTATGTGAATTGTACAGGGCTACCTAGTCCGGATGGATACTCTTCCGCATATGATCAGGCAATCGTCTTAAAACATGTTTTGGACTTTGACCTCTATCATGAATACTCATCAATATGGATGGAAGATTTTGTGCATCCTAGCGGAAGGACCACTCAAATGGCGAACACAAACAAGTTGTCTAGATTCTATGAAGGTTGCATGGGAGGAAAGACGGGCTCAACGAATCAGGCAAAATATTGTTTAGCCGTTGGAGCATCGAGGAATGATGTCGAACTGATCTCGGTGGTTTTGGGAGCAGAGGATAGCAAGGGACGTTTCAAGTTGTCGAGTGATCTGTTGAACTATGGATTCGAAAATTTTGAGACAAAAACGTTGTTTGACAATTCAATGCTAAAAGATAAGACGATCAAAATCAAAGGGCTAGATAGAGTAACTCACCTAAAAGCCGAACGTGATTTTACCTATGTTTGCAAGATTGGGGAAGATGTGAATTTTAGTTTGAATTATAATCTTCCTAACATGCTAACTAAAGTATATGAGAATCAGGTGGTAGGAAATGTTGAGATCGTTATTGACGGAGTCGTTGTAGATAAAATCAACATCTTATCTACAGAGACGCATGAAGAAGTTACTGTTTGGGACTATATAAAAGAGATCACGAATAGTTAATTTTTATTCAAAATCTTATCTATTTATAAGGTTATAAACATAAGGTCTAGATGTCTAGACCTTGTTTTATATTAAGAAATAATTAATATAAATGTTTGAATATAGACTTTATTAATATGAAAAAACAAGCGGGTGGGCTAAAAACAAAATATGAGGGCTAAAATATTTTTATTTAAGGCTTGATTTATTTTTCTTTATGTGTTATAATTCGGGTGTTAAATTTATTTAACTACGCATTTAAATAAAGTCGAGATAGTTTATTTGCGTCCTTGCCTAGTTTTAGGCCATTAGTCCATAAGGAGGTATTATGAATAATTACGAATTGATGTACATCATCCCTAGTCAATCTACTGATGAAGAAAAAGAAGCTCAAATCGCTCTTGTCAACAGTATGATTGAAAAAGATGGTGGCAAGATCGAGTCAGTAGAGCGTATTGGCAACAGGAAACTCGCTTATGAAATTCAAAAGAAACGTGAAGGGTTTTATGTTCTTGTAAATTTCACAGCTGATGAAAAACTGCCTAAAAGGTTGGCTTCATTGCTTGCAATCACCAACGGCATTTTACGTTATATCATTGTTGCTAAATAGAGCGACATAAGGAGAATTTATGAACAAAGTTTATTTGATTGGTAATTTGACTAGAGACCCAGAACTTTCTACTACTTCAAGTGGGGTTTCTGTATGTCGTTTATCTATTGCAGTGGGCAGAAGATTTGCTAACGCAGATGGTGAGAGAGAAACGGATTTCTTCAACATCACCGCATGGCGTGGCACTGCTGAAAACTGTGCAAAATTTTTGAAGAAAGGTAATAAAATCGCTGTCTCTGGCTCAATTCAAACAAGAAATTATGAAAGAGCAGATGGCACTAAAGGCTTTGCTGTCGATATCATAGCCGATGAAGTAGAATTCTTATCATCAAAAAATGACGGAAATAGTGATGGCGGAGTAGGAGCAACTCCGGCTCAACCAGTCGCTGATCTTCAACCTATTGATGATGATAATTTACCATTTTAATATAATAGGAGAGTAATTTATGGCAGAAGAAAAGATAGAAGTTGCTACAACTGAAGTTAAAGAAGAGCCAAAAACTAATATTGAAAAGAAGAAATTCTATAAACAACATAACAAAAACAAGAAAAAAGTTTGTGCTTTCTGTGAAGATAAAAATCTGAAGTTTATTGATTACAAAGATGTCAATAGATTGAAAAAATATGTTACAGAAAAAGGTAAAATCATACCTAGCAGACAAACTGGCACTTGCTCACGTCATCAACGTGAATTGACTGTAGCAATCAAGCGTGCTAGAAATATGGCTTTGCTACCATTTAGTGGCGACTAAAGTAGTGTTGATACACTACTTTTTTTGTTGTTATAAACGCCTGAGGTTCTATTCGTCCTTGATTTTATATAAATTTAAAATAGTTGATTATAATCCAAAGATTTGATATAATATAAATATATGAACATAGAAAATATTGGAGATGAATTAACTAAATTAGTAGATAAATTCGAGACCACAAAATCTTGTCTTCATTTAAGCGAGTTGCAGGATAAACTTGCAAAACTTATGAAAGAGAGAGAGTCTCTGTCTTTTTGGAACAATCTTGATTATGCCATGCAGACGAATAAAGAGATCAAGTCTATTCAGGATCTGTTCAGCGAAGTGCAGGAACTACAAAGTCAAATTACCTCGCTTATCTCCACAGTAAAGGGATTAGAAAAAGAGACAGACATTGATCTATTGAATTTGGCTTTGAATGAACTCATGGAGTTAAAGGACAAAGTTGATGAGTTGAATGTGCGTACTCTTTTGGATGAGAAGTATGACAACAATGATGCAATTATCACTATACATGCTGGGGCGGGCGGTACAGAAGCACAAGATTGGGTGGTGATGCTTGCCAGAATGTACAAAATGTACGCCAGTAAAAACGGATTTGAATTTAGCATTGTGGACAAGCTGGAAGGCAATGATGCGGGGCTAAAAAATGTCGTCATTTGGATCAAAGGCGAGTACGCTTACGGAAAATTAAAAGGCGAAATGGGCGTGCATAGATTGGTTAGAATCAGTCCTTTTGACAGCAACAAACGTCGACATACGAGTTTTGCTTCCGTCGAAGTTGTGCCGGCCATCACGAAAGAGACGGATGTCAAAATCAGGAACGAAGATTTACGTATAGATACGTATAGAAGCAGTGGTGCTGGAGGACAAAATGTGAATAAGGTTGAGACAGCCGTTCGAATCACACATATCCCTACGGGAATAGTCGTAACTTGCCAAAATGAGCGCAGTCAGTTGCAGAATAGAGAAAATGCTATGAAGATTTTGACAAGCAAATTGGTTGCTCTAGAAGAAGAAAAACAACGTCAAAACATGAATGAGATCAAGGGTACATTGAAGAAAATTGAGTGGGGAAGCCAGATTAGAAGTTATGTATTCCAACCTTACACTATGGTAAAAGATCATCGAACAGATTATGAGACGAGCAATGTAGAAGCCGTGATGGATGGCGAACTTACACCTTTTATCAATGAATATCTAAAACAATCACATTCAACTGCAAATTAGACTTCAAATAAAAAAATGAGATATACAATCTCATTTTTTCATATTTTAAGGTTTAATAATTTCATTACACAACTCCTTTTTGATTTTTAATTATTAGTTATTGATTCGACATAGTTTAAATCTGTAAAAAGTATTAATTGTTACTTTTTTATTTACTTGAAATTTTTTATTCTTTGTTATATAATACCAATGTGAAAAAAGGCTTTAAGATTCTATCTATTGAGAGTAGTTGTGATGAAACTAGTTGTGCTGTCGTTGTAGACGGCAGAATTTGTCTATCCAATATTGTGTCTAGCCAGATTGATATTCACACAAGATTTGGTGGAGTTGTGCCAGAAGTTGCCAGCAGAAACCATATTACTGCTATTGATAATGTAGTGAAGCTTGCTTTGAAACAGGCGAATTGTACGCTTGATGACATCGATGCAATCGCTGTAACTTATGGAGCGGGGCTCATTGGTTCGTTGCTTGTGGGGGTTAGTTACGCTAAAGGACTAGCATATGCGACTAAAAAACCACTGATTGCTGTCAATCATATTTACGGGCATATTGCAGGTAACTATTTGACATTCAAAGATTTGACTCCACCATTTATCTGCCTTGTTGTTAGCGGTGGACATACGGCGATAATAAGAGTGAAAGATTACAATCATCACGAAATGATTGGCACAACTCTTGACGATGCTGCAGGGGAATGTTTTGACAAAGTGGCAAGAGTGCTAGGACTTGGATATCCAGGCGGACCTAAGGTCAGCCAAATGGCAGAGAGTGGCAAGAGCAACATCCAATTTACTAAACCGAATGATAGTTTAGGTTACAACTTTAGTTTTAGTGGACAGAAGACAGCGGTAATCAACTACATCCACAAATTGGAGCAAAAAAATGAGCCTATTCCTGTGGCGGACATTTGTGCCAGTTTTGAAAAGTGGGCAGTCGATGAGTTGGTAGATAAAACTATCAAAGCGTGCCAAGATTTTGGCTACGACAAAGTTGTAATAGCAGGTGGGGTCAGTGCAAATAAACGATTGAGACACGATTTGAAAGTAAAAGCAGAAGAAAATGGTATTACCTGTTATTTCCCTGATCTTCAATTTTGTACAGACAATGCCGCTATGATTGGGAGTGCGGCATATTACGCATACAAAGATGGGGTAGGAATTGCAGATTTGACACTTGCTCCAAAACCAAATTTGAGTTTGTGAGGATGAGTATGGTACACTATATGCGATTAAATCATGGTCCATTTATGTTGATTAAATCAAAGCAAAAATCAATAGAAATGCGTCTAAATGATGATAAGAGACAAAAGTTAAAAGTCGGCGACCAGATTGAATTTACGGACGAATCTACCAACGAAAAAATAATTGTACAGGTGGTCAATCTTCATCGATTTTCCTCTTTTGAAGAATTGTACAATATTTTTGACAAATTGAAATTAGGTTATCAATCTGGCGAAGTCGCAAGTCCTGCGGATATGGAACAATATTATTCCAAAGATGAAATGCAAAAATTCGGCGTAGTAGGTATTGAAATTAATTTGTTATAGGAATGTTAGGTTATAAACTTTTATAATTACAATCATCAATATGTCAATAGCGATAAAAAAAATATTTTTTGTACAAAAATAAATAATTTTGTACAAAAATATGCTCTCGTGGTGTAAGGGATAGCACACGCAACATATCTGCGCTTGTTTATCGTTTACTCGAATACTCGTAAACTTCATTTATGCTTGATATATTGCGAAGCCCCATGGCGAACAAGTTCTTATGGGGACCCCTGGAGCCCATTGTGCTATAATAGCGTTGACAAACATATTTTTATAATTTAATATAATTTTAATATATCAAATATGCTCTCGTGGTGTAAGGGATAGCACACGCAATATATCTGCACTTGTTTATCGTTTACTCGAATACTCGTAAACTTCATTTATGCTTGATATATTGCGAAGCCCCATGGCGAACAAGTTCTTATGGGGACCCCTGGAGCCCATTGTGCTATAATGGCGTTGACAAACTTATTCTTATAACTTAATATAATTTTAATATATCAAATATGCTCTCGTGGTGTAAGGGATAGCACAATGGTCTTCGGAACACATATTTTGGGGTTCGATAATCCCCATAAAAAAATTATCATTTTGCTCCCATGGTGAAATGGATATCACAATCGACTTCGGATCGATTTTCGAGGGTTCGAATCCTTCTGGGAGCACCATAAAACCCTTTATTTTAGGGATATTTAGCGATTTTAGGTTTCGCTAGATTTTTTTATTTATTACAAAAAAATAACCCACAAATCAAGACTTAAATCTTAACTTGTGGGTTCAAATTTTATCTTCAAGTATTATCAACTTTTTTCATAACTTTGTTAAACAATGACCATTTAACATTAAATTTTTTTAAATATTCTATAAAATCATTAATTTCTTTATTAGAAGTCGACCATGAAGTCATTAATCTGCAACATGATTTTTCGTCATCATAAGCACCTAGTTTATATTCTTTTTTTAAATATTCAATTTGCTCATTAGAGAAATTAGCAAAAACAGCGTTGCTTTGAACAGGATAAGCCAAAGATACACCAACTTTTTTTAATTCTTGTTCAAAATATAAGGCCATGTCATTCGCATGTTTTGCGTTTTTGTACCAAATATTATCTTTTAGCATAACTAAAAACTGACAACTTAAAAATCTTGTTTTTGAAAACAGTTGCATACTTTGTTTTTGATTAAGAATAAAGTTTTTGGCAAAAATTGGATTTAAAACAATTATCATTTCGCCAAACATCGCCCCATTTTTATTTGCTCCAAAACTTGCTATATCTACTCCTGTGTCTTCTAAAATTTCCTTAAATCCTACATTTAAAAATGCCATAGCATTTGCAAGTCTAGCCCCATCTACATAAACATATAAATCGTTTTTGTGGCAAAATTCACATATTTCCTTTAATTCTTGCAATGTATAACAAGTGCCCAGTTCGGTTACTTCACTTAAAACTACTATTTTAGGATAAGCATAATTAAAATTGTTTTTTGAAGTTAATTTCTTTTTTATCATATCGATAGTCAATTTGGCATCTTCGCTATGACATGCAACAATTTTGCAACCAGTATTATATTCTGTTCCGCCTACTTCATATCTATTAATATGAGTGTCACCGCAACAAATTATAGAGCTATAATTATCTTTCATTGCTTTGATGGAAAGGATGTTTGCACCACTACCACTTACATTAAAAAAACATTCTATAGGTTTTGAAAAATAACTTTGCATTATTTTTCTTACTTCTTGCGAATATTTGTCTTGGTTATAGCCCAGCATATAATCTTCTTCTTTAGCAACTGCACAAATCTTTTCTAAAATTTCTGGGCATACACTTGCGGTAGTATCGCTGTTAAAATTTACTTTAATCATTTTCTTTGTCCTCTAATTTTTCTTTGCTCAATTTATTAACTATTTCACACACTTCAATCCAACAAGAAGCATATTGATTAAGAGTGCTTTGATAATTTCTTAATTCTTCAGGATAATATTTTGGATTATAATTATTATTAAATGTTATAGTTTTTATCCCTTTGTCATTACATTGTTTAATGTATTTTAAATTATCATCTATCATCAGATCTATATTATTTTCTAGACAATAATCTCCTTTATTACCACTATTTGCGACACATCTTGTATATTTTATGCCATATTTGTTTAACCATTTTTTAGTTTCCTGTAATGCATTGCCCCAATATTTGTCTCCTCTGCTAGTCAAAATTGTTATATCATGACCATTATTTAATAATTTATTAATGATTTTATCAGAAAAAATTTTTGGCTTTATCAAATCTTGTTCTACACACAATTTTCTTTGAAAAATATAAAAATCATCATCTTGTTGTTTAGTAAAACCAAAAATAGTTGGTGCATTGTGATAATCATTTACATATTCTTTATTATCGTTTGGATTAATTATTTTATTGTATTTCCAACATGTGGCAAAATCAACCTCTGCGGTATTAGATATACAATCATCTACGTCAATTGCGATTTTCATAAATTCCTTCTAATTAAACTAAATTTTTGACTATTTATTTCGGATACAATATAAACGAAGCATTTTAAAAAGTCAATACTTTTTTAAATTTAAAGGTATATTTTCAAAATTCATTAATATCGACTTCGGAACCATTAGTTCGGGTTCGAATCCTGACGGGAGTGCCAAGATATATAAATAGTCCTATTTGTTATAATAAATGTTTATTGGTCTTTAAGAGATAAAGTCAATATTGACATCGCTATTATTACAGTTTACGTTTAGAGTCTTTTCGCCATCTGTTTTGTTTTCAGGGAGATTGGTGTCTCCTTTTTTAATCTCGCATGTGATAGCAAAGTCGTTCCAACTGCCGACTATTGAACCATTGATATTTCCATTCTTTGCGGTCAAACTGATGTTGTTGCCGACGGATACTTGAGTAAGGTTGATGTTTCCACCATTTGCGTCTAATGAAATGCTATCTAGTACTGAAAGTGTAGACAGGTTGATGTTTTCGTTTGTGGTCGTAATCGTCAAATTATCTAACATATTGTTTGGAATTGAGATATTAATTTTTCTATAGGAGATTGATGGCTTACTACCGATATAGTCTGTCCAACTTTTATCATATTTTATAGTCATAGATAAAGTCGAGTTATCTGTAGAGATGTCGTAGAATTCTTTTTCGCTTTCAAAATAGTCTATGTGAATTTGATTGTCATTAGATATGCCGACCGAAATATCCCTATCTTCCACATTAATGACAATAGAGTTTATGTTGTCTGTGTTGGATATATAATTTTGCTCTACAAAGGTTTGGTCGTTTGAACAACCTGTCAGCATCAAGACGCAGGCTAAACTGCTTAAAATAAGGATAGATGCGATAAACTTTTTCGTAAATGTTTTTTTCATAAATTTGCTCCTTTTATTATTATTGACATGTCAAAACATGTTATGTATAATGAATATAAACCTTTGTGTAACACAAAAGTCAAGGAGAAAATAAAAAATTATGGAAAATTTATTTTCAATAAGTAAAACAGCAAAAATGGTCAACATGACAGCAGAGACCTTGCGTCATTATGATAGAATTGGGCTTGTACATCCGCATAAGGTGGACAAATGGACAGGATATCGCTATTATTCGCCGGAAGAGATTGTGAGACTGAATGCTATTAATGCTCTTCGCTGTATGGATATGTCGCTAGAGAAGATAAAAGAGATTTTAAATTTTAACGACTTTGATAAGATTGTTGATTATTTAAATCAAGCGGAAATAGCCGCTGACAAAAAGATAGATGAACTAAATAGAGCAAAAGAGAGAATTGAACGAGCGAAGAAACATTACATCGCAAAAAAATTTGTCTCAACTTCTACGGGCGAAATTTTTGTACAAAAATTATCAAAGCGTGTGATAATGTTGGCGGATAATTTGGATATGCCTACAGTTGACAATCTATGGAATTATCATAGACATTTTTATGCTCAAATTAAAGAAAGCGAAAAGGACAAATTTTCATTTGAAGACACTGCAGGGAGATATGAGACTGATGATAAAACAAAGATGTTTGTGATTTGTGAAAAGTTTGCCTCCTCAAAAAATTTGGTTGAGTTGCCAGCGGGCGAGTATCTATCCGTCAACTGTAACGAAAGTGAATATGATGAATTTAGGAAAAAACTTCTAGAAACTGCTAAACAAAAATATTTGGTTTGTCCTAAATTTATCGTTAGTATTGTTCAGCTTACTGGTATATTAAAGTGGGATTATCAGTTGCAAGTGTTGATAAATGAAGGCAAATGAAGCGACATATTTATCTTAGAGTGGTCAATTATTTATGTAGGTTTTTGATAAAAAGGGTTTTTATATAACGGCTAGTTTTAAAGAAAAATGTTAGATTTGCATTTCCTAGATATTTATGCTATAATATATATTGAAGATGCAGTATTCTAGTCAATCCACATAGTGAGGAAGACGAAATTCATAGCGTCGAAGGGCACATCGATGAAGTTCCTGGTGCGTGCTTTGGTTGCCCAAACTGGGGTGTGTGCTGGGAGTTAAGATTTTTGGGCGGGCTATAACGGCATATAGTTAGCGACCCAATTATCGTGGAGACCCAACAGGGTGGTAAAACACTCTCTGGGGAGAACCTGCATTGCGGTAAAAGCCGTGTGCAGCGTAGCCTACTTTGAGTGAATATATTGGGATAAAATGTATACATATAATGTGCTATTGGCCGATAGGACTTTATATCTGTTTTTGAAATTGTATTTGCAAAACAAGAAAATCATTATGTGCTTGCTAAGGAAAACTTCTAGACTGTTGCTTTATGCAGGCAAGATTAGGATTATAGTGTGTTCTTAGTGGCGATTCGGTGTTATGCCTCGCTTGAAAGGAAACTGCTCAAATGGCGACATTGAGTGCGGGGCTGGGAAATCCGACCGAACCTATGACACAAGGTTTACTAATTTTGCTGTCTTCAATAGAGCCTATCAAAAGGCTCTATTTTATATTCGTGATATAATACCATTTAGGAGGGTTTGTTTTGATGCAAAATGATGGAGAAAATATTACATCAAATGACGATAATTTAGACGTAAAAAATAATGATAGTGTAGAGACGGACGACCAGCCGAGTATAGACGAACGGGCTAAAGCAAATATTGATGAGCAAAATAAAGGTAATGAAAATTTAGATACAAAGGGGAAGAAAAAATCGAAAAAAGAAAAGAAAGTTCAATCAAAATTTGCAAAAAATTATAGATGGCCGTTGATTGTATTGGTCACCGCTTTTTGTATTTCTATGCTGTTCGGGGTTTTGAGCGAGGTGGCTCTGGACGGAGCTAATATAGTAATATCTATTGTTGTAATTTTGGTATTTTTAGTTATAGCAATTATTACGGATATGATAGGGGTGGCAATAACTTCATGCGATGAAAAAAATCTACGAGCCATGGCGGCTAGGAAAATTCGTGGAGCAAAAGAGGCCATCATCTTGCAAAAAAATGGGGACAAGGTGTCTAGTATTTTTGCTGACATATTGGGGGATGTGTGCGGAATTTTGAGTGGTGCCGCAGGTGCTAGTGTGGCTTCGGCATTGATTACACAAAATATGTCATCCTTTACTGGCGTCGTGATTGCTTCACTTGTCTCTGCGGTCATAGCGGCTTTGATCATTTTCGGTAAAGCGTTGATGAAAAAATATTCAATGAATCATAGCGAAAAGATTATTCTCATTATGGGGAAAATTATGAGCGTTTTCCATATTTCTAAAAAAGAAAAAAATGCAAAAAATAATAAAAACAATAAAAATAACGATAAAAATCAAATAAATTAAGTAAATAATTATTAAAAAATAAAAAATACATATTTTTATCAAAATTAATTAATATTTTATTTTAAAATTAAAAGTTAAAAGCGAATTTTCGCTTTTTCTTTTTTTATTATTTTTTTACATTTTGAATAATATAAAAATTTTAGGTAAAAATTTTATTGGAGGATAATTATGAAAAAAGAAATAACGACAAAAGACATGATGGCACTGAATGAATTGATGACGTTTGAAAATTGGATAGCAACAAAAATGTATTTCTGTGCCAACGCTGTTCAAGAAAAATCTTTGACAACCATGTTCAAGGATATGGCAAACAAACATCTTGAGAATCACAGCAAGTTATTGAATTATTTGAAAACCAATATGGAAGGAGGAAATTAGTATGGAATTTACCGTTCAAGAAACTTTGCAGGACGCATTGATTGCACACAAGTTTATGATTCATATGTATACACAGTTTGGGATAGAGTGTTCAAATCCTCAATTGAGAGATTTGTTCAGCGAGCTAAGAGAAGTCGCAGAAGATCATGATTTCAAGATATTCACAATAATGCATCAAAAAGGGCTATACCCAACAACCCCTGCCACCAGCAAAGATGTGAAACAGGCTGTAAAAATGCATACTGAGATGCAGACAGAACTGGAAAATAAACTAAATTCAACCAAGAAAAAATAAATCCACGCATATGTGGATTTTTTAAAAACGCAAAAAACGCTTGACTTGGAGTAAACTCTAAGGTCTATAATTTAATAAAATGCGGAGGTGGAATTTGACAATAAAAGAGGTTAGTGAAAAATACAATATATCGCAGGATACCTTGAGATACTATGAAAAGGAGGGTTTGATCAACCCTGTGCCACGTGTCAGTGGGATAAGAAACTACGGAAAGGCGGAAATTGATAATATTGAATTTATCATCTGCATGAGGAATGCGGGACTCCCTGTAAATGTGTTGAAAGAGTACATAAATCTTATCAGGCAGGGAGATAAAACTGCTGAAAAACGCAGAGAGTTATTGATAGAGCAAAGAGAGATCGTAAAAAAAGAGATTGGAAGATTTGAACAAGGCTTACGAAAAACTGAATTACAAAATTGATTCGTATTATTCTGTGATATTGTATAGTGAAAAGAAACTGATAAAAAACAATTAGGGGTGGTTATGAAAAAGTTGATTATATTTTATTCATATACGGGCAACACTAGAAAGGTTGCGAAATACATGGCAGAAAAGATAGGAGCAGACATAGAAGAAATCAAAACCGACATATCATATTCTAGCGATTATGATAAAGTCGTGGAAGATGCAAAAGCCGAGATACGAGAAAAGCGTACTCCAAAGATCAAAGATATTGCAGTAAATTTAGACAATTATGATACCATTATTCTGGGGACGCCTGTATGGTGGTATAGTATGGCACCAGCGATGAGAAGCTTTCTATCACAACACAACTTAAAAGGCAAAAAAATATATATGTTTGCTACCAATGGTGGCTGGCTAGGGCATACATTTGAAGATATGAAAGAGTTGTTGAAAGGTAGTGATCTGCAATCTACACTGAATATTCCTTTTGACGAAGATAGGCAAAGAATTTCAAATAAGAAAATTGATGAGTGGTTGGGAGTATAATAATATCTAATTGATTATTGCTTTTGACTTGTACTATTCATTAATTGAGGCCAAAAAATATTTGAATTAAACTATAAATAATGGTATCATATATATATGGATACTACATTGATAAAGAAATATGATAAGGGGAGCGGTTTTTCATACACGTTCGGTGCTTTCCCGACGTTTGAACTCGTGCAACATAAACCTGACGTGGTGGAATGTGTCCTCGTGCATAGCAAACTGCAAGTCAGTCAAGAGATAGAAAAGTTATTTGACCTGTGTAAAGCGAGTGGTATTGAGATAATATATAATGACAAACTTATCCACAAAATTGTGGATAAAGAGAATTGTTTTTTGGTGGGTGTATTTAGAAAATACGAGATGACAAGTAAGTGCGGAAATAATCTTGTGCTGGTAAACCCAAGCGATATGGGGAATTTGGGCACAATCATGCGTACAATGCTGGGGTTTGATTTTAGAAATCTCATCATTGTGAAACCGTGTGTGGACTATTTCAACCCAAAAGTCATCAGGGCGAGCATGGGAGCAATATTTTCATTGAATATTGTGGAAATGGATAGTCTAGATGAATACCTTGCCTTTAGCAAAAATAGAAAATATCCTTTCATGTTGAAAGGGAAAAATGTGCTGGGCAAATTCAAATTCGCAGACGCATCTTGTGATTTGATTTTCGGCAACGAAGCGAGCGGGCTACCAGACAGCATGCTAAATGTAGGAGATACAGTTGTTATACATCACAGCAAAAATATAGATAGTCTAAATCTTCCAATCAGCGTCGGCATCGCTCTATATGAGTTTAGTAAATAATTAGTTTTATAAATATAATTGGGCAAAAGATAGCCCAATTTTTTATTTTGTTGAAAATAAAAAATAGTTATAAAAAACAAATAAAGATATAAAAATAAAATTGACAAAATATGGTTTTTTGTTAAAATATAAATAAGCATAAATTTTTATGTACTTTTGTTCATTAATAAATTTGTAACACACATTTGTAATGATATAACTAACTTCGTTATTTTATATGTTCTTGTTATATGTTTAAGAAATATAAGAATCAAATTTATACAAACAAATAATTATTGGAGTAAATATGTGCGTGTGTGATGATAATGATATTTACATTTTGGACTGGATAAATAAGAAAAGAGGATATTTGTATTCAAGTAAAAAATACCCACAAAAATTTAAAAATCTTTATAATATTAATTTTGAAGAAAGATTAAAAAAACTATTTCATAATAATATTTTGAGTTTAAAAAATGATACAATAACTATAACTGATCTAGGTAAAGATATATTAAGAAAACATTCATATATTATTTGGATTGAAGAGCATCGCAATTTTGACATTGGTAAAGATGATTTTTTGAAACATCCATATTTAAACATCATTACCAATAATGATGTAGCATATAGTATCTTACAACAAAGAAATTTGGAAATGTTAAGACAAATAGAAAAAGGAATATATGAATGGGAAGATTGGTATAACAATTTTTATAGGATATCTCAATTATTATATGAAGAAAAAAAATACGAACAAAGTTTAGACAATTTTATAATTGCTTGTTATTTGCAATTTTCAGGACTTAAAAATAATAATAGTTTAATAATATTAGATCATGTGTCGAAAAAATATAAATTATATTCTAATTCTAACAATAATTTTATTTACATGAATTATAATATTAAAAATGTAAGAGATATTGTTTACTCGCTTAATTTGTCCAAACATGATTTTATAAGCAAATTTGAAGAAGTGATTTTAAAAGATAATAGTATGTATAAAGAGATAATACCTTTCCATTATTTTAACATATGTGAACTTGCAAAATTTATTGCTGACAATATTTATGATGCTCAAAAAAAATATATAACAACATTGTTTGATTTGCCAAAAAATATAAAACTAAATATTCCAGACAAAGCGCTTTTAGAAATTATAAAACAATAATTTGATTGTAAGTTTACATTTGTTTTCTTCTATAATAGATAGATGTAACTGATGGGCAAGTTTATAACAAACGAACGGGAGCAATCTGTGATTGTGGTCTGCCCGACAGGGTCGAACCCAAGGGTTCGATTCCCCTATATAGTATAAAAAAATAGCACATCGTGTGTGCTACTTTTTGGTAGTCCCAAGGGGAATCGAACCAAATAAGGAACCTTAAAAAACATCTATTTTATAGATATTTACCAAACATCTTCTACTCAGCTTCTACTCACAATCTGCAGGAATTCCTTTTCATTTTATTTAAAACTGATCATCTTCAATAATGTGAAAAAATTTGCATTTGACCGCTCGCGAGCGAGCGGTATAATATGTCTTACATACATATTAAACTAAAAAAATTTGACCTATAAGCAAAATGGTACTTCGTACCCATTTTTATGCTTATTATATCGGTCAAATTTTTATTTTATTAGCTAATAAAGTTATTACTTTATCGCTCTCATCATAACCTGTATCCAAGTTCATTTAAAAAACTTATCATAATGCTGAATTCGTCTATATTATTCCAAGTCATGTTTTCACAATATGCTTTTATAATGTCAATCACTTTCTTTATTTTGCTATTTTTATCAAATCGCAACTCCAGCAATTCTTGTTTATATCTTTTGCATTCCTGGCGTAAACCAGCATTGATTTTCTCGAATCTGTCGTACCTTCGATTTAAAAGCTTTAATTCCTTTAATTCGTCAAAATATTGCTTATATTGGCTTTTATAATAATCTACATCTGCTTTTGCAAGCATGAATTGATACTCATAGTCATGCTCTATTGCATACGTCCTATTCTTAAACTCATCAAATTCTTTTACTATTTTTAAATATTTTTCAATAATAAAGTCTATATTACCCTTTGAGAATTGCAATTCTTTTTTTTCACTTACATTAGGAAAAATTCCCAATTTGATATAATCATTATAACCTAATTGCATTTTTCTGCACCACCTTTATATATTTTTTAGTTCTTTTGTTTCTTCTTGCCATATTATGACGTCTAAATAATCACGCAATAGATATTCAATATCCAGCTTTGGAACATCTAAAGCGACATTCTTTACATATTCCTTAACATCAATTAATCCTGTGTTAATATTTACAACTATTTCAATATTTGGATAAAAATCTTTTTGCAAGTTTCCATGCTTAAAATAAAAATAATCATTACAAGCAATATCTGCAAAAATTTTCATGTCCGTAACATATGGCTTTTTCATTTATTGCTCTTTCGCAAATAAACTATAATCTCTTCTAAAATTTCTTGAAGTTTTTTATTCTTTTTATCTAGGACTTTCATTTTTTGCTCTCTATCACGCATTTTTCTCAACAACTTTAAGTTCCTGGCTCTCAAAGTTTCCAATCTTTTCTCATTGGATTCAGTTTTTAGTTGCTTTTCTGCTAAAAGATATTTTTCCAAATAAACATAATATTCTTTTTCGTATTCGTTATAATAATACTTTAATTTATTAATACGCTTTTTAACTATTTTAACCATTGACATATCATGAATGATATAGTCCACAATGATGTAAACTATGTCAATCACTATTCCTAAAGTTATAAGAACTAATATACTAACCAACATAATTTTATCCTTTTAATTTTTTTTATCTTCTATTTGCTTGATATCGACATTTTCTATTAAAGTTTCATCTGCTGAAGATGTAATGCTTATTTCAGTTTTATTTTTTTGTTTCTTAAATAAATTTACAAAAAAATTTTTAAACTTTTCAAATTTCATTCGTTTTTGCATGTTTTTTATATTTTTCATGCTTGCTTTGACATCTTTTAAATTTTTATTTTTAATTTTTAAAATGTTGTTAATTAATAACATCCACATCTTTTTCAACAAATATTTACGTTCGCCCTTTGTGATTTTCTCACCCAAAATTTTGATTTTATCAAATTCAGTATAATAGTACTTGGTACAATTCGCCAAATCACTGAACTTCTGCACTTGAACAAAATATAGATCAAGATTATTTTTGAACTGCCTAAATAAGTACTTGTGCAATTTCTTTTTCTTCTTAATATCCGTGAGAAAAAGTTTACCAAACTCGTCATAAAAGTAATTGGTACAAATGTCTAAAGAGTCAAAACTTATTTCAAAATCTGGAATATATTTAATTTCGTCCATAATCAAAATCTTTTACCGTTTTTTCAAAAACACTTTTTAAGTTGAATGGGTCATAGCAAGCTCGAATATTACCTTTGAATACCATATCAAAATCTTTGCCATATTTTTTCTTGTCTCGTTTAGTTGATTCAGCGTATGCTATTGCGTCTGCCACATCATCGAATTCACGACCCCAAACTTCAGTTTTAACTAGTTCCCCGAATTTTAGATATGGTTTAGATTTTACTTTCTTCTTACCATTGATAATATAAGTATGCTCACTGTCATCGACATGAATGATCCTATCTGCCAGGTCTCGAATGTCTTTATGAATTTGCATTATTCGATGAGCAATAAGAATGATGTTGACGTCATAATGCCCGCTAATTTCAAAAGCTTGAATTTTATATGTATCTATCTCTTTCATTTTTGAATTGTAGTACTTATGGCATTCATCAATAATATATGTGCCATGTGGCATAATTCTAATAGTATCATACTTATCATTGGGAATTGCAAATTTGTTGGGGTCGAATAAGTATGCGTGAAAATCTGGAAAATGCGTATATGTTTTATCGTTTGCGAATATGACATGAGGTTCAGGCGGTAAGCTTAAATTACCGCCTTTTTTATTTAACTCCTCAATATCCTTTTTGGCTAAATAATACCTGGACTTATCTCGCCCAGAAAGTTCATCGTATACCAACATTTTAGACAAGCCACTTTTACAGCGTTTTCGTTTACCTACAATTATTGTAATCATAATAAATCACTTATCATGTCTGGGGTGTAATAATTACCGTCACCGTCTTGATAAACTGCCCAAAATTCACACTGCCCAGTGAGTTTTAATGTACTTAAATCAGTTACCAACAATGTATCGTCTATTCCGTCAAATATCATAGGCTCTCTATACCAGCCTATAAATGTGTATCCGCTTAATTGTGGATCCACGACTTCTTCCTCGAATTCATAATGTGAATAATTAACATAATTCACTGATTGACCATTTTCGGTTTTTATTGTGAAATACACGGCAAATCGATTGTAATAATATCGATCATATGCTTCGCCGTCATCATTTACATAAACAGCATAGTATATTGTAACATTTGAGTAAGGCACTGTTACAGTAGACAAATCAACGATATCATCAATGCCTGTCTCACTCGATGTCGACCAACCAGCAAAAGTGTATCCTTCAGGAGCCTGATCTTCTGGATCATCAGGCAAATTGCTTATTTTACCGTCTTTATCAGCCCTATGATAATATCCGCCGTTGTCATTTTCAACAGGGCTTCCTAGTATTTGGAGAGCATAAATTGGATATGATTCTGTGAGAGCATAGATAGTAACAAAGCTTTCTTCATAAATTGATGAGAAATCTTCGATAATCTCTCCGTCTTTACTTAGAGCCCAACCTTTCCAATCGATAGACTCATCATTAAGGGCATTCTCTTCATAATATGTGTTGTCCAAAGCTGTCTTTACTTCTTCTGCTGAATTGACACGAATTAATTGTGATGAAAAGCCGTCGCTATTATTTGTGTCATTTAAATTAATGGCTAAAATCATCATGCACTGGTTTTCACGACAAAATTTGTTTAAATCTTCTGTATTGATATTAACTGTTTCAGTGGGCTTTATGTTTGAATTTTCTCCAACCAGCACTGATTCGCCGACCGAAATAGTTAGCTTGTCTTTAACATTTGGCAAATGATTATAGACAGCAACACCACCTGCAGTCAATCCTAATGTTGCCAAAATAGATATTAAACTTACTCCAAATTTATTCATATATCCTCCTAGACTTTTAACTGAACTACAGTTTGGTCAAATGTATATGTGTCTTCGTCAAATATAAAAGCGACTACGATTTTAGCGTCATCTGTAGTTATCAAGTCATTGTAATAATAATCGACAGTTTCATCATAGCTTGTATAATTAAAACTGGTTATAAGTGTTTTTTTGACTTTGTCATAAGTAACAACACGTTTAGGAGTCCTAAACATAACAAAATTATCATTTTCTTTAACTATTTCAGCCTTGCTAGTCATGACAGTTTGTCCACCACTTATTCCAAAATCTGCTAATGGTACAGATATGTTAACATATTGATCGGTTTCAAAATTATAAATTATTGTTGAATTTAAACCATAAATAATGAGTCCCAAATCCGTCTGCTCAATTTCATACAAATTGAAATTTTCTGCTAACAATACAGGAGTTTCTTTAGTATTTAAATTGTAAACATAGAGACCGCTGGAAGCAGTTCTTGTATCATTCAAAAATATTAAATTTTCATAAGCTAATATTTCGCCACTGTAAAAATCACCTATTTGAGTAATAGTATTGCCATCATCAATAAAAGTTTTATCTATTAAACTTAAAACCGTTACATCGTCTATTTTTAATGAATTTAGATATGATAAAGTTCCTGTTCCCAAATCGTATTTTAAGACTAATTCGCCATTCTCTTCATCAAAAGTATATAAGCCATAATTAGAATTGCTAGACAAGACAAAGTAATCTTCTAATACTCCCCAATAGTTCATTGATAAGTTCGTAAATGTAACTGTTGTTGAATCATACAAAAATATTTTTGCAAATCTAGTAGTTATAACCGAATATCTGCCATAATTATATATATTTAATGCACTGGAGCTCATTCCTTCAACCTGGGATGCATCTCCAGTAATTTCATTGATACATATTACTTTGTTATCATCAAGACAAAGCAATATACAATTATTTAAAATGTATTCAGTAGCGTATGGTCCTATATATGATGTTGATGACAGCTCTAAAGTTTTAAGAGATTGATTATCAGTGTCATAAGCAATAAATGTTTTAGAATTAATTAAGAAAATATAATTGTTCACTAATTTAAAACTAATAGAGCTTGTATAATTATCTACAATCTTCTTTGATGTGTCTTCTACAGAGTCATAAAGGTAAACAGTATTGTTTGTATCTTTTATTAAGAAGAGATTTGAATTCAAAAAACCTACTTCATTAATACTAATGCTATCTATTTCTAGATAAGTTTGATTTTTTATGTTATAAATTTTTGAGGTGTTAGTTGTGTCTTTTAATAGTAACCAATCTTTAGATGATTTTACTAACATGCAATCTAGTTGGATTAAT
>DVMB01000050.1 GCA_018715225.1 Candidatus Onthoplasma faecigallinarum | reverse complement strand
ATTCAAACAACACATATGATTTGCTGAAGATGTTTGTAGATATCTCTTCTTGGGACACTGCCAATATTCAAAGCCTAAGAATTACAGCAGTCAGTGATGACAACCTATTTGCTAATACCGACTTTATAGGTTCAGGATATACAAACGATAATAATGACAATGATTATGCCTATGTAACATTCAGTGAAATAGAAAGGACAACCACGAATGTAACAATTACATTTACTATTACTTATGTTGACGGAATAGAATATCAATTCTCACGTGAGATTACGATCAATAATAGACAAAGCATTTCAATAAATTATCCTTATCAAGATTTTGGTAGCGAAAGCACGAATTTCATATTCCTAGATAGTGAAGATGGGGAGGTTTTGGGAACGCCGTTGTCTGGGAGCAGTGCTTATACAGTCAATGTTGAGAACTACGAACCAGTGACAATGAATCAAGTATTGTCATTCTATCATGATGATAGTTTGTCTATAACTAGAGCGATTGTAACCAATTATCACAGCGATTCAGCTCCTACAACAGATGTTGGCGATTTCACAATAAGTCTAGCCGCTTATCAAAGCAAAGAGAATACGAACAACTATTACAACAACGGTTTCATAGAAATAGACAATGAAAATAAAACAATCACATTCAATTATGACGCAAATTATGGTAGAAGCAATTATGGATACTTTATCTTCAAATTGACCTCTACGTCAGGATATGTGGCATACTACAATGTCTATCTATTCAATCAAATTGGCTCGGATTATTCCAATATAGATTACACCAATGATTATGTGGCTCAAGATGTCAAGGTCGAAGCTGAGGGCATGAGATATGTAGAAGATGTCGATGGTATAGATAGCGTGTTGGGAGTAGAAATTACTAACGACTTCCTGTCTACTAACTTTGGACTTACCGCTTCGGGACTAAGTCTAAATAATATTAGATTCTACTTGTTGGAGAGTGAATATATCTATTATAGAAACTCTATAGCCACCCAGGAAGATAACAGCACGGGTAGTTATTCAAAACAGCAAGAGATTAGCGAAGCGACATTACCTAACATATATAATTACTTATATGTAAAAATAGGTAT
Source organism: Candidatus Onthoplasma faecigallinarum (assembly GCA_018715225.1). Classification (GTDB taxonomy): domain Bacteria; phylum Bacillota; class Clostridia; order Christensenellales; family UBA1242; genus Onthoplasma; species Onthoplasma faecigallinarum. The sequence goes on along the minus strand of DVMB01000050.1, from coordinate 15,742 downwards.
GGTATATAGAGACAATAGGACTCAGTTCTATTTTGGTAGTCTATCATACTATTTGACTCCATATTATACCGAACAGTTGAGGACGGATGCTGGTTTAACAAACAGAGTAGCAAATCACAACACCGGGGAATATCAAAAAGAATTGTTCGGCTTGAACGAATATGAGAATCCATTTATAAGCATTGTTGCTCCAAGCGGAGATGATGCATTTAGTTTCAGTAGTGCTAATTTTAGATATAGTATATCTACAGATAACTTGACCGAAGGCTTTAGCGTAGATGGAAATGCGATATATTACGGAAATGATTTAGATCCAATAATCACTTTGGACAATGACGGGAATTTGACGATACATAAATACGTACAAACTGAACTTGATTTTGTAGTGTCATATGAATATCTATTGACAGGCTTAGAGGACAAGGGCGACGAATACTATTTTGTATTAAAAGTTTATTATTCGTACGATGCAGTACAAGTGGATACAAGTGTATATAACGTTACTGTAGGACAATTTGTCAATGGCGAATTTAACAATCGTCTAGAGTTGACAAGTTCAATAATAGGCAATTATTCAAAAGAAATTCAAATAGGCAATTCTGCAGGTAATGTGACAATAGATTTGTCCAATCCAGATGCAAGCAACGGCACAAGGATAAATGACAATGTAACATTTGTCTATGAAGGTGGCAGATCATATTTGGAATTTGAGCAGACAATTAGTGAATATGTTGAATCGTTGGATATTACATTCCTAGATATATCTTCACAAGACCAACAGACCTTTGTAAGACGATTGAACGTAAATGTACGAAATGGCATCAGTTACACTCAAGCACAGGGGACAGGATCAGGATACAACTTTAATAACCCTTATAGTGCTACATTGAACACTAGTGAAGCGAGCGATTTCAATCCATATATTTATAGTTATGGTAGTACTTTACCTATAACAATCAACCAAGAAAATACACAATTCAGCATAGGTAGCGGTTTGACAATAAACACGTTTGAAAATAGTAAATTACACGTGTCATTCTCTGATCCAGAATATGTAGTAGACTTTGATAGCGAATATCTATCTTTGGATTCGACCAACAACATATTGCGATTCGTGCATACTGCACAGGATACAACTATTGCAATGTATATCACGATAACGCCTGACGATGGGTCGAGTTATTATCTACAAAATACAGGCTCGAGTTCAACGAGATTGACATTGACTTTCTACATCAGGATACCAAAATCATATAACGGAATCATTGCAAAATATAATATAGTCGATGCGGGCCACGAGAATGTGTCATCGCTAAGCACGATTCAAGATATATATTCACATCTATTTGTAAACAACGACACTGCAACCGATATATTTGACGTATATGGCGGGACTCAAATCAACTATACAAGGCGAGTAAACATCGTAGGGCTTAACAACCAAGAATACGCTGTCTACAACCCAGTATCAATGGGCTTCATGGACGAAAGCAATCCTAATTATATTGAATTTTCGTTAGGAGACGGCATCACAATGGCTGAAACTTCTCTTGATACGGGAACTGTGAGATACGATTTGACCTTTAGTAGAGTGGACAATAACTTGATGACTCAAATATTGATGAGCAACGAAACTGGTGTATCTAATACAAGTTATAGGTTCCAAATCATGTCCAGTCAGGAATTGACAAATGGACTTGACTATCAAGTCGATACAGTGGGGACGTATGGCGAACAAGCAAATACGACAGAATATGTATCCATTACGATCAATGACCCAAGGCAGAATGCAGCCAGCACATTTAGATACGGCTACACTCAGGATGAAAATAGTGCATGGACAGCTACAGGAACGAACATTGCCAATATCATGGACGGAAACAACGAGAATTTCTATATCACTAGCGTTTTAGTCAATCGTAGTCAGCCGTCAAGTATAACCAAAACAGTTGATGTGGGCAACACTGGTGAAACTATTTATGTCATTGACTATTCAAATTATAGTTTGACACTAAGAGTTCTAAACAATCGAATTTATGTAGCACTGCTACGAAACGGCGGAACTCCAGTTGAGCAGTTGACATACAGATTTACGTTGTATGCTGACAGCGGACTAATCGTAAATAATTTTGAGATAGTGTTCTTCAATTACACTTTGAGTAGCAACTATGACACAAGTTATGGCAACTACTATGCGGGCGATTTCATAAATTTGGACAATGAAATTACCTTTACATCAAATATTTCTTCAACAAACACTAACCTAGTAGCCACATTGCTTACAGGGAATAGCGGAAACGTCAGCCGTTATTCGTTAGGTGGTAATACAGTGTGGATAAAAGACACTACTAATAATTTGTTCACATATCAGGAAGGTTCAGATACTACCAACAACATGATACTGACTAATGCGGTGGCGTCTGACGCTACAGTAAATTTAGTGTTTGAAGTGTCATCTGGCAACTATATTGTGGGATACATCAATTTCAATTTCATGCTGAGAGTGAATTTCAAGTTTGAGGTAAATGGTGTCGAGCAAGTCAACAATGAGTTGCGTACAAATTACATTTTAATTATCGACAAATTAGATAATGGTTCAACCAATAGGCAATTCCCATTGACTGATAATCTAAACACTCAGGAATTACAAACAAATACTTTGTTGTCAGTAGAAGTGGAAGATCAATATTATACTGATTTGCAGTTGCAATTATATTCCGCAGATGGGTATGATTCGTTGAGAGATTTAGATAGCGTTACAATCAGTACGGACAACACGGATGTCATCAGCATCAACCAAGAGACTAAATCAATAGTATTCAATAGAGACGTTGCGGGAGAAATTGTATTGACTCTGTCAATAGATTGCGAAGGAAATGGTATCTATACAGTAACGTGGTATATAAATGTGTTGGGCTTTGTATCACTAGATTACACTTCGGCTCTAGGTGAGATGGCTATTCAAAGACGATCCACAGGTGAGGGATTTGCCTCGGGGACAACTGTCAGTCCAATTAATAGTCTAAGTACGACTGATGGTGTAGGAATTGTTATGTCAAATACGAGCGGGGTCAACTTGAGCACAAGCCAGCCAGAAAGACCAAATAACTTTACAAACCCTAATGTAACTGCAGAATATGTGGTAGTTCCTAGTACGACTTCGACAACTATTGACCCAGTAGCAGCCTTTGCGGAAAATAGCAAGACTATAACCGAAGCGACAGTAACCTTTGGTTTAAATGATGGCAGTGGACTACTGGCAAACAATAGAATAAATGTAACTCTTCCTAATGTGCCACAGAGCAGTGGACCGAATTACACTAATTACAATGTTGTTTATAGATTTAGATTGTCATATTTGGAACAAGTAACTGAGTATTATTATGTAACCTATAGAGTGTACAATAGTGCTTCTGTTACATTGAACGGAACGCCGTCTATTGACGCTGATAGGATAACAGTCAACACAGGCTCAACGCCGTCAGCAAATATAGAATTATTCTATTATTCAATACATTATGTATATTTGGAAAATCATACATTTGATTTGATTGTAACTGGAGATGCAACAAAACAAGTAACTCTAGTTCAAACAATTGATGATGTTGAGACAAGATTTACCAGAGACAGCACAAATTCATCTAGATATAATGCAACAGATGGTTCAGGCAGTTACTTCATGATCGCAACAACTCCTACAGGCACTAGATTCACTTATTATGATGATTCTACGACAATATACGATGTGGCTGATTCGGGAGATAATATTTCGATAAATACATCTTATGCGGGCGATGATGACAATTTACCATCTATATTTACCAGCAGTTATAATGATATTGACAGCTTCTTAGCATTCTTGCAGGGCATAAATAACATTAGGTTGTCAAATATGACAGGCTTTGCTAACAATACAAATAACGAAGCATACTATGAACTGATAGATTTAGGCAATGGTCATTATGGTATCAATCTACTGCGTCCATACGCAAGTTATGATTATTCAAAAACCTCATTTGGCTCGCAAATCACACTGACGAATAACAAGTTGTTCAACAATGAGTTGAGAGCAGACCTTGATGTTATGTCTAACGGAAATTCTATAGTACATGTTGATGCATACAATGGAACTTCTGGATTCAGGTTATACACTGAAAGTGCTTTGGTTGCTAACACAGTGGGTTCAACTGGAGCTATCACATTGTCTCAAATATTCTTGCCAAGTTACATGAGTACGACGGCTTTAAATTATGCAAATGTACAAATTATTGGAGTAATCTCATCAGGGGGTACTCCAAATAGTACATGGGTAAGGTATTCAAATAGCGGAAATAATACAGGTATCAGTGTTGGATCTCCACAACAACGTGGAACAATTACAGTAGGAAATTACACATATACCTTGTATGAATATTCTTATACAGGTAGCGGAAATTCATCTACAATCTATTCATTGGAACAAGTATTCTACGTGATTGCTACTAGCGACAATTCAGCAAATATTGTAACGCCATACTATAGTAGCGGTATACAGACATATTACTTTAGAGTAGATTATGTGGAAGGTAGCGAAAATTCAACATTAGACCTATCTACAGATAAGATTAGACAGTATGTGATGAGAGATGGCGAATTCATTTATGAAGCAGTTGATAGCAATTTTGCAGTAACTTATAATAACAACAATGCAAATATTTCTAGTGAAGTTGTCAACATCTCTGGCGGAGTAATCAGCATTGCTACGTCAACATTGATTGAATACAAGATTGCCAACCCTACAGCGACATCAGTTTTGTTGAACTTTACCACTACTTGTCAGGGAAGGACATTGACCTTCAATGCGTCGTTCATGTTGCCTTATTATTATCGGGTAGCATATACTGCGGGGTCTAGTTCAACACTCAATGTGGGCTATGCAATCACAGGTAACAACAATACAAATGTTACATTGAATTTGACGGACACACAATATCAGGATATAGTCAATATTAGCAATGGCGTTGTTACGATTTTAGAATCAAACTTAATTCAATACAAAAATGAACATACAGATGAGAATGAGACAAGTTTGGTGCTTGGATTCACGGCAACATATTCGGGCAATACAATTACGCTTACGATAGAATTTGTATTGCCTGATACGGCAACTGAATAGTTTATAAAAGGCCGAATGACATATTCGGTCTTTTTCATTATGTTTTTATGTAGTAATTTATAATGTAATTTACATAAATTTTAGTTAGCATATTTTGTTGACAAAAGTTAGTTCTATGACTAGAATATTATTAGGAGATGTTATATGGCTGATGTTTCAACTGAAGAATTTGAAAATAAATGTATGGACGTTATTGAGATGATTGTGGGCATAGATATTAGGCAAAACAGGCAGGGAGCAATCAAAGTGGCAGAAAAAATGCTCGAAAAAGCAAAAGCAAAGACTACCAACAAATACCTTATTTCCATCTATGAAAGGGTGGTAAAAGAATTTAAAATTGCGACAGACGCTGAATATGAAATGTTGAGAAAGCAAATATTTGGCTAGAAGGTGAGGTATGGGATTTTTTAATTGGATACTTCATGGACTTGGTTTTGAAGATAAGGATGACAAAAAGAAAAAATCGAAGTCTGATGTAGCGGACGACAAGTACGCTAACTTCAATCTTCATGAAAGAGTGGCGGGGGAGACGAACAATTTTGAGTCCATGCCCACCGCTACGAATTTTAATTCTTTTGGAATACAGACCGAGTCCAATATAATTATGGTAGAGCCGAAGACTCACAAGGAGATTCAGCAAGTCATCGATTATCTAAAACAAGGGCAGTCTGTTGCAGTAAATTTGGAAGGGATATCTAGTGCGGATAGTGAAAGGATACTAGACTTTTTGTCTGGTGCCATCTATGGATTGAATGGTAGCATTCATCGTTGGCATGGAGATTTGTTTTTGCTGACACCAGAAGGGCATAAGATTTTGAGACCAGAATAACATATATGGAGAGGACAAAAATGTTGTATTATCATGGTTCGAGCAACGGAAAACTGAAAAAATTGTCATTAAAGAAAAGCAATGATGGATATGTGTATTTGACACCGAGTTATGAAGCCGCTCTTATGTATGGAGCATGCACTCTAAGGTTTTGGGATTGGGATAGAGATGAGAACAAACTGATCATACGAGAAGTCAGCCCAAATAGTTTAGAGACGATGTATAAAGGGAAAACTACATACATATATTCTACCGAAGAGATTGGAGAACATGAAGATGTAAATTCGCATGGCAGACCAGCAGTCAAAATGAAACACGATGTTGTATTAAAAGATTGCGAAGTTGTCAATGATTCTTATGAAAAGATGATTCAACTGTACCAAGAAGGAAAGTTGATCATTAGATTTTGGTCTAACTATAGCGAAGAGCAGAAGCAAAATGTGATCGAAGGTGTGAAAAACAGTCTTTCCAAAACTCTAGATATAGAAAGAGAAAAATTTCCAGAAGAATATGCTTTACTCCAAAAGGTTTGCCCATATCTTTTTGAAAATGCGTGATATTATAAAATGAAAAAATGGATTACTATTGTCGTTTCAATAATTTGTGTGTTGGTGGTTGATTTGACTACCAAACATTTTTTATTTGAAGTGGAATATTTTAATCTAATTCCTAATGTCATATCCATCGCCACTAATGGAGGCAATACGGGGGCAGCGTTCGGTATCATGAGCGGGAGCACATTGACGCTAATCATTGTAAGTTTTGTGTTGATTGTGGCACTATTTATTTTCAACTATTTTATGAAGACGAATAGTATTTTTTATTCCATATCTTTTGGGTTTATCATAGGTGGTGCTATAGGAAATCTTTATGATAGGCTGGCTCTAGGCTATGTTCGTGATTTTATTTTTCTTGATTTTTGGCCAAGTTTTCCTGTGTTCAATTTCGCGGATAGTTTCCTTTGCGTTGGGGCTGTGATGTTGGCAATTTTCATCTTGTTTATGTCTGGGAAGAAGAAAAAGAATGATGCGTAAACTTATATATAACGATGAAAAGATAGAAAGATTGGATGTATTTTTGGCAAAAAATACCGATTTTTCACGCAGTTTTATCAAAAAATTAAACGATGAAGGCAACATTAAAGTCAACGGCAATGTAGTTAAAGCGGGCTACGAACTAAAAAGCGGCGATGAGGTCGAACTAACGGAAAAAGAGATAGAGAAATTGGACACCAATCCAGAGGACATACCTTTGCATATAATCTACGAAGATGATGACCTTTTGGTGATAAATAAACAACCAGGGCTAGTCGTCCATCCATGCAATACGACCAAGAGCCACACGCTAGTGAACGCCTTAATGTATCATATAAAAAATTTATCTTCGATTAATGGTATCTTGCGACCTGGCATTGTGCATAGATTGGATAAGGACACGGGCGGGTTGATGATTGTCGCCAAGACAGATTTTGCGCACAAAATTCTAAGCGAACAGTTAAAAGACAAGACACTAAATAGAGAGTATAAAGCCCTAATCAAAGGTAGGCTAAAGAGCGATTTTGTAGTGGAAGGATATCTCAACAGAAACCCGAAAAATCGTGAACAGATGATTTTGAATAAAGACATGAATGGAAAATACAGCAAGACCATATTTTCAATTGACAAAGTCTACGCTCATTACACTTTGTTGAATTGCAAATTGACCACTGGTAGAACGCATCAAATCAGGGCACACCTAAAATCAATCAACCATCCAATAGTAGGAGACAAACTCTATGGCGGAGTCGATAAGGATATAAAGACACCTTGGCAGTTGTTGTTTGCGTATAAACTACAGTTTGTCCACCCTAGGACAAATGAGACAAAAGTTTTTGAAATAGATCTTCCAGATTATTTCCTAACTGTGTTGAATAATTTGGAATATTAGATATTTTTAGAATATTTATTCTAAATATGTCATTTTACGAATAAGATAGAAAAAAGGTAAAAATTTATTTGTAATAAAATATCTTTTTTGATATAATATTAACGGAGGGTATCATGAAGGGTAGAGGTTTTGTAACATTTTTGGCTTATTTGTCAATATGTTTAATTGCATTGGCACTTATTCTTCAATTTATTTTTGATAGAGTGGGTCTTAGTTCTACTGTTATTTCAGCAATGAATACTATAGCACAATTCATAGCATATGCTATCACTGCAGTATTTGCATTCTATTTTGCGAAATCTAGAAGAAATATTGGCTTTATGATTGCATATGTGATTGCGGTTATATTGATTATGGTTTTCTTATTCTTGACATTCTAGTATGAAAAACAGGTTTGATTTAAAACTCACCATTTCTATGGTGAGTTTGTTTATAGGTTTGCTGCTAGTTATTTTAGGCAATCAAAATAAATATTGCCTTTCTTTTGGTATAATATTTATTGGGCTGGCTGTAATTTTGTTTTGTATTTATAAGACGGCTGGGTTAAATAGAAACATAAGCGAGTTAGATTTGGTAATTGACGAGACAGACGATATAGACATATTGAATGAACTATCAAAGGAAAGATCAAAGAAAAATAGACAAAAGATTAAGATGCAAATATCCTTTTACTTGTTTGGTGCATTGCTGATAATAGTTGGATTTTGTGCGTTGATTTGATTGCAAAAATCAATTTAATGTGCTACAATACACGAGTTAAGGGGATTTTAAGGAGTGAATATGAAATATAATGTTGAAAAGAAAAAAGATGGTATTTATGACGTCACAATCAATTTAGATGACAAGGAATGGAACGAGGCACTGAATTCTGCCTATGAAAAAAATAAAGGTAAATTCAATATCCCAGGATTTAGAAAGGGACATGCCCCAAGGAATATTATTGAAAAGACTTATGGTGCAGGTGCTTTTATAAATGAAGCGATAGATGAAGTGTATTACAAAGCGTATACACAAGTTTTACGTGAACATGAAGAGATTAGACCGATTGACGCACCTAGACTTGAAATTAAAAGCATTGATGAGAAAGGTATAGAAATAGTTTTGTCTATACCATGCGTTCCTGATTTTACACTTGCTCCATACAAGGGCTTGACTTTCAAAAAGGAGAAAGTAAAAATCACGGCTAAAGATGTAGATGAAGAGATTAAAAAGGAACTTTTGCGTGCATCAAGATTGGTAGAGACGAAAAAACCAGTCAAAGATGGCGATTTTGTAACACTTGACTTTGACGGTTATATTGATGACAAACAATTCGATGGTGGCAAGGCTGAAAATTATCAGTTACAGGTAGGGAGCAAAACCTTTATAGACAACTTTGAAGACCAGTTGATTGGCATGAACATTGGGGACAAAAAAGATGTAATAGTTACTTTCCCTAGCGAGTATCATGAAAAGAGTCTGGCAGGAAAACCTGCGACTTTCAAAGTCGAAATCAAAAACATTCGTGAACGTCAAATGCCTGAATTGAACGAAGAATTCGTAAAAAATAGTACAGAATTCGAGACAGTTGAAGCATATAAAAAAGATGTGAAAGCGAAATTGACAAAACAGGCAAACGACAGAGCTGAATTGGAACTTGAAAACGACATTTTAGACAAAGTCATTGATGATACAGAACTCGTTCCACCTACAGTGATGGTGGAGGAAGAATTCAATCGTCAGTTGAACGGCATGGAGATGCAGATGAAATATCAGGGCATCACTATTGATGATTATGCAAAATACATCGGCAAGACAACTGATGAATTTAAAGATGAGATAAAGAAAAATTGTGCTAGAAATGTCAAAGGTAGATTGGTGCTTGAAAAACTACTTAGAGATGAACATCTGGATGTCATTGAAAAGGATATCGACAACAAAATTGAAGAAATGGCAAAAAATTCTGGCAAGACCAAGGAAGAATTTTCTAAACAAGTTAATAATGATATGATAAATAACATTGCCAATGAAATTTTGATGAAAAAGTTAGTTGAATTTTTAAGAGAAAACAATACGATTGAATAAAAAATTATAAGGAGATGATATTATGATACCTATGGTTATAGATCAAGTTGGAAATGTCGAAAGAAGTTATGACATTTATTCTAGACTTTTGGAAGATAGAATTATTTTCCTATCTGGCGAGATTGATGACCAGATGGCAAACACAGTTGTAGCCCAACTGATTTACCTTGAAGGCAAGAATCCAGATAAGGACATATTTATGTATATCAACAGCCCAGGCGGTAGCGTTACTGCTGGAATGGCTATATATGACACTATGCAATATGTAAAATGTGATGTGTCCACTATCTGTATTGGCATGGCTGCAAGTATGGCTGCTGTGATATTATCTAGTGGCGCTAAGGGCAAGAGAATATGCCTACCACACAGTGAAGTCATGATCCACCAACCTTTAGGTGGCACTCAAGGGCAGGCTAGCGATATTGAGATACACGCTAAACATATGCAAAAGACGAGAGAAACTCTCAACAAAATATTGGCTGACAATACTGGCAAAGACATTGATACAATCGTAAAAGATACAGATAGAGATAACTTCTTGGACGCTAAACAAGCTCTAAAATACGGACTTATAGATAAAATTTATGACAAGAGAAAAAATTAATGAATAATTAATTTATTAATTTGCAAATTATATTATAGACGTTTTGTCTTTTAAAGGAGCATATGAAAGAAATCGAAACTATTTGTTCATTTTGCGGTCGTCCCGCAAGAGAATTGACAGACATTATCAGCAATCCAGAAGGTGACTGCTTCATTTGCAAAGATTGCTTGAATATTTGCCGTGATTTGATGGACTTTAATACTCGCACGAAAGAAAGCGAAAAAAATGAATTTATCGACCTTATCAAACCGCAAGAAATCAAACGAAAGTTAGATGAATTTATCATCGGTCAAGATGAAGTGAAGAAGATCCTTGCCGTATCTGTATACAATCACTACAAGAGGATTAACTACAACTTGATAAAAAAGGAAAATTCGCAAGATGAAGTGGAACTAGAGAAATCAAATGTGTTGTTGGTTGGTCCTACTGGTAGCGGAAAGACCTTGCTGGCAAAAACTTTGGCTAAGACACTGAAAGTACCTTTTGCTTCTAGCGATGCTACGGCTCTAACTGAAGCGGGATATGTCGGCGATGATGTAGAAAATATTTTGTTAAAATTAATTCAAAATGCGGACTATGATATAGAGAAGGCTCAACGTGGAATTATATATATTGATGAGATAGACAAGATTGCAAGAAAAACTCAAAACGTCTCTATCACACGTGATGTGAGTGGAGAGGGAGTGCAACAGGCACTTTTGAAGATATTGGAGGGCACGATCGCATCAGTCCCACCACAGGGAGGCAGAAAACACCCACAACAAGAGAACATAAAGATTGACACCACAAATATTCTATTCATATGTGGTGGTGCGTTTGTAGGGCTAGACAAGATCATCGGCGAGAGAAAGGGAGCGTCTTCCATAGGTTTTGGTGCGGAAGTGAAACAAACTATTGACGCAGAACCTATCAACAAATTTGAAGATATACAACCGCAAGATTTGATTAAATATGGTATGATACCAGAGTTCGTAGGTAGACTTCCAATCGTTGCGACTCTGGATAGTCTGGACGAAAAGGCGTTGGAGCGAATTTTAGTCGAGCCGAAAAATGCTATTACTAAGCAGTATGTCCAAATGTTCAAAATGGATGGAATTGATCTAAATTTCGAGCCTGATGCGATCAAGGCGGTTGCAAAAAAAGCGATTGAATTGAAGACTGGAGCAAGAGGACTGAGAACAATATTAGAAGAGCGTATGCTTGATGTTATGTATAGTTGTCATTTCGAAGACGACATAAAGAAAATTACAATCACTGCTGACTTTATAAATAAACAAGGCAAGCCAAAAATTACGAAGTTGAAATCACAACCTAAAGAGAAAAAACAAACCGCTTAAGTCGATTTGAACACAAATTCATTGCAATTTGTGTTTTTTATTTTTAAGAATTTAAGAAACAGCGTGAAACTATATATTTGATTTATTTTTTATTATTTTGTATAATTATATTATGAAATTGATCACTATTGATATAAAGAGTAATAGGCAAACGGTGGCAGAAGCGATCGCTCAATTTTTGGTGGAAATAGATAGTTACAAGCGGGGCGGATTTAAGGTGATGAAAGTGATCCACGGATATGGCAGTCATGGCGTAGGTGGGGCGATTAAAGATGCTTTCTTGAAAAAATGCAAGGATCTAAAGAATGCGAAGAAGATAGAAGATTTTGTCTGTTGCGACAAATGGACTCCAAATAATACAGTTAGAAAGATCGCTATCAACTATTGCCCAGATTTGATTGCAGATAGAGAACTCTATCTATTAAATCCAGGTTGTAGCATCGTGATAATGTAAAGTTTTATATGTAATTTAATAAACTTTATTGTAACTTATTCAATCTATTAAACTATTCAAAATGTACAATTATTAAAATTTGACAAAGAACTATTATATTGTTATAATAAATATTATGGATGTAAAATTTTGTATAGATAAACGAACAGAAGTGATGGAGATTCTACTCGTTATAAGTGATTATTTTAAAAAAACACCTAGATTAAATGTAGATTTTGACTTTGAATATAAACGCGAAGTGGAAGAATTTTTCGCGCCAGTAAAAACGCATAATGCGGTAAAACTATTAAACGAAATAGAAGACAAATTGAATTTTAATTATGATGCACCGATTGCTCTCGCCTTGCAGTTAGATGAAGATTTTTCGTATGCAAAATTATTGGATTATCCTTTTAAATCGAGACTTAGGAGTGAGAAAATTATACTAGAATTTTTGGATTCAATTCCTGATTTTGTAGAAAAATCTAAATTCAATGAATTTTATTTTGCACACGAAATAATATATTCAAAATGGATAGAAGATACAAAGAAAAACATTGACCCAGAATACATAATAAAATTTTTAACCGAATTTTTTAAAGAAGATTTTAATCGTGAGTATGTAATTAATCTTATGCCACTACAAATAAGAGCAAATTATGGAGTAAATAATGAAAATGTTTCTATTTGTAACTTAGGATTGAAATCAAAATTGGTAGAAGGCAAGAGAGAAATAGAATTTGCTTCAAAAGATGATAGAGGTGGGCAGGTTCAACACGAATTTTCACATCCTATTATAAATCCTTTGACCGATAAATATTTTGACGAGATGAGGGTGTTAGAACTTCCTAATGAGATTCGTGAAAAAATGCGAAAAAAGGCATATGGTAGTGACAAAACTTATATAAACGAGCAAATTATTCGCTGTATGACGATTTTGTATTACAATAAACTTGTTGGCGAAGAATGTGAAGAATCACGTATCCAACAAGAAGAAAGTCTAGGTTTTATTCATACTCGCATAGTTTTAGATGCGCTTAAAGAATATGAAAAACAAGATTTGCCACTATCTGCATACTTTCCACGAATAATAGAAACCTTTTATAAGCCACTTGAAGTCGAAAATAATAGCGGAATATAATAAATATTTTTTATAAGTTAAGTGCCTTAAAATAGAACATTTTCGTATATTAAATAACAAATACAATATTACAGAATTAAATTAATGGTCAGTTAAACTATTAAAATTACATATTTTTAAAAATTACACCTAAATCTATTTTATTTTTCTTGGCTTTTGTGCAATAATATTATTAACAGGGGTTATTATGAGCAGAAATTCTAGCGAATTTAAACACAAGGCAAATGGTTCGCATGTTGGAACTTTTTTCTTTGGTGCGCTGATTGGTATATTGGTGGGTATTGCAATTTTGGCTGGACTCGTCGCCTTTGCGTATTATAAAGTTTCGCCAAATTGGCTAAATAACAATTTCAAAACGGAAATAGATTTAGGAAACGATGATTTGAACAATTTGACTCTCAGCGAATTTGTCAATCATGCTGTAAATTTGGGACAAAATATTGATACCTATACACTGAATGATTTGAAGAAAGATTTCGGGGTGGATATAGGCAACGAGTTTATGGGAATCAATATAACCGATTTGTATGACGTTCCTTTGCCAAACCTAGTAGATAGTATCAAAGATAAGATATCAAATATCAGTGCAGACGAATTGAAAGAGATAATCAATCTCGACGATATGAATAACATGTTGGATAAATATAAGACATATTATGTAGATACTCAAAATTCAGTTTTGTACGAAGATGAAAATTTATTAGAAGAAGTTGATTTTATATATTCTATCAACAATGGCTATGTTGTAATAAACAATAGAGAATTTGCAATCAATCAAAATAGTGTAAATATTCAGTTGAGATATTTGCCACTAGCAGAGGCAATGTCAAGTCTCACATCTAATCTTGGGGCAAATATAACCTTGAGAGAACTTGAGCAAGATTATGGCGTAGTTTTGCCAGATTGTTTCGATAGCATCAATCGCAATACAACCATAGCGGAATTGGGGCAAGCCATTGATGGTATGTATATTGCAGATTTGTTAGGTCTTAACTATGATGCAAGCCAGGACAAAGTATACGATAGCCAAGGAACTGAAATCACGGGCATATTGCGAGCGGTTTCACGCCTGACTGTAGGAATGGCAGAAGATGGTGTAGTCGATTTTATGGCTATAGATATGTTTACCACTGAAGAATTGAGTAGCGGAGTTTTATCTTTAATAGAACCAGATACAAAAATATCTCAGTTGAGTGATGCGTTGTCTAGCGCTGTTCAAACTGCTACAATTGATGAATTTATCTCGGCAGGAGTTGTAACCGCACCTAGCAATTACTATGATATAAAGGATAAATATATCAATCTAAATGGAGAATATGTACAGGTAAGTAGCCTTGTCCTAGATGATTTGATTGATGTTGCATTTGATCTATTGGCAGATAGCGGACTTTTAGTTGATCAAATCCCAACCACATAAATTTGTCATATTTTATTAGAGCAGACCATTATGATGGTTTGCTTTTTTGTTGACTTAAATGGATTTGTCTCATAATTGACCCCACGCACTTATATGAAATCTTTTTAGAACTTTTCATGTGGGAGAACATTGGATATGGGTCAAGATTTGACTTCTCCCAATATATGATTGATACATTTTTAGTAGGGAGGAAAGTGTTATATTCGAAATTAGGCAATCTCAAAGGTAAAATTTAGTCCCTTCTCAAAAAAATTTTAAAAATTTTTATATAAAATTTTCTTTAATCTTGAGGTAGTTAAGATGACTTTTGGGTTATGGAATGCCCGCTTTTGCCTTATTTATAGGGCATTTTGGGGTGTTTTTCCGGGAATTTGGACAATAAAAAAAGTTTTTCAAAAAAAATTTAAAAATTTTTAAAAAAATTTATAAAAAAGTGTTGACAAAGTTTTTTAGATGTGGTATCTTTATCATGCATTCAGCATGAAGCGGATGCCGAACGTTAAGTTCGATAGGACAATTTATATCTTAATAGGTACATGGTAAGATAATAGTTCTTATCAATTCCAAGTTTTTTAGACAACGAAAAATTAGCCAAGCGAATGAGCAAAGGTTATTTTATAAAAAATGCTACTATGTAGCAATTCGTTGATGTTCTATTTACCGAATAATTTATTCGGGGTTCCCATGAGCACTAGTGCGAAATGGGGTAACAAAAAAATAGAGCATAGATTGAAATTTGAAAACTTGTTTTCAAATGAAATAAAGCGAATATTTTTTTGTAGAGTTTGATCCTGGCTCAGGACAAACGCTGGCGGCGTGCTTTAAACATGCAAGTC
>DVMB01000049.1 GCA_018715225.1 Candidatus Onthoplasma faecigallinarum | reverse complement strand
CTTCACAGTTCGGTGCTCTGTCTTAGTATATAAACCCACACTCTGTAACTTTCTAAAGGCGGAGCCAAGAGAAGGTGCTTTATCGGTCACAATTGCTTTCGGCTCACCAAAATGATTCATTACTCTGTCCTCTCTGTCTTTTTTCTCAATTTTAAACTAAAATAGATTTTTTGGAAAACTTTGCAACAGAACCTAATTTTTTAACATAATGATTGTCCCTCTTTTTAAATAAAAAACATTATCCAAAATCTATTTGGTCTAACATCGTTTCTCGACTGGCTTGATCTAACCCAAGATAGGTTAAAGTCATGGCTTCGCTTGAATGGTTTAATAAATGCATGACTAAACCAATATTATAATTCGACTGCGTATAAACACGATAAGCGCCTGTTTTACGCATGGTATGCGTCCCTAGATAGTTGATTCCTAAAAGATCACCAACACGTGCCATGACCTTATAAAATTGCTTCTCGGTGATGTGACGGTCTGGGTGAGTCGTTGAGGGAAACAACCACTCAGAATTAAGATTTTGTTGGACCAGCCAATCATGATAAATTAATAAATCTTGTTGTACTGGTTTCAAATATAACGTATTCGCTTTTCCTGTTTTTTGATCATGAATAAAAGCGGTTTGTTTAACCGTTCCATCAGGATTAAAGACATCTGATTTTTTAAGTTTCATGACATCACTTACCCTTAAGAGAGTGGCTTTCCCCACTTGGAATATCGTATAGTTACGACGTCCAGCATGAAAGCTATCAAGGAGTGTATCTTGAACCATTTTTAAGATATTTGAATCTTTGATAGGTAAAACAATCTGTTGAACCATATGAATTACCACCTTTCAAATATAACTTTTTTCCCAGTCAGTTCAGCTAATTTTTTGATTTGATTGTATAAGCCTATTTTTGAAAAATTAACATACATATGGTATTTAGTTAGTTCTATTGGTTTAGTCAACTTCGCCCCTTTAGCTGATATATGTTCTCTATTGCCAAGTATTTGTACTGTAGTGGGTTCATTAGGACTCATTAAAGGAATCAATTTATCCAACTCTGCGGATAATACTAAATTAGAAACTAATTGCGTAAATACATCTCTATATGATTTCCCAGTATATAATGATTCTCCAAATATGATTGATATATGACTATTTAGAGTTGAGTTGTCACTATTATCTTCAGTTTGAATGTGTTCTGAATCAAATAAATCGATATTGGCAACATCATTCAATAGTTTATCAATCTTATTCCATAATGACAGAGCTGAAAATTTGCTTAATTTATCAATATAGCTTTTATTTCCTTGAGTGCTATTATCTAAATCAATATTAGCAGTATTCATTTTTTCAATGATTAAACGTTCTAAAAGATCTAGTTGTGCTTTAGATAGATGCCCATCTTCACGTCCAAAAAATATTAATTTGTTCCACCATGGTTTATTTGTATTGTGTTGTTGTAACCTAGAAAAAATAGAATTAGAGGCTTGACCTACATAACGTTTATTATCTCCTAGTAATATATATATACCTGGTTTTTGAGATTCCTCAATTAATTGAATTGCTGGTAAATCGTCTTTATTGGCAATAACTACAAAAGTAGGTTCATCATAAAAAACAGAAATATTATCATTTCCAGATTCTCGATTAATAAATATATGGTATGGCATAACGTCCTCCTTTTAGGGTTATTATATCATTAAAATAAATAAACAGCCCCTTTAATCTGACAGTTAGATTAAAAGGACTGTTTTAATAGTTTTTTATAGGAGTTATTATCTGATTATAGACCCTGTAAAAATATAGAATCTTTTGTTTTATATATTTATGAGCGCCAATAAATATATAGGCTATTTGCTATCGATGAAATCGTCCGTCAGATCAATTGGGTTTAAAATCTTATAAGCAAGAGTTACCATACTTTTATATTCATCTTCGGAATCCAAATAAATTTGAATTATTTTACCTATCGCTAGATAGTTTTTATCATTGATCCATACGATCCCGTCTCCTTCTCTCAATGATGCACCCCAATTAATATCAACTACTTTATCAAAGTCAATATCAGCGGGTTTATTTATTCTGTCAAAATTTTCAAAGTTATGAATTCTCATCATCTTATTGACTTTTTTATAGGAGTAAATTGTATCACTTCCTGCACTTGTCCAATGAGTTATAAATTCCATTGGTGAAATACCTAATTTAAAGTCTCCGCCGTTAAGTAGGTACTGAAAAGAGATTTCGCCTTCTGATTGTGGTTTGAAATTCATTAAATTGGCTGAATCATTCAAAAATTTTATTTTTTCAACACTATTATAGTACCTTTCAATTCTGTCTTGAGCATCAGGTTTTGTTTCCACCTTGATATTTAGAAATAGTTCGTCACGTATAGTTGATATTAATTCAAATAGTCCTTTTTTATTCTCCTGCGAAAACGGTGTATCGAATTTTAATTGACTGATATACTTTCCTTCAAAAAAATCGGGCAGATCAGTAAATGATTCGATATCAATTATGGCAATTATAAATGGACTTTTAGCTTGTTTTTTTATTAATTCTATTTCGTTATATACGCCGGTTGCTGAATCGCTTATTTTTTTTAAATAAGTTTGCGTACAAATACAAATAACAAAGTGAGAACTATCAATACCGTTCTTCATGAATTCATCAAGTTTAGTTCCAGGGTGGTTTTCCAATACATCAAGATGGACTCGAAACCCCCAAGATTGCAAATAAATTGCTAACCATTGTGAAAAATTTTTAACTTTCTTGTCTAGTGGCTCGTCTTTTTCCCAAGCATATGAAATAAAAATAGACTTATTCAACACTTCTACACCCTCCTTATGTAATTAATAATCACTTTGCAAACATTTTTTGTAAAAAGCCTTTTTTCTGTTCTTTCAATAAATCTAATTTCCGTTGATGAAGAGCGATAGTGTCATCTAGCTGTTTAAAGAATGAACCGATTTTTTGTTGTTCCTGAACTAATATGGGAATCATAAAATTAAACGAATCAATTTCTTTTGACAATACATTTGGCTGAGCGCCTGAAACTAGAACAGAATCAAGTTGCATCATGAATAATTCTGAACGGACGATTGTGGAAATAAACCCGTAGTCAATATTTTCTACAGACTGAAAATAACCAACTCGCTGGTTTTGATAAGGATATTAAAGCACTCACAAAGTGTAAGGGTGGGGTGGTAAAAAAATGTTTCCGCAAAAAAGACCCCCACCTTTATAGTGAGAGTCTATACTTTTAGCGTTTGATATGTGATTCTAATCGCTTATCTAGACAAATTGAGCTAATGAATGGAACAAAAACTTTCTCAACAAAAATATCTAATTTCTTTGGCATTTCACTCATCCTCCTCGATTATTACATCAGTAGAAGGGTCTGCTACCATCAATAAATCTATCTGTTCATTAGGTTTCTGATAGGTCACGCCAGACATTGCCATCAATTCAGGGATTGTGTTTTGTCCGTCTTTTGCGGTAAAGAATTTCAGACCGCTAATCTTGACGTTATCGACACCATCTTCAAATTCCATCTCTGCTTGATGGTCGGTCATATAGAGCAACAAGTCCTGCTTCCATCACGATAAGCTCCTTTTCTTCCATATCATTCAACAGTACATCAACTTGTTTGCGGCGATTGTTGTCGCCATCTTCATTGCATGGAAAAAAGAACTGGTCTACAGAGATGTCAAGCAAGGTAG
>DVMB01000048.1 GCA_018715225.1 Candidatus Onthoplasma faecigallinarum | reverse complement strand
CAAAGCAATGCTAAAATGCTTTTCAAAATTACATAGTCAACATCAAAATACAAAATATATTCTTTGCGGACAAGGAAAATTGTTGGACAAGATGAAACACCTATCCCACAAACTAAACTTAGATGATTCAGCAATATTTTTGGGATATAGAAAGGATATAAATAGGATAATGCAGATAAGTGATGTCTTCTTGCTTTTGTCCAAACATGAAGGGTTGACAATGGCAATAATGGAAGCCATGCATTTTGGTCTGCCTGTAGTTACATCAAATGTACGTGGCAACAAAGACCTTATTGATGTGAGAGGCGGTTTTGTCGTAGACAAAAATGACCTTGACTCTCAAGTACAAGCACTTTCAACCCTGCTTGATGACGATGATTTGAGAGAGCATATGGGCGAGTATAATAAGCAAAAGATAAAAAACTACTACATAGACGAAATTCGAAAAGAATTGAAGCAGATATATAATGAAGTTGAATTATAATTTGAAAAAAGATTTAGCCTAACTAAATCTTTTTTTGATTACAGTATTCAATATATTTATTACACACCTCTTTGCTTGGACCATATCCCATGACCTTTGAATTTTCTATCCAAAGCGTATGTTCGCACAAATTTTTCACTTGATTGATATTATGCGACACGAACATGAATGACACCCCTTGTTGTTTCAAATTATTGATTTTTTCAATACATTTTTTCTGGAAATTTGCGTCTCCCACGGACAAGACCTCGTCCACCAAAAGAAGATCGGGTTTTATGTCTATCGCTATACTGAACCCCAATCGGGAAATCATACCTGACGAAAAATTTTTGAGTGGCATCTTTACAAAATCTTGCAATTCAGCGAACTCTATGATTGAATTGAATCTTTTTTTCATCTCTTTTCTGCTAAAGCCTAAAATCGCTCCATTTAGATAAATATTTTCCTCAGCCGTGGCCTCCATGTCAAACCCCGCTCCAAGGTTTAACAAAACCACACTTCCGTTCAACTTGATTTCTCCTTTAGTCGGCTTGTAAATTCCAGCCACCAATTTTAACAGCGTTGATTTTCCTGCTCCATTGTGCCCTATGACGCCAAGAGATTCCCCTTTTCTTATCTCGCAGTTAATATTTTCTAGCACTTTCAATCTTTTGGGTGGTGCCTTCTTGCGTTTAAACAAATTGATTACCCTCTCCTTGAGGGTGTCAAACTTCAATGCGGGGATTTTAAATTCCATATCGAGATCTTTTATTTTTAATAAAAAGTCATTGTTTTTTTCTTCCATCTGTCACCTATACATATAACAAAAATTTCTTCTTCAAAGCATTGTAGAAAATTGCACCAATCGCAATGCTTATCAGTCCAAACAGATACAGTAGACCCAAAATCTTCCAAGAAGGCATGCCCATACCTAGATACGAACAATTATACATCGCATCTCTAAAATATGTTAGGAAATAATACATTGGATTTAATCTCAAAATTTTATTTAAGATTGAAGACGAGTCTATCCTATCAATTTGATAGAATATAGGCGTGCAATACGTCCACAGAGTCAAGAATACACTATAAATATGTTTGATATCTCTACAGAAAACATATACAGCGGACAAGAATAATGATATACCATATTCAAACAACAAGAACGCTGGCATCATCAAAATTATGCTCAATATTTGATACCCATATAGAGTATACCCACCAGCCAACTGCATCCACAACATGATGACTAAAAGCGAGATCAACGAAAACGCAAAATTTATGAGAGCGGACAATGTCGACGACAACGGAAACAGGTATGTATCTATCTTAACCTTGGTGAGCAATCCACGATTGTCCACAATTGAACTCAATGAACCATCGGTAGCCATTCTTAAAGACTGAAACAAAATACTACCAGTCAACAGATAAATTGGATACACTGGGTCATTTCTGCCAAAAAATTGACTGAACACCACCCACATAACTAACATGTGCAATAGTGGATTTAGAATTGACCAAAAAATACCCAATATTGAATTTCTATACTGAGTTTTGATTTTTTTTCGTATCAATTCATGGAGCACATATCTGTTTTTGCTCCATTTTTTTAATGCTGTCATTTTTTCTCCTGTCAAAATTTTGATTTTAATCTTTGGCGTATTTTACTTCCCTTTGGGAAAAGCTTTACTCCCAACCTATAGATAAAATAATTATGTATAATTTTATGTACAAGTTTTATTTTCTCTTTCGGCATCACAAATTCTGCCTTTGTGCGTTTGTTGTGCGTCAAGATTATGTTGTGTTTCTTTAATATATCAATCATTCCGCACAATTGTTTGTACGCATATCCTGTCTTTTTACAATAGACTACAACCTGATTATTACTATAATAAATTTTGTTGAGAATTTTGTCAATTTCATTTAGGTTGTTTGGCAACAAAACATGTTTGTTGTATATAGGAGAGTTGATCTTCCTTGTATATGACAATCTTTCGACAGGATAACTCGCTTTAATGAGATTTATCAAATCTATATTTTTCCTTTTTTCAGCAATTGAACATTGTGAAGAATAGACAAATGTTATCCAACTGATAAAATCATCCTTATGTGTATCATATAAATTTGATTTTTTTAGATCTTTTTCAATGTATAAAAAAACTTTTGCCACATTTTTAATTTGCATAGATAATTTCGTATCGTCTTGCACATTAGATTGTTGACTATAATGTACTCTATAAAAATAGTACCCTAAATGTACATTTGCTAGGCGGGAAGCAAATTTGAACGCAAAATAATTTATAAGGACATCTTCCGCATAGATAATTTTCTCATTGACATCCAGCTTGTTTATCTCATTTATGACCGATTTCAACAAGTCCATCTTGTACACTTTGTTCCAAAGGACATAATACGAATGCTCTAGCCCTCGCTGCGAAAAATATTTCCACAATATTTCGTCATGATGTAGATCTAAATTTGAATTGATAGTACTATCCTTTTCACAATAATATTTTACATTTTTTGTGAAGAAAGCCCAATCATTTAACACAATATCTGCGTCCGTCTCTTCTTGCCTCTGCATAAGAGCCTCTAGGTAATCAAATGATACAATATCATCTGCATCGACAAAGCAAACTAGCGGAGCTTTTGCTCTCATTATAGCCACACTTCTTGCATGCAATGTGCCAGTATTGTTCTCTAATTTGACATAATCAAATTTATATTTATCGACTAAATCTAAATAATTGACGCCTGAGCCATCATCCACTACAATCACTTCATAGTCTTTCAACGTGGAAGAATAGATGGAGTCGAGGCATTGAATAAACAAATCTTTCTCAACATTATAAACACAAATTAAAATAGATAACCTCAACATCCAAACTCCAATTTAATTAAAATCTATCAAATTAAAAACTCAATACAATTTTAAATTTCCCAATATTTTTATATATAATACAGGTACAAAAAATTATTGTCAAGTCAATATTCTTAGCAAAAATTGATAGCAAAAATAAATTAAACTACAAGTTGCTTTTAAATGACTCAAATAATAAAATAAAGCGGTTGACTAAATATACAAATAGTGCTAAAATAATTAGCATATTTAAACAAAATCAAATAAAATTTATCTCATTAGGAGGACAAATAATGAAAAATATATTGATAGGTGGAGCATGGCCATACGCCAACAATTCGCTACATGTTGGACACTTGGCGGCGTTGTTGCCAGGCGATGCGATCGCACGTTACTATAGGCAACATGGAGACAATGTCATCTACGTCTCTGGCACTGATTCACACGGAACACCTATAACCGTCAGGGCGAAAAAAGAGGGAGTAACACCTGAAAGCATTGCGACTCATTATCATAACGAATTTGTAAAAAATTTCAACGAGCTAGACTTTTCATACGATCTATACACGTCGACAATGACTCCGTATCATGAAAAACATGTGCAAGAATATCTAAAGATCATAAAAGATAATGGATACATCTATGAAAAAGATGAAATGCAAGATTATTGCCCAAATTGTAAAACATTCCTATCGGATAGAGAGATCGTCGGTACCTGTCCACATTGCGGTGGAGTTGCCAAGGGCGACCAATGTGATAACTGTCTAGCCACTTTGAATGCGGACGAAGTTTTGAACAAAAAATGTAGCATATGCTCTTCCCCAACGATCAAAAAACCAAATAGACATCTATACTTTGCCCTATCAAAATTTCAAGATAAGATCAAAGCATTGAATGAAAAGCGTGCTGGTCAATGGCGTGCTAATGCCACGAGCGAGACCAACAAATTTTTGGACATGGGCTTAATTGACCGTGCAGTGACTAGACAACTGACATGGGGAATTCCGGTTCCTTTTGATGGGTATGATGATAAGAAGATCTATGTTTGGATAGAAGCGGTAATGGGCTACCTTACTACCGCTCAAAAAGTGGCAGAGAGCAGGAACATAGATTTCAACGAATTTATTAAAGATGGTAATGTGATATCATACTACGCTCACGGCAAAGATAACATTCCTTTCCATACAGTCATATTCCCTGCCCTCATCATGTCTATTGATAGAGGTTACAATCTACCTGACTATATAATTTCTTGCGAATATGTCAACATGAACAATGAAAAGATGTCCAAGAGCAAAGGAAATTTGATTAGCATAAATGAATTGGTATCATTGTTTCCAAAAGATTCAATTAGATACTATATGTTAGCAAATGGCCCAGAGACAAAGGATATCAATTTCAGCCTAAATGATTTTATCCAAGTTCACAACAAATTCCTCGTAGGCGTATTAGG
This sequence comes from Candidatus Onthoplasma faecigallinarum, assembly GCA_018715225.1. GTDB lineage: Bacteria > Bacillota > Clostridia > Christensenellales > UBA1242 > Onthoplasma > Onthoplasma faecigallinarum. The sequence goes on along the minus strand of DVMB01000048.1, from coordinate 17,349 downwards.
TAATTTTATCAATAGAAATTTATCATACATCAACAAAAAATTTGAGGGTAAAATCCCAAACGGCATAGTTGACGAAAAAATCAAAGAATTGACTACAGAGACTTTTGAAAAAGTTGGTCAGTTGATAGAAGAAGGGAAACTAAGGTCAGCGATCGAAACTGCAATGGCATATGTCAGTGCTGGCAACAAATTCTATGATGAACAAAAACCTTGGATACAAGTCATAGAAAATATAGAAGGCTTCAACAACACCACTTATACCTGTGTCTACATGATGGCAAATATTGCGAACTTGCTTGCTCCATTTATCCCATCGACCTGCACAAAAATTCAAGAAAAATTAGCCCTAAAGAAAGAGTTTGTATGGCACCCAATAGATATAGGAAAAGATTTACAAGTTCAAAACAACGATTTACTATTCGAAAGACTTCAGCCAATTAATAAATAAAAATAATTAAAAATCAAAATTGTAGGAACTGTTTTATTGATTGCAATGTTTGCTATAGCAACAGTTTTAGCACAGAACATCAATGAATCATTGGCTGGTAATTACTCATTCCCTGTCATGTCTCTATTCGGTGCCATTGTGTTCTATGCATTCGCTTTCATAGGGCTGATGTTATTGCTAGACTCAATCTCATTCGCCACTTTCCAAAGGAAAATCAACAACCATGTCATAGGAAAAGTTGCTTTGATTATTAGTCTTATATTACTTTTGATTTCAATAGTTACAGCCATAGTATTGATTGTTGTAATGCTATAAATTAAAATATATACCAAAAATTAGTTTCGCTACACAAAGATGATAATACAAATCCACCAGTGTACCTGGTGGTTTTTTTATGAAACCACCAGACTATAAGGAGGTTATTATACAAATAAAAATCCACGGGTAAACCCGTGGTTTTTCAAATAGGGGTAAAACCCCTTGCTCTAGCACACGCATAAATGCGTAGTCTACTTGTGCGTATTGCGAACCGCCTTATTTCTTAAATGGATCTATTGCTTCCGCTATCGTCATCTGTTCTGTCATTTTATCTACCCTATATTGGTTCGCAATATATTCCTTTATCTTTTTCGTGTTCTTCCCTACCGTATCTACATAATATCCTGTACACCAAAACTCCCGGTGTCTATATTTTAAAAACAAATTCGTAAATTGTTGGTATATTAATACCATAACTCTTACATTTTAAAAATATCCCATAAACCCAGACACCGAAAGTTTTGGTGGTATCTCCACTAACATATGTACATGGTCAGGACATACCTCAGCCTCTATTATATTTACTTGCTTAAACTCGCACAAACGCCTTAGAATTGCACCTATTTCTCTACGTTTTTGACCGTAGAAAACTTTTCTTCTATATTTAGGAGCAAAAACAATGTGATACTTGCAATTCCAAGTCGTATGTGCTAAACTATTTGTGTCAATTGACATATTAAACCTCCTATGTTTATTAATTTGCGTAGACTACAAATTAATCTTAACATAGGAGGTATTTTTGGTCAAAGGTTAACCGCTTTGGAACCACGGGACAATCCCGTGGTTTTCTTAAACAACAAAAATAAAGCCATTACAGGCTTTATTTAGGGCACCGCTGTGCAATGATTAGAATAAATTTATTTGAACTCGTTATGTTATTCTAAATATAATTATACCATATAAGAAACAAGGAGTCAACAAAGAATGGAAGAAGTTAAAAAAAAGTATTATGTAGGATTTGACATAGGAACCAATAGTTGCGGTTATGCAGTAACAGACGAAAATTATAATATAATTAAAACAAAAGGCAAAAAACTTTGGGGTGTTAGACTATTTGATGAAGCAAACACAGCAGAGGAAAGATGAACTAAAAGATCATCTCGCAGAAGATTAGATAGAAGAAAACTAAAAATAGCCTGGCTTCAAAATATTTTCAAAAGTGAAATAGACAAACTTGATTTGGAAGATTGTCATATTTACTATGTAGCGTTTTTGGTTTCATAAAGTGATATTCATTTATTCTTTAAGACTTGTGATTTCTTTCATATCTAACAAATAAATATGCAACTATGATTCCCACAATAAATAGTACTATGCCTACTCCTAAATCGCACCAAGTACTCCAACTAAAATCCCAACTTCTATACACTGCGACAATGTCAGGATTGAAAAACATGCTGACGACTGAACCTAAAGACAGACCCGCCACCGTAAAAAATGTTGGAGCCCTATGGCGATCAATCAATTTTGACATGAATTTAGACACAGTAAACAACCCTATTACAAAGCCGACGATCAAGCAGAGATAAACTATGAATATCTTAGGGTTAGATTGCCAATACGATAAACTAATTGAATTGATGAGAGACGAAAAGTAGCCAAACGCCATCAATAGCGCCGTAGCACTAAGCCCGGGCACTAACTGTGTGATAGCAATTATATATCCCAGCACTAAGAAAATGATATAATGATAAAATTGTAAATTATCTAATGATTCAGTTCCCTCTATCGCAAATATTGAGATAGCAGATATAACTATAGGTAAAATAAGCCCTAGAATGAAAAGCAGTATTCGTTTAGTTGTTGGTCGCTCGCCTTTGAGTTGATCTTTGACTGAGGGGAAAGCCCCTAACATTAACCCAGCAAATAACGCAATGATCGCAAACGGCATAAAGTTCAACAAAGCTTGTACTCCAAAGAAGCCTAGCACCAAACCAATCACTGCCCCAATTCCTATCGGTAACAAAAAGCGGAAACATTTTTTGAACTTTTTGAAGATATTGCCTAGAGCGTACAGCAATTTTTCATACAGACGGAAAATGATCGCCATAGCAGAGCCGCTGACTCCAGGGACGATGACTGCCAGTCCAATAAAGGTTCCCAGCACTCCGCCTTTGACCACATCACGTTTGCTGTCATATTTTAAATTCATTTCTTTGTCAGTAGCAGTGGAATCGTCAATTACATTATTACTGACCTTTTCATCATTTAGATTGATATTGTTTGGACTTTTTTCTTCGAATTGGCTATTTTCGTCCATAATTCTCCTTTATATAAATATATGTATACAAATCACTTATAAATAGTCTACATTTGTAAAAACAAATCAATATATTAAGTATATCATATCTTTCATGTTTTAACAAATGATTTTATTTTATTAAATCATATATAATAAAAAAGATGCATTAATTTGCATCTTTTTTTTGTTTTTTAACTTTGAACGATTATTGCACAATGCCAAATAGTTGCAACAGTGAGTTCTTTATTTCAGGAGTCAAAGCACCAGTTGCAGAGACATAATCATTTATTGTGCTGGCTAGTTCCGCTCCTTGTGCCTGAATTTCTTCTAGTTGTTCATCGCTTAACACAACTTCTACCAAATCTACAGCTGTATCAACAATTTCTTGTGCGTTATCGCCTAATGATTGTATCGTTTGATCAATACTCTGGATAAACTCTTGTCTGCCTACCTCAGTTGCAAGATCTACGCTTTGTAAACTTTCCACAATTTGACTTCCAAATTCAATAAAGTCAACCAAATCTTCAACTTGAGCCAGATAATCAATGCCATAATAACCATCAATTTGACTATCAGCATCAAAATATTCTTTCACTTTATCTGCATATTCAAAAGGTGTGGTCTTATTTAAATACAAATCTGCATTTTCCTCGTCAATCACATCGCCTGTAATATACCAAATCAAATTAGCGAACACTTCATCGAACACATCAACTTGTGCAGACTCTTTTAAGAGATTGAGGATACCTCCAATAGCGGTAAGTTGTGTAGTCAGGTCTTCACTTTCAAACAAGCCATCATCAATATATGAGATCAAAGATGTAACGACATTAATATAAGCGTCTTTGTTTGTAGATAAATTATCAATATTAGTTGTAAAGTCTACTGTTGTGAATTGCCCTATTTGTTCATCTATGGTGGAAAATAGTTTTGCGTTTAAAGGTTGGTACATTGAATTGCCAAATATGATGTTCAATAATTCAGCAATTACGCCGTCATTATTCATCGTAGTTACCAATTCTAGATAATCTAAGTCGGCTGACAAAAGATATTTTAAATACGTCATGGACTCTTGATCTTCAGTTGTCATCTCTCCACTATTTAGCGTATCTATCAGTGAAGCGACAGAGACCAATCTATCCTCCCAAGTTTGATAATTGTCCGTTTCAGGAGTTGTGGACAAATCAATGTATTCACCTAAATTTTCATTCAAAATATTGACTACATTTGTGAACACTAAGTCTTTTAGAGTCTGCCCACCAAAACTTGCTTGATCAAGTTCATAGAACGGCATGAGAATATCCGCAAGGAAATTTAGATTCTTTTCGCTCTCGCTTACTCCACTGATGTTAGAAGCTATGATGTCCATGATGCTATCAAAATCGGCATTTTCGTCTAACAAATCAACTAAATTGCTATCAATTATGTTTTTGATAGGAGAACTGATGTATGAGAAGAATTTTTCGTACGTATCTAACACTTGAGTGGTCATTTCAACCCCATTGTTTAGATATACTTCATCTCCCAAGACATCTATTCCAGAAAGGATCAAGATATTTTCAAATGAATGCACATTTGTTTGAGTGTTTGAGTCTATATAATTAAATATTTCCAATTCATTAAAATCATCTATCACCGAACCAAACTGCGTCAGTGCCTCATCAATTCCGTCAACACTCAAAATTGTATCCAATACATCATCACTATTTAGAATTGATAAGATGTCATACTGATCGTTCAGCGATTTTATTTGAGAGATTATAGAATTATCTCCATTGAACAGTGTGGCAATGGTATTTTTAAAGCCTTCGTTAGAAATACCCGCATTTAATCCAACTATCAGCCCATCATTATTTTCAAAATTTTGAGCCAAAGAATCATTGACGCTCTCCAAAATTATAGGTAGTGTATCTTTGACAAGATTAAGGTCAGCAAAACTTTGCAATGTAGTGGACAACAACGTGTTATAATCGGTTGCAAATTCCAAAATCTCAGTCATATCGCCCATATTTAAATTGATTAAATTTGCTAAACTATCGTTTGCTACAACACTATCCGCTATATTTAACAAACTCAACAGGTCATTAGAAATGTAAGCATATGCATCAAAACCTTCACTACTAAATCTAGATTGTAACGTTTCTATAATTTCTTTTGCAATCTCTGGCATCTCTATATTAATGTCAGCTTCAATTTGGTTGAAATTTACTACAAAATCACTGATAGTATCCGCAACCACCGCTTTGAATAACCCATTTTGAACGACATGAGTCATCGCATTTTTGACCGTAGAGAAATCAAGATCCGCAAAGTTTTCATCTACAACATTATTGTAAAATATGACAAATGAATCGTAGCCTTCTGCTATAGTGACGAGTTCATCTCTAATATATATTTTCTCATCATTGACTTCAAAACTAGACAACCCGTCAAAAATCTTATCATTAATTCCACCTATTGAGCAAATCTTGCTCACTGCAGAATTATTAAAAGATGTAACAATCTCATTTACTTCACTAGTTATGTTTTGGCTTGTGATATCGCCTATTGTCTGTAGATAAACTTTATCATCTTGTTGTGTTGCCACTTCGGTAGTGGTACTATGTGAGACAATCTCGCCGTAAGTGGTAGTCAAAGATGTAATAGGTGCGAATAATACGAATGTGAATAAGCACGCCTCTACGATACCCACAAGCCCGCCTGGCAACCTGTGTGCTTTGTGATTTTCAAAATCTATCTTTTTCCTACCAAATATTATTCTAGCGACAATCAAATATATTATATCTATTACAAAATATACGAGAATCATGACCACCATAAAAACTATAGGACTAGCAACGGCTGATGGCAGACCTTGCATAAATGCCGATGCGGAGTCAAAACTAGATAGATCCATTACATTGTCATTTATCATAGTTAGGATATATTCACTGATCGGCATCACACTCCCGTCAATATTGATACTAATTCCCAATATCGCATTTACAATAGGTCTTGTTATAAAAAACGAGACAACAATACTTACCACAACAAAAGCAATATGTACAGCAGAACGTTTTACCCCTCTAATGAGCCCAACTAAAAAGCCTATCGTCAAAAACAAAACAATCAGTGCAATACTCGCCCCATAAATGACCCCAGACATAAAAACTCCTTTTATCTTTACGCTATTATAAAATAGATTTTATCATATTTACAAATATTTTCAATAGATGATGTCATTTTTATTATAAAAAACAAATTTTTTACTTTAAAAATATGATTTTGTATATAAAGGTACAAGTTTTGCTCTATCTATCACTAAAAAAATTATATATGAAAAATAAAGAATGATAAAAATATTTTATTGAATAGCGGAGTGCCCTCAACATATTTATAAATGAATTTATATTTGTCTCCAAAATTGAAGATAAAACTATTCCTGTATTAATAACTGCACAATTTCACAAACTGCAATAATAAAGACAATGAGCCTTTCCTTTTGTGTCAATTTAACATAGAATGAACTTATCTTTAAACTTGACATAAAATGAATATAGGTAAATCTTCTACAAAAGAGGTTTTGATGTCTCCGTTAATTTACATTATTATTGGTTTTAGTATAATTTTTTTGATGACCACCTTGGGTTCATTGTGTGTATATTTTTTGAAAAAACCATCTCTTCTTGCCAATATGCTGACAATTGGCTTTGCTTCTGGAATAATGCTCTCTGCTTCTATATGGTCGCTACTCATTCCATCAATAGAATACGCCCAAGAGCAATATGAAAAAGTTTTTATCCTTCCTGTCTTAATTGGATTTTTATTGGGCTGTGCCTTTATGGTGCTGCTAGATAAAATCACGGGCCATTTCAGCAATCTACAAAAGGACAAAGGAAAGAACAAAGCATTCAAACTCTTTACAGCCGTAACCGTCCACAATATACCAGAAGGCTTAGCGGTAGGTTTTGCTTTTGGTTCCGCTTTTGCCACAACACAAAACTTTGTGCCTGCTCTATTGATAGCAATAGGAATAGCACTCCAAAATTTCCCCGAAGGGCTTGCCGTTGCCCTCCCTATGCACAAGACCTTAAACAACAAAAACAAAGCGTTCGTCTTTGGAACATTGAGCGGTATAGTAGAACCTATATTTGCCATTCTTGGCTTCTTCCTAGCCAGCCAACTGACCTTCTTAATGCCGTGGCTACTATCCTTCTCCGCAGGAGCAATGATTTATGTCGTCATAGAAGAACTCCTGCCCGAACTGCACATAAACGAAAAGACCACCATAGGCACCTGGGCATTCATCCTCGGCTTTGTCCTTATGATGACCCTAGATTTATGCCTTTAATTGGGATTATTAAACTAAAAGGTTGCAAAAACTAAATATTCATGCTAAACTCAATTTATGGAAAAGATAAAGATTATAGAAAAAGATTTTGAACACAAATGTACAGGTTGCGGAGCGTGTATGAATGCGTGCCCAGTAGGTGCCATAGAGATGGTGGAAGGTTATCACACTTTCATGTATCCAAAAATCAATGAAGAGAAATGTATCCACTGTAAAAAATGCGTACTGACCTGCCCCATCAACAATTATCAAAATACTAATATTAAAGATCCAAAACCAATAGCAATAAGGGCGGAAGACAAAGTGAGACAGACGAGTTCAAGCGGCGGATTTTTCTATATTGCAGCGAGCAAAATTATCAAGCAAGGCGGGATTGCATATGGAGTTAGTCTCACAGAAAATCAAAAGGTTGAATTTGTTAGATTGTCTAAAATTACTGAAATTGAAAAATGTCAGGGCTCAAAATATGTCCAAGCAACAGTTAATCTAATATACCAAAATGTTAGAAAAGATCTCGAGGATGATAGAAAAGTCATATTTTTTGGCATGCCCTGCCAAATCGCTGGCTTAAAAAATTATTTAAACAAAAATTATGACAATTTGATTTTAATTGATATAGTATGTCATGGCGTGCCGTCACAAAAATTGTTCGACCTGTATTTAAAAGACAAATCTATTGACTCAATAAAAAATGTAAATTTTAGAGATAAGAAAAACGGCTGGAGAGCAGACATTATAACAATAGATTATCAAAATGGAAATCAATATTCTAAGTCATGGAATAATGGTGATGAATATGAAATTGGCTTTCAATCGAACATGATATTGCGTGATAGTTGTGAGAATTGTAAATTTTGTGAATTCCCACGAATTGGAGATGTTTCTATTGGTGATTTTTGGGGAATTGAGCGATACGCAGAAAATGATGGGAAAGGTACATCGATGGTCTTCATTAACAACGAGCGTGGCAAAAAATTCTTTGACGAACTTTCTAAACAGTTTATATTTAATAAGATTATTGACACCCCACTTTCAACATTGCGCAATAGAGTAAAAGCTTATTATCCACACAATGAAAACAAAAATCTCTTTTTTGAACATATTAATAAAGATACTTTTTCAAATTCAATAAAACTCGCCAAAGCAGGACTGTATGATGTGGGTATTGTCGGCATACCAACAGTTGAAAATTTTGGTGGTAGCCTTACTTATGTTGGCTTATATAATGCAGTAAAAGAATTGGGCTTCACATGTTTTATGATAGAAAGACCGTTAAATTCAAAGCATCCACCCGCTGATATATACTATAACTATTATGAAGATCCATTCAAAGATACTATTATTGTAAAAAATTTAAAAACAAAAAGTGAATATGAACAACTAAACAACAAAGCTAAATGTTTTTTGGTCGGCTCTGATCAAATGTTTCATCATAATTTATACAATAATTTTTCACAATTTGTTACATTAGATTGGGTACACGACAATAAAAGAAAAGTTACCTACGCCGCTTCCTTCGGTCATGATACATTTACGGGAGATGAAAACGAGCGTGCAGAGATGTCATATTATATGAAAAAATTCGATGCTTTTTCTGTACGTGAAAGTAGCGGTGTTGATTTGGCAAAAAGCGATTTTGGGGTTGACGCAGTCAATGTTTTAGATCCTGTATTCTTGTGCTCTTCCAATATATATAAAAACTTAGCGGACGCATCTCCCAAAGATTTCGGAGAAAATTATATATCTGCCTATATTTTAAACCCTAATGAAACAAAAGCAAATTATATAAATTCTATAGAAAAGAAATTAAAATCTAAATCAAAGATTTTCTCAGAAATGTATTATAATGATAAAACTATCAAAACTAAGTGGTCAAAAGATATTGAGTTTGGTAATGTAAATGACAGGCTAAAATGTCTATTAAATTCCAAATTAATTATTACAGACTCATTCCATGGCACATGTTTAGCAATAATAATGAAAAAGCCATTTATAACAATAATGAATTACGGAAGAGGTGCTGCTAGATTTATATCATTATTAACAAAATTAAATCTAATGGATAGAGTCGTAGACCCAGAAAACCCCACGTTAAATGATACATTATTTTCGCCTATTGATTATGAAAAAGTATATTCAATACTAAATAAAGAAATTGAGAAAGACAAGGCATGGCTGAAAGAAAATCTTACAATAGTAAACAAAAAATCTTATTCAACCGAAGATATAGTATTGAAAAAATTAAGGAATGAAAATGCTGTATTACGAAAGAATTTAAATTTCCTTATGCGATTACTAAATGTATCTTATTATAATGACGGAAATATTTATACCTTCATTGACAAAATCAATGCGAACAAACAAAATCTTTTGATATTAATTGCATCAAAAGACACTCCAGGAATGTTAATAAAAGATGAATTAAATGAAAAACTACACTATTTAGGGCTAACACCTGATTTTAGAAATATCCACTGGAATGGATATCTCGCAATAATCTATAAAGGTATTGTGATTGATGAAAAATGTAAATACGAAGAGAGTGTAGCTTCATCTATCGTTTTAGATGATTTGAAGATAGAAGTATTGAGTGCCCCACTACATAAAGGAAATACATCAAATATTAAAATCAACAATGTGGAATATTCTATGAACTCCCGTGGACTAAATTTCGTAATCTATGATTTAGAAAAACATCAAGTAGTTGATTTTGTCGGATTTGATACACACCTCCCAAGATATCCATCTATAAGAAGATAAAAAAAGACCCAAAATACAATAGAAAAAAGATAGCACAGATCTCAATCTCACTATCTTTTTTTATTATTATTTAAAATACTCGACATCTTCCTTTTAATCTTCTATCGTCTCATTGGCATAATTTACAAATACATCTTTATCTTGTTCTAACATATAGCAAGTATTTGACCTTGCCCATGCGATATCCTTTTTAACGATTTTTGCTGGATTACCTGCCACAATCACATTGTTAGGAAATTTTTTATTTACAAATGTATTCGCCCCCACTATACTGCCGTCTCCTATATCTGCTCCCTGTAAAATATGACACCTATAAGCAACCCAAACATGATTTCCTATAATTATTCGATTTTTTTGAGATACATTTATAATTTCATACTTGCCATTCTCTTTCTTTTGAAATATTGGATGACTATCCCCACAGTGCACAAATTCATACATAGAAAACATAACATCATAACCTATAACCACTTTTGCAAATATTCCACATACAAATTCTCCTGGACCAGATGCTGTACATTTATCATTGATGACAAAATATCCTTCACTTAATGTCGCACACATTACCTGACCAAGCTTGCAAGATTTACCTATTAAAAAATATGCCCCATATCTCAATAATAAATACTTAACTTTAGAATCTACATCAATATACAATTTGTTAGCTTGCCCTTCAAAAATTATTGTATTTGCGGTCTTAACAATGAAATGATTGTTGTAAATGTCTTCATACTCACCTTCAAAATTGACTAATTTCGTCTCTTTTAAGATTGGAATTATATAATCAGTATTGCGTTGACATATTAAATCAAAAAATATTCTATGTATCCCGTCATTATCTCCATGATTATAAATTTCGGGCAAAACAAAAATCAAATTATCATTTTCTTGTTTTGTTTTTACAATCTCAGTTCTAATTTGGTGAATATCACTATTTTCATTATATTCAATGTATGAGAAAATTTCTTTGTTATATCGTTCTTTTAACATTTCAGCAAATTGCTTCGTCTTGGCAATTAAAACAATTTCCTTGTCTAGTTTTGTTTTTATCCTATCTAGAATTTGATTGCAAAACACTGTATTGTACAATCTATGAGTTTCAATATTGCATTGAAGCAAGCGAGCGGACATATATTCTGCGTCAAAGTGCTGTTTGACCAAAATATCATTGAAACAGTCCGCTAGATAATTATAATACGGAGTAGAAAAATGAAATTCAAAGGGTGAAATGCAAGTTTTATCTCCGATCACTTGTTTAGGTGCATCAATATATGTTATATAATTTTTGGCAATATTATAAATTCTATCAATCATAACATTGGTATTACCTGCGATTCTAAAATTAGGCGTGAATTCTATCTTGTCACCATCAATATATTGGTTTGCCAATTTTGGTTTGAAGAAAATTATTTTGTCTTTACCAAAATGCTCAAACAGGACATTTATATATTTTGATATATACTCGTTTAATTCTTCATCACTAATATTACTAAATGAAATTAAACTTTCGCTTTTTATATTGCAGTTGAATTTATTTTCTAAAAATTTATTTAGTTTTGTACTTGTTTCATCAGTCAGAGATCTATTGGTTACAAAAATTTTTTTACCGTTCTCAAATTCAACAATCCTATAGGCAATACGAAAATCTGACAAATCCACTATAATATAGTCAGCATTTTCTTCTCGAATTTTATCAAAAATATGACCGCTAAAATCATTTCTAATTCTTTCTCTTTGGGCTGGCGTTTCATTTGTCAAAATTTCTTCTGGTATATCCACATCGTTAATTTCACCCAGCAAAATTGCAATAGGAGAATATGATACATAATTTTTAGTTCTCCATCCACGATTTAAATTCTTTACTACGCAATCTCCTGCTATACACGAGCCTAAACTAACAAATTTCATCTTTTATCCTACTTTTTTAAATCTAGATAATTGTTCCAATTCTCAATAGTTATCAATTCCCTCCAACGAGATTGAAATTCTTTGTAAGCTTTGTCAAAATATTTTTTGATCTTTTTCTTTGTCTTGTTGTAAAGGAAAAGCATTTTGATTGCCAATTTTCTATTCCTCTTTAAAATAAAACCTTTTTTAGTATTGATCTCATATCGTATCAAGAATTTCTTGCGGTAGGTCTGTTCATAACCGCCTCCCCACATGCCCAAAACAGAAAAACCTTTCGCTGGCAGTAATAGTCCATTGATTGTAAATTTTTGAAAATTTTTTTTCAATTTTGACCAATTTGGAAAATAGTTTATATCCTGATAATATTTGTCTTCGCTAAACTTGACAGGCAATTCGCTCACATCTACCATCTTGTAACCTTTTGGTAAAATACTTTTGTGGAATTGTTCCAAATCTATCTTTTTGAATTTATCTACTCCACCTAAAAAATCATTAAAAGCATTGCAAAAATGTTCAATTTCCCAATATTTATAATTGCAAATATAATGATGAAAATTATTTTTTAACAAGAATAGTGCATCTTTTTTAGTAAACGGCTTATTATTTACAGCCGAGCATATCAAATAATTTCTAAATGTATAATATTCATTTTGAGCGGAATATTTCATTTCAAAAGATTCATGCCAAACATTCACCCCGTTTAGCAAGACAAGTGTCTTCATGTTCCTGATACTGAAGTCTATGTCATCATATTTTATAAAGAACGGCATAGATAGATTGTCCATTCTTATAAATTCCATTGGAATACTACAACACCACCATGCCTGATGATTCGCATTTGTGATAATTTCGTTTTCTACGATCTGTCGCACATCGAGCAAATTCCTATTATTGTTATAAGTTTCTATAGGGTTACCAATACGTTCAGCATGATAATATTCCCCACTAGCAAACTGAATATATTGATGATCCATTCTAAACATCGCCCCGCCAATAAATGCATCTGCATACTCTGGCTTTATCAGTGTCAAAAAACGATAAATTCTCTCTATAGATGAAGGATCAAATATGACGTCATCGTCCATCAAAATCAAGTGAGTCAGTTTATCTCTTTCCTTTCTGTTGTAGTTGATTGATTCTATCATACATCTGGTGAACCCGCCCGAGCCACCAGTATTTTTGTTTTTGAAAATATGTACATGGTTGTTTTTTAGTTCTTCTTCATTGAGTGATTGAGCATTGTCCGAAATAAAAATCTCCAAATTATCCCTTAAATCACTGTTTTGATTATTCAAAATATATGTTTTTATGTTGTTTATGTTATTTTTTATATATTCTTCACGCTTAAAGGTGCAAATCCCTATTCCCAATTTTACATCATTCAATTTTTCGTTCACATCACTGACATAACTAGCGGAATATAATACACTATCCCCTTCGTTTGCTACTAAGTCAAATGCCAAACAACCAAATGGATTTTCTGTTTGATATTCAAAGAAAAATTCTTTTTGATCTTTAGAAGATATGTTATATTCTCCTACGTTTTTTATTACCAAATTCCCGTTGTTCATAAACATATGCAGCAAAGATACATTAAAATTGCCACTGGCTACTAATTTTAATGAAATATTTGTATTTGCAAAAGTATATTTAAACCATTTTTCTAAAGAAAAACAATTAAAATACGTATCAAAGTTGATGCGTTGGCGATTTTTAAACACTATTTTATCTCTATAGATTTCATTTGAAGAAGGGATACCTATCTTTCTGTAATACATTTCCTCCACGTCGCATATATTTGGCTTTGGAAAAACTACGTCTTGTACATTAACTAACATAAAAACTCCTAAAATATGATAAAGCAAATTTCAATAAACCAAACAAAATATGTGGCATTATTGTTTGCTTTTAATTCATTGTATTGATATTAGCATAAGGTTGGAATTTAGTCAATCATTTATGAGGAATAACGATTTTTTTAATAATTTTGTCGAAAGATTTTTTTAGTTTTTCCATTTTTTAGTAACTTATGACCTAAAATATCGTCAAATTTATGTCTATATTATCAAAATATGCGACAACTTTACAAAATACACATCATGCCACTTAAGAAAAATATTATAAAATTATTTTTATGAAGAAGGTAAATAACAATTTTAAATTAATGTTGATACAAGAGTATATCCACTTGATAAATATTGTAAATTATTTGAATTCTATAAAAAACAATCATTCGGTTATAAATGATATTAGTGTTGAATATGAAAATCTAGTGAAAGTGTACGATAAAATCTTTTTTAAATTGAATATGCTAGATCAATCTTTAGCATTACTAAAAAAGGAATTTCGTTATAATAACCACGACAATTTATCTCCGCAGATTGACCTAAGATCGCTCGTTACTATCTTGCAAAGTCAGTTTTCCACCTGCAAAACCTTACTAAAAGAAAAAATCGACGCACTTTCATTCAACGAATTTGAAAGATTTTACCTCATTTCGACCTAAAAAAGCAGGTTTTGACAAATTTCCTTGATAAATAACAATTTTTATGATATTATCTATCTACATTATGAAAACTAAAGAGACAAAGCAAAAGGACATGGTCAAAAACAAAAAACCACGCCTTTCTATATACGAGCGTTACATCAAAAGATTTTTAGATGTGTCTCTTTCTTTGTTCGCACTGATAGTATTATCGCCAATATTTTTGATCATCGCTATTGTGTTGAAATGCACTTTGAAAAAAAATATTGTGTTTTCACAATACCGCCCAGGCAAAAACGGAGTGCCATTCAAATTGTATAAATTCCGCAGTATGACAAACGCTCTCAACGAAAAAGGTGAATTGCTCCCAGACGAAAAACGCCTGACAAAATTTGGGGCTTTCCTTAGGAAGATGAATTTGGACGAACTACCCCAGCTGATAAATATAATTAAAGGAGATATGAGCATCATCGGTCCTAGACCAAGACTTATAAAAGACATGGTATTTTATGACGAAAAAGTGATGCGTGCCTATTCTATTCGCCCAGGACTATCTGGATTGTCGCAAGTTACTGGTGGCAGGAGCAAATCTAGTTGGGAAGAAATTTTTGAAAAAGACTTAGAATATGTGGATAATGTTACCTTCTTTAACGACCTCAAAATTTTGATCAAGACTATATTTATAATGTTTACCCCAAAAGGTAGATGCGGAAATTCAAACACTTCGTATAGAGAATATTATTATGCTGATTACCTAATAAAAACTGGTAAAATATCACAAGAAGAATACGCTCAAGGAATTAAACTTGCCAATCAAATCATACATAACGCACAGAATAAGTCAAAGACCAAACAAAATTTACCAATAGTCGAAATGCATGAGATAACTTCATATTACGAAGACAATTAATATGGACAATTCAGTCAAAAAATTCACTTTTAAAGAATTTTATTTAAAAAACAGGTTGTATTTTCATTGTTTTATATTTTTTTGTCTGCTTATTATAAATTGCTTCTATTCGCAAGTCGCATATATTAGCCTGTCTTTATTGATGATATTGATTTTAATAGATTCTCTAAAATGTGGCTTTTCGTATATCATTTGTTATATTCCGTTTTGTCTGCTTGGCGGAGACATCGGTATAATTCTATATTTTTGCTGTATATTAGTTTACATAATAAAGGCGTATGCTGTAATAATTTTTAAGGACAAGACTAAACCTAACTTTGTTCTATTGATTTTATCTATAATTTTGATTCTATACTCTCTCATACATTTCCAAAATGTAAATATAACCACATTTTTGAACATCGCTATCTTCATATTTATTATCTTAGGATTGAACCTATATGTGAGGAAAAAAGAAATCTTCAATTTCCACTACAACATAAAATTGTTGTGTGTATCAATCATCATTGCTTCCATATTGAGTTGTCTTTATTTCGTTTCTCCGTATTTACAAAGTTTTATCACTCCGTTTTATTTAACCACAAATTTAGTTAGATTTTCCGCCCTGTTCACGCACCCTAATACGCTCGCTATCCTGTGTGAAATTGCTTTGTCCATTCTCACATTTTTCCTTATAACCGAAAAGAAAAGTATATTTAATATTGTTTTATTCTGTCTAATAACCTTGATAGGACTATTGACCTTTTCAAAAACCTTTATTCTGTTATTGCTCGTCATATTGATCGCCATATTTATAAAAGGCTTAAAAATAAACAAAAAGATCACTTTAATTACGACAGGAATTATACTTTTATGTACAATCATCTTCTGCTTTGTCGCAAATGATGTTGTAAATATTGTAATTGAAAGATTTTTTGGTAGAATCACAGAATGTAATAGTTTTAGAGATTTTATGAACATGATCACTACCGATAGATTTGATTTGTGGGTAGAATATTTGAAAGAAATTTTCTATCACCCGACTATATTCTTCTTTGGAAAAGGGCTAGGTTGCTTACCTATTCAAATATTGGGAGCTCATAACACATTCATTTCGTTATTCTATCAACTGGGAATCGTGGGTTTAGTTTTGTTAGGTTTTACTATAGGTTATTTAATCAAACAAATTTTAAAAATCGAAAAGTTCAATAATGCCATGTTGGTGCCAGTAATAGTCATCTTGTTGCTATTGATGGTAGAAGATATGATTCTTTTCTCATAAATTGGTTTACAATTCGTGCCAAATATTATACTATTTTTATATGATAAATTTTTTAGACAAAAAAATTATGCTGATTGCCACTACCGACAATATGATATGGCAATTTTTGATACCGCACATAACCGATCTTATAGGCATGGGTGCACAGGTTGATTGTTTTTGTGCCAAGACTGGATTTTGGTTTGATGAACTGAAAGACAAATATCATCTAAACATGTATGAAATCAACTTTGCCCGCTCGCCATTTCGTTTTCGCAACCTCAAAGCCTACAATGACTTAAAAAAATATCAACGACAAAATCATTATGATCTAATTTATTGTCAACAGCCCGTCGGTGGTATGATGGGAAGATTAATTGGACACAAATTTCACATTCCCGTGATCTACACGGCACACGGATTTTTCTTCTTCAAGGGCAACAACAAGATAAAAAACTTCATTTTCAAAACTGCCGAAAAATTTCTCTCTAAATACACAGATGTTTTGATCACAATGTCAAATGAAGACTATTCGGCCATAAAAGATTGGAAAGTAAAATACAAATACCTCATTCACGGCATAGGTCTTGACATCGATAAATATGATAATTCCCCATTTGACAAATCTCGCTTGAAAGAAGAATTGCACATTTCCCCAGACGACAAAGTCATTTTGACGGTAGCCGAATTTATAAAAAGGAAAAATTA
>DVMB01000047.1 GCA_018715225.1 Candidatus Onthoplasma faecigallinarum | reverse complement strand
GTTATAAATTGATTGAATTGAGTCATTTATATCGTTTAATCTAGATAATTCTGTATGTAATTTTGTCCCTTCTTCATTTACTGTATAATCCCTAATCAACTCTTCGCTCAAAGTAGGGTAGATAAGTGCATCGATAGAAGAGGTAAAATCATTTCTATAACTATCTTCGTATTCCTGACATATATCAGCTATATTTGATGTGTTGGTGTTAAACAAAGTCCTTACACTTTCATAGGCTGAGGTATATCTATCATAATTTGATCTAGTGGTTAAAATTGTATAAGCTCCAGCAGATGAATTATTTACGCCGGTAGTAATAGCAGTATTTAAGCTGTTTAATGCGTTGACGAGGTTATTTCTATAGGTTGTAATCACATTGGCAGGAGTATCATTATACGCAGCCTCTCTATAGTTATTGTAATACATTACAAATGTATCATATAAATTATTGATATTTTCTTCTTGAGTTTTTCCGTCTATAGTATACGACAAAATTTTATTAGATGCGTCAGTTATTGAACTATCTGCCTGTAATTTGATACTTCCTGAACCTTCACCAATAAAATAAGTATATTTTTCCATAACGGTGCTACCAGTTAAGGTTATATTTGAGGTAGAGTAGACGGTCGGGTTATAAATGAATACTCCCAATACCAAAATTATGGCAAGCAAAATAGCGAGGACATAAATTCCCGGCTTGGATACCATTTTTTTCAATTCTGCAGAAATGACTTTAAACATAATACTCCTAAATAATACTTGTTGACGGTCTATCGTTGTTCAACAATTCAAAATATAATTCTTCCAAAGATTTTTGAATCTTCTTGATGCTGTAAATTTTTACCTTTTTATAAGTCAAATAAGTTATTATTGTGGCAATATTGGCCTCTTTTAGAGGTACTAATACTGAGTTACCTACGACTTTGCTGTCCAACTGGTATTTTTTCTTCAGCAACAATGCAGCATAATTAGGGTAATTACATATAAATTGTACTCGCTGTTTTGATGACACAATGCCTTTGATCTCTTGCATAGTCCTAAGTTCTATAATCTTACCATTATTTATTAGGCCAATGACATCACAAGTATGTTCTAGTTCTGCTAGGTTATGGCTAGAAATAATAATTGCCATATGTTCTTTTTCTGCCAAAACCTTTAAAATATTTCTTATCTCAACAATACCATTAGGGTCCAGACCATTTGTTGGTTCATCGAGTATCAAAAGGTTTGGTTTGTTTAGTAGAGCTTGCGCAATACCCAATCTTTGTTTCATACCTAGAGAGTAGGTAGACAATTTATCATGAATTCGGTTTTCCATTCCAACAAGTTTGACAATTTGCGGAATTCTAGCCAAAGCTTGTTTGCCGTAAAAGCTAGCGAATAGTTTTAGATTGTTCATCCCGGACAAATAAGGGTAAAGTTGTGGCATTTCGACAACTGCTCCTACATTGGCGATCGCTTGTTTGAAACTCCTTTTAACACTATAACCGCATATCCTGATCTCTCCTTCAGTAATTGGAGTAAGTCCGGTTATCATTCTTATAGTAGTAGATTTTCCAGCTCCATTAGGTCCTACAAAACCAAAAATTTGACCAGGAAAAACATCAAAAGTTATACTATTTACAACTTTCTTCGCTCCGTACATTTTGGTCAAATTTCTAATACTTAATACTGGTATCATCATTAGCTCCTATTTATTCAATTTTTTCATAAATATGTAATTGAATAACAAATCTATAAACATAGTTGTAGACAAGAGTAGTGGGGCATAAAGGTTAGCAAAATTATGAATACTGAACAACTCAGTCATGGTATTGTTGCCTATATTAATATTTACAATTATGCATACGATTATTATAACCAATTCTATTGCTAGCATGATTATAGCGGGCTTTTTTAAATCATTTTTGAATTTTCCGTCCGCACACATTAGTCTAAACTTTTCATAATTGGCTATATAAATGGTAGGATAGAATATCAGGGAAACGATTCCAATTAAAAGGAAGGTGTAATATAATGCACTTGTCCCAGTAAAGTTTGTGGTAATAGCACATATTATAAGCAACAACAATAGGTAACCCGATGTAGATAATACCTTGTACAACATATTTTTAGCGGTATTTTTGGCGGATTTGTATTTATCATCCTTCTTAATATCAATATAATCCACATATTTTATTTGTTCATATTTTTGGTCGTAAGAAGGCAAATCTACTAGGTCTAAACTATTGTTTTTAGATTTTTCATCTACTAAGGCAGCGAGGTTATCTCTATAATTGTTGGAGATAGGCACGTTATTATCTTTTTCAATAAATTTCGTAACGTCTCTATTTGTAGCAAATTTTTCTTCAGTGGTCTCTTTTTCAGTCTTAAGGATAGAAGAATTTGCTTTGTTTATTTCCATTTCTGTAGCCGTATCAATATGCTCATTTGAAAATACATCTTCGCTGGGGAGGATTGAAACTTTGTTGTCAATCGGCATAGAAGGGGACAAATCATTAGTTTCCATAATACTATCCATTATAGAGATATTGTCATGGCTATCATTTAATTGCGTGGTTTCTATATTATTTGTCGCAGGATAAGTATCATCATCGGCAACATTGTCGTCATCATTGGAATTCACAATAATATTTATGAGAGCATCAAAACTAGGAAGGGTAGCGACTTGCATTCTTCCATTGTCGGTAATTTTATAGTAATGGCGTTTTCCGCCGATCTCACTATCTTGCCAATAAGATGTAATGAATTTAGTTTTTTCAAGTTTTTTAAGGATAGTGTACAGAGTGGGTTGTTTGATTATGATTTTTCCATGAGATTTGTTTTCAATAGATTTAGTAAGTTCAAAACCATATTTATCACACTCATTTAATTCTAATAAAATCAATGGGATTAAATCTGCGGTTTTCATAATACCCCTTTTAATATAAATATTATATATTAAAAATGTTATTTAGTCAATAAAAAACCTCAAAGAAAAAAGTGATAATGCATTAAGATTATCACTAATTAAAATTTGTTTCTAATTAACCCTACAACTTTACCCAAAATCTCCAAGTGATCAGTAAGGATAGGGCGCATGAATGAATTTTCGGGTTGTAATCTAAAATATCCATTTTCTTTATAATAACGTTTGACAGTAGCCTCATTGTCTATCAAACAAGCAACAATTTCGCCATTATTTGCCACAGATTGTTTGGAAATTACTACCAGATCGCCGTCATATATTCCTACATTGACCATGCTGTCGCCTTTAACTTTTAGAACGAACATATTGCTACCATTAAATAGATTTTCATTAATTATGATTTTGTCCAAAAGGTTTTCTTCAGCAAAAATAGGTTGCCCAGCAGCAATTGTCCCAATCACGGGTAATGTGATGTTGTTTATAGTCTTGTCGGTCAATTCAATAGCACGGTTTTTGTTGCTACTGCGTGTAATTTTGCCCAATTTTTCTAACTTTTTTAAATGATAAACTGCACTGGAAGTCGAGTCTAATTTTAATTTATCACATATTTCACGTACAGTAGGGGGGTATTTATTTTTTTCTAAATATGCCACTATAAAATTATAGGTCTCTTGGGTCTTATCCATATCTCACCTCAATGACATATTAACAAAAAACATAAAAGTTGTCAAACATTTGTTCGATATTTTTAAAAAATTACCTTTTTAATCTATCATATTATTACAAGTTTAGACATGGTGTGTTATTTTAGTTGGTATTACATATGTGGTGTATAGTAGGGCAGATAATACACATTATATGGTGTATTATTTAAGTTTTACTTTTCCAGCCACCGATTTTCTAACGTCTTCACTAATAGCGGCATAATGCTTTTTAGTCGTATTTACATCTTTGTGTCCTAAAACTTCGGCTACTATATAGATGTCTTTAGTCTCGTGATACAAGTTGGTGCCATAGGTGGAACGTAATTTGTGTGGTGTTATATTTTTGAGAGGGGTAGCAACTTTTGCATATTTTTTCACAAGATATTCCATGGTCCTGACCATCATACGTTTCCCTTGACTTGAAATGAATAAGGCTCTTTCCTCTTTTGGAAGATTTAAAGTATCTCGAAAGTGTAAATAATCTTTTAATGCCTGTGCAGTTTCTTCGCCAAAATATAAAATGACTTGATTACCACCTTTTCTAGTAACCCTAAATGAATTTAGATTGAAGTTGATGTCATCCACATTTAAACCCACACATTCACTGACACGTATACCAGTCGTCAAAAATAACGAAAGTATAGCATTGTCTCGAACTTTGAATTTTTCGTTATATTTTTTTTGATGATCACTAAATCCGGACAGAGTATCGCAAGAGTACATCAATTCCGCTGTTTCCTGTGGTTCTAACCTTATAATTGGTTTTTCATGTAGTTTTGGAGAGGATACTTTGCTTGCTACATTGGCTTTTAACATATCTTTATTGAAAAAATATTTGAAAAATGCACGTAGGGTAGAAAGTTTTCTCAATTTTCCTTTTTCGCCATTTGTTACAATTTCGCCGTTATCTTTATCATAGTAAGACAAATACGCCATATATCTTTCAATTGTTTGAGAATCTATATTATCTATGTCATTCAATGTAATTTGTAGGATAGGTCTATTGAAAAATCCTGTTTCATAGGTAACTAAGTAATTGAAAAAAGTTTTTAAATCTACAGCATAATTTAATCTGGTCAATGGGGTAGTGGTATCCTGAATGCCTATAAAAAATATACTGCAAAAAGCAGGCAATGTCGTTAAAATCTCATTCAATTTTTTCATATTATTTCTATTTCTATCCAAATAATAATTATTTGACATACAACCCCCAGAGATACATTTTTAATATGTGTTTAATTATATATATTTATATTTTAACATATCTTTGCGTAAAAATCTAACAATTTAGAAAATTTTTTTAAAATTTAAGAAATTTTTCATTAAAGTTTGACAATAGAGAATATACTTGTTAGAATAATATTACAATTGAATATGTCTATGATAGGGACTAACATATAGCGGAAGTATTAGAGAGTTTGCGGTTGGTGAGAGCAAATTATGGAAACTATGTGCATCTACCCCTTATGACACCTGGTAATGCGGGGCTGGTTGCATAGCACAATTTGCAAATAAATGAGCGGGACGAATGACTAATTCGTTCAAATAGAGTGGCACAGTGGTAAATATCACCTCTAAATTTGGGGTAGATATTTTTTCATTAAATACAAAATCTACAATGGAAAGGAGTTATTTATGATAGATATTAATTTAATTAGAACTAATCCAAACAAAGTGAAAGAAAATATCAAGAAGAAATTTCAAGACCAAAAATTGCATCTTGTTGACGATGTTCTTGAAATGGACAGCAAAGTCCGTCTTTTGAAACAAGAAGGAGATGATTTGAGAAGCAAACGAAATACTTTATCTAGCAAGATTGGCGTTTTGATGAAAGACAAGAAAATCGAAGAGGCAAACACAATCAAGGCTGAAGTTGTCAAGAATAATGAACGCATTGCTGTTATCGAAAAGGAAGTCTCCGAACTAGATGAAAAAATAAAACAAGCAATGATGACTATTCCTAACATCATAGCGGACGATGTTCCAATTGGCGAAGATGATAGCAAGAATGTTCAAGGCAACGTATATGGAGAGCCATTCGTTCCTGAGTTTGAAATTCCATATCACGCTGACATAATAGAGAAATTAGATGGGGCTGATTTTGCAGCGGCAAGGAAGACCTCTGGTCAAGGTTTTTATTATCTAACAGGAGATGTCGCTAGATTGCATTCTGCAATCTTGTCTTACGCACGTGACTTTATGATAAACAAAGGATTTACCTATTGCATACCGCCTTTTATGATTCATAGTAGCGTTGTGAATGGGGTAATGAGTTTTGAAGAAATGGAAAATATGATGTACAAAATCGAAGGGGAAGATTTGTATTTGATTGGCACGAGTGAACATAGCATGATAGGAAGATTTATGGATACAATTATTCCTGAAGAGAAATTGCCTTTGTGTCTAACATCGTATAGTCCATGTTTTAGGAAAGAGATAGGTGCACATGGCATAGAGGAACGTGGCATTTATCGTGTTCATCAGTTCGAAAAGCAAGAGATGATAGTCATATGCAAACCAGAAGAGAGCGATATTTGGTATGATAAGATGTGGAACTACTCAGTCGAATTGTTTAGGACAATGAATATCCCTGTTAGGACGCTAATATGCTGTTCGGGCGATTTGGCGGATCTAAAATATAGAAGTCTAGATGTTGAAGCTTGGAGCCCAAGGCAGAAAAAATATTTTGAAGTTTGCTCATGTAGTAACCTTACAGACGCTCAAGCTAGAAGACTGAAAATTAGGTACAAAAAGTCTAACGGAAGCAATGAATTGGCACACACACTTAACAACACAGTTGTAGCACCACCACGTATGTTGATAGCCTTTTTGGAGAACAACCTGAATGCGGACGGAAGCGTGAACATTCCAACAGTTTTACAACCATATATGGGCGGAATGGAGAAAATCATGCCTAAGAAATAGGGTAGAAGTAGCCGATAAATTCAATCAAAATTATTCTTGCAAATAGATATTTAATCACAAAAAGTCTAACCATTTTTAGTTGGTTAGGCTTTTTTTGTTTGACATAAATTTGGATCAAATATATGGACATGATAATTAACTTATTGAAATAATGAAGTATATGAAAACATTAATTTTGGTTTTTTACGCAAAGATATAGAAATCTTATAATTCGCCTTAATTATTGATAATTAGCAAAATAGTTTATGATATATAGCAAAACAAATTAATAAGATAAGACATACACAGGTAAAAAAGTTAGTGTGCTAGCTATGTAAATCAAAAAAATCTTCAACCAAGAAATATGTCGTCGCAAATCTTGCCTGAGACGAATTGGTACTGTTTTAGATGAATAAATGGTCATCTTAGTTTCAAAAATTTTATGAGACCATTTGTATTAATTTTAACAAATCTTATAAAGAAACTATGAATTTATGAAATGTGGACATGTCTGGGTTCAGCTTGTCGAAATATGTGTTATATTAGAGGACTAAAGCGATTTGGTGGATAAATTTATTGATTTCCACAGGATTTTTTGCAAAATTTCAGCCATCTTTGCGTAAAAGTGTTGTTTTACGCAAAGATGTGAATGTAAAATTCCACACTGCCCTACATTCATCCACAAGCACTGTTTTGAATAAAAAAGACTTCTACCCTGTAAGTAAAAGCCTTTTTTGTCTTATAATATTATTATTTAATTAGAGTCTTAATTGCGTTGATTAGACCAATCTTCCCATGCTGATAACTTAGACAACCCTGTAAGTATCCCGCATATGGTTCACGCATTGGCCCATCACAACTTAGTTCAATACTGCTGCCCTGATTGAAACTTCCACTGGCCATTATGATTAAATCTTCGTAGCCATCCATTTCGCCCGCTTCCAAAACGGAATCACTGTCTATTGCACTAGCCTGTTGTATTGCTCGTGTGAAGTTGATGAGTTTATCTTTGTCGTTAAATTTGATGCAACATACAATGTCGGCTAAGGTATCTGTCAATTTTGGCACAGTCTCATACCCTAATTTAGATAGAGCCACGCTTGCTAGGACTACCAATTTTTTTGCCTGAGCCACAACGTGTGGAGACACAAATACACCTTGGAAAAATGATTTGTATCCTGCTTCATACGAGCCTGTATCTACCCCTAGTGCTGGACTTGTGAGTTTATATGATATTAGTTCAATTAATTCTTGTTTTCCTGCGATATAGCCACCTGTAGGAGCTATTCCTCCGCCCATGTTTTTTAGAAGCGAGCCGACCACTAGATCTGCTCCAACATCTGTTGGTTCTTTCTCTTCCGTAAATTCTCCGTAGCAATTATCTACCACTACATATGCTTTGGTATACTTTTTGACGACCTTTAGAATGTCTTCTATTTGCTTGATAGACAGAGCGTTTCTTAGTGAGTATCCTCTTGACCTTTGGATATAAACTATTTTGGGATTATATTTTAAGATTGCCTTAACGATCTCGGGTTCATTGAAATCATTGCCAACCAAAGGTACTTCATAATATGCGATATTATAATCTTTTAGCGAGCCGACATTCTTCCCCTCTACTCCCCAAATGACCTGTTTCAATGTGTCATATGGTGTGCCAGAAATTGATAGCATACAATCATTTGGTCTAAGGATGCCGAATAAAGTTTGGCTAATCGCTTCTGTACCACAACTGATTAAAGGGCTGACAAAAGCATCTTCAGTATTAAATATATCCTTAAAAATGCTAGATATTTTTTCTTTGCCAATATCATTGTGCCCGTATCCACTGCTCCCTATGAAATGATATGCCTGGATATGATTTTTATTAAAAGCATTTAAAACTTTCAGTTGATTATGAAATTCGATTGCTTCTATTTCCTGAAATTTAGACAGGCAATCTTTCTCACAGTCATTAATAAAATTTAAAATATCGCTATCTATTTCTATCATTCAAATACTCCTTAATTTTGTTTTTTGCTGTCTCAATATCGCAAAGAATTAGATCTGGTATTGTCTTCAAAAAAGTCAATTGCCTTTTACAATAGTTTCTAGAATGTTGTTTTATGAGGTCTATAGTCGTTGATTTATCTTGAACCCCGTCAAAATAGTCAAACCATTCTTTGTACCCTATTGAATTAAATGCTTGCATATCTCTCGTGGCTCCTTGCTCCACTAGATGCCTAACCTCCTGCTCTAGCCCAGCGTCAATCATCTTGTCCACTCTTGAATTGATTTTATTGTATATCTCTTCTCTATCTGCCACAATTCCAACAGCGAAAACCTCGTAATCTTCAAGAATATTGAATTTATTTGCACTACAGCCGTGCTCTTCAATCTCTAGATATCTAATGATTCTTTTGAGGTTATTGTAGTGCACTGCCTCTGCTTTTTCTGGGTTTATATCATAGAGATATTGCCATACGTATTGATTTCCCTTTTCTTTAGCAAGTTGGACATATTTTTTTCTAAATTCTGCGTCTTGGCTAGTTCCACCTAAAGAATAACCTTGCATTAATGCTTTGATATATAGCCCTGTTCCACCTACTATGATAGGTAATTTGTTTTTGGATAGAATATTATCTAAGGCTGTTTTGCAGTCAAAAAGAAACTCCCCGACATTGTAGTTTTCATAAAAATGTTTGATGTCTATTAAATGATGCTTGATTTTTGATCTGTTTTCTAGGCTTTCTTTTGCACTACCTATATCCAGTCCTTTATATACCTGTACACTATCGGCAGAAATGATTTCTCCATTATATTCTTTTGCAATTTCCATTGCCAAATTGCTTTTCCCACTGCACGTGAGTCCTGTAATAATTAAGATTTTTTTTGCCATAATTACCCCACAATTAAACAATACGTTTAAACCATTTTTCGATTTGAGCACGTGTGATAATTGTTACGACAGGTCTACCATGCGGACACAAAAGGACAGGATTATTTATATCTAGATTTTTCAATAATTCTTTTATTTCCATTTCGTTTAATTTCATACCCGATTTTACGCTACTTTTGCACGCTTTTTGCATTAGATAGTGGCGAATTTCATTGTTCATATTAGGTTTTAAATTCTTCATATCATGGACTAGATCGTCTATAAAATCTTTTAGATTGATGTCTTTTAATTGCATAGGTACGGAGTTTATGATGATTTTTTTATCTCCAAAAGCATCAACATCAAAGCCCAATTCACTCAATGCCGGTTTTAAGTCCAAAATGAATTCAACTTCTGGTTCGGTCAATTCTTGTACATACGGAATCAATAAATCTTGAATGACGACATCACGTGATTCGACCATTTTTGTAAATTTGTCATAATTCAAGCGTTCGTGTCCAGCATGAAAATCGACTAGTATCATATTGTCATTTTTTTCGAGAATTAAAAATTCATTAAATAATTCTCCAACAATTTTGTAGTCTATAAATTCGTCAATATTTTTGTATGATTTGTTTTGATCGCTGTCTTCATCTAAATTTAAGTTTGATGTTAAATTAGACATATTTCCAGCAATATCATTGTTTTGCTGTTCTGTAGATCGATTAAAATTGATATTATTTACCAGAGTTGTAGCAGATTCAGTTTCCTTTTTCAAATCAAAAAATGTGATCGGCGAAAAAGACGTTTGCCTCAATTCAACTTTGTTGGTGTTAATTGGTTTAATACTAGGTTGTATCTCAATCTCTTTCAAAGAATTAATATCCGTTTTGATCAGGTTGTCTTGCGGAGTCTCAATTGATTTAATATCGACAGGAGTATTTTTATTAGGGTTCAAAAACTCGTATATCGCCCCACGTATAGCGGTATAGACCAAATCGTATATTTTACTAGGGCTAGCAAATTTAACATTCATTTTGCTTGGGTGCACATTAACATCAACGTCGACATTTGGCATGGTTAAGTTCAATACATAGAAAGGAAATTGCCTTGTCATTAAATATTCCTCAAAAGCCATGTATGCAGCTTTTGATACAATTTCGTCTATAACATAACGTCCATTTATAATCAAGGTTTGGTAGGTAGTGTTCGGCTTGCTGTATCCAATTTTTGAGACATAGCCTGTCAATTTTAAATTCCCGACTGTTTTGTCTATAGACATGATATTGCGTGTAGTTTCTTCTCCATATACACAATATATGGCGTCCAATAGTGTTTTTCCGGTTGTTTTATATATGGTTTTGTTGTCTGCCGTATATTTGAACTCAATGTCTGGATGTGCCAAAATGTATCTAGCCATTATGTTGGTAATTTGTGCTTCCTCCGTCTTTGGACGTTTCAAAAATTTTCTTCTAGCAGGTGTGTTATAAAATAAATTATTTACTTCAATCTTTGTGCCGACATCTGCAGACGTTGGCAAGATCTCACTAAATACTCCACCATTTACGTCAATAGTATAAGCACAATCGGCATCGGGAGTTTTTGATACCATATTGGTTTGGCTGACATTGGATATACTAGCCAATGCCTCTCCCCTAAAGCCTAGAGTATATATAGCGTCTAAATCATCTAAATTCTTAATTTTGCTAGTAGCGTGAGGTAAAAAGGCTTTTTTAATATCGTCAAACTCTATCCCTTTTCCATTATCTTTCACAACTATCGAATCAATACCGCCATTTTTGATCTCAACTGTAATTTTTGTAGCATTAGCATCAAGAGCATTATCTATCAATTCTTTAACAATAGAAAACGGACTTTCTACCACTTCCCCGGCAGAAATACGATTGATTATCATACTGTCCAAAATATTGATTGCCATAATTACTCCTAATTTTTCTGTAATTTTTCTATTTTTATTTTACGATATCTATAAGGTGAGCTAAAGTGTCAAATGCAGTTAAAGGTGTCAATTTGTTTATGTCTATACCTTTGAGAATGTCGATGATTTCACTCTCTTTTTGAGCGGAATCATTTATTTTTTCTGCTTCAAATTCTTTGATCAACTCTTTTGCTCTAGAGATAATTTCGTCAGGGAGTCCAGCCAGGCTAGCGACTTCTACTCCGTAACTTCTAGTAGCACTACCACGCATAATTTTTCTCAAGAATACGAGTTTTCCGCCGATTTCTTTAATTGAGATACAAAAATTCTTTACTCCATCATACAGCCCCTCAAGTTGCATTAATTCGTGATAATGAGTGGCAAAAAGTGTCTTTGCTTTCAATTTCTTTGACAAATATTCGACGACCGCCCATGCGATAGATAGACCGTCAAAGGTAGATGTTCCTCTTCCCACTTCATCAAGGATAATTAAACTATTGTTGGTACAAAAATTCAAGATGTTTGCGACTTCAATCATCTCCACCATGAAAGTCGACTGCCCGACCGCCAAATCATCGCTAGCGCCAATACGTGTAAATATCCTATCTACTATGCAAATATCAGCACTTTTTGCGGGAACAAAACTTCCAATATGTGCCAGATATGTTATCAGTGCAACCTGACGCATGTACGTTGACTTACCCGCCATATTTGGTCCTGTCAATATGATTGTGCGTTGGTCGGCATCGTTCAATTTGCAATCGTTAGGAATGAAATCTGTTGATTTTAACATTTTTTCGACGACTGGATGCCTACCGTCAACGATATTTATTGTTTTGTCATCCACAATTGTAGGTCTGTGATAATCGTTGCTGACCGCTACGCTACTCAATGAATACAAGCAATCAATGGTTGAAATTGTCATGGCGACTTTTTGCATAACCTCAGTGTTTTGTAATAATTGAGATTTCAACTCTTTGAAGATAGTCTCTTCCAAACGCATTGCATCTTCGTGGCTGGTCAAAACTTCTTCTTCAAATTTTTTCAATTCTTCCGTAATGTAACGTTCATTGTTTGAGACCGTCTGTTTTCTTATATAACTATATGGCACCATATCATTGTACATTTTGCTCACTTCAATATAATAGCCAAAGACTTTATTGTAGCCGATCTTCAAATTCTTGATCCCTGTAGCCTCTCTTTCATGAGCTTGCATTTGAAGTATGTAATCTTCCGCATTTTGCTTCATATTTCTTAATCTATCAAGATTTTCATTAAAACCAGCACGAATATATCCCCCGTCCTTCATCAATGCAGGCGGATTTTCGCTGATAGTCATGTTGATTAGATTCGATATACTGCTGGTGTCGACCAAGTCATCAGCCAGAGATATTAGACTAGGGTTGTTTGTCCTATATAAAATTTTTTTGATGTCTGGCGTTTGTGATAACGAATTAGCGAGGGCAATGCAATCTTTAGGAGATATATTGCCATATGATATTTTTCCCACAATACGCTCAATATCCTGAACTTTTGACAATGTCTGTTTTAGATCAGCACGGCAAAGAGCATCATTGTACAATGTCTCAACCATATCTAAGCGGTTGTTTATAGCGGCCTTATCTTGCAGGGGTTGTCTCACCCAATTTCTCAACATTCTAGAGCCACCATTCGTGCAAGTGTCGTCCAGCACCCATAGTAGACTGCCATATTTACTACCTTCATGCATAGTCTGTTCGATCTCTAAGTTGCGACGAGTGTTAGTGTCGACATACATGAATTGTTCATCTCTCAATAGTTTAGGCATCTTCAAATGATGCAATTCACGTTTTTGCGTTTCTTTGAAATATTCTAGTAGCGCTCCTATGACGATGATGCAATTTTTCGTGTCAAAATCAAAGCCCTTGATAGAGTCAATACCATATTGTCTAGTAATATTCTTTTCTGCATTATTCATATTGAAAGCCCATTCATAGTATTCATTCAAGCGGTATTTGTCATTAGACTGAATACAAGGGATATTTTTCTCTAACTCTTTTGTGGCTGGGTTACAGATGATTTCCGCTGGCATGACACGTATTATCTGGTCATTAATGTATCCAACGACATTTTTACCAGAATATTCTCCTACATACATTTCTCCAGTCGAAATGTCGCTATAAGCATAAGATATTGTGTTTTTATCATAATATATACACATTATATAGGAATTGCAATTTTCATTCAGCATAGATGAGTCAATGACTGTGCCTGGTGTTATTATCCTGACGACTTGGCGTTGCACCAATTTGTTTACTATGTTGTCGGTCTGCTCGCATATGGCGATCTTGTACCCTTTTTCAATCAATTTTTGGGCGTAGGACTCATAAGCATGGTATGGTATTCCACACATTGGAGCACGTTCTTCCATGCCACAGTCTTTGCCTGTCAGGGTCAAATCTAATTCTTTGCTGACAAGTTTGGCGTCCTCAAAAAACATTTCATAAAAATCTCCAAGTCTATAGAACAAAATACAATCAGGATATTGTGCTTTTGTCTGTAAATATTGTTCAATCATTGGAGACACTTTCTTATTTGGTTTTTTCATTTGATTTCTCCTGATAATTTGTGATTGCGGATATCTTCGACTTTTACTTTTGCAAAATAATTTTGATTGACATATTTATAGTTAGGGATATAAATCTCTTTTCCCCCATCAGTGATACCGACTGCCACGCCGTTAATATGTTTAATCAAGCAATCATAAGTCTTGTTAAAATACTTCTTTATTTGATCCTTTTGAATCAATTTTTGCAATCTTAAAAGTTTGTTTACCCTTTTGTTTTTCTCTTTTTCATCTATTTGGTCTTTGAATTGTGCGGCAGGCGTTCCTGTTCGTTTTGAATACATGAAAGCAAATACTTGGTCATATTTGACCTTTTTTAAGAGTTTCATTGTCATATTGAAATCTTTTTCAGTCTCGCCAGGGAAACCTACTATAATGTCTGTAGACAACGAAATATTAGGCATCGCATGTTTGACCTTTTTGATGATAGACATATAGTGTTTAATATCATAATGCCTATTCATCTTCTCCAAAATTCTACTGCTACCAGATTGTACAGGCAAATGAAGAGCCTTCGCTATCTTGTCTTCTTTCTTCATTACCTTGATCAAATCGTCGCTGAAATCCATAGGATGAGAAGTCATGAATTTGATTTTAAAGTCTCCTTCTATCTTGCATAAATATGTAAGCAATTCGCTAAATGTATTAGGTTCTTTCAAATCTTTGCCGTAAGAATTGACGTTCTGTCCAAGCAATGTGATATATTTGTAACCTTTGTTTTGAACAAGGTCTCGAACTTCGTTATAGATGTCTTGAGGTTGTCTGCTCATCTCTCTACCACGGACATAAGGGACTATACAATAGGTGCAAAATTTGTTGCAACCATATATGATATTGACGTATGCGTTGATGTTGTCATCACGTATACATTGGTCGGTATCCATGCTGGCTATAGGTTTGTCTATAATGTCGTATATACGAGTTTTGTTGATGGCAAATTTTAGTAAATATTGAGCGAGAGCATTTATGTTGTGCGTGCCTATGATGATGTCGACAAAAGATAGTTTTTCTTTTAGATTATATTTCCCTTGCTTTTGCTGAGGCATGCAACCGCACATCACAATTATCTTGTTTGGATTTTCTTCTTTTACCTTTTTTAGAGCCATGATGTTGTTGTATGCCCTATCTTCTGCCCCTTCTCGTATACAGCAGGTATTAAAAACTACGACATCGGCTTTTTCGATATCGTCAATTTCCAACATGCCAAGAGTGGACAAAATACCACGAATTTTTTCGGATTCGTGGACATTCATTTGGCAACCGTATGTAACTACATGATAAGTCTTTCCTTCGTAACTATTCATAATAAATATAATTATAATATAAATAGCACTATTTTTCAACTAAATTTTACAAATAAGTTATTAAAATTCGTTTAATGCAGATAATAAATTGATGTCAAAAACCAAGAAAAGCAAGTTAAAAAAAGTGCTATTGATAATCTCTATTTTCATTATCGTATTGTTTCTTTCATGCGTAGCATTTGTAACAATAGTTTATAACAAATACGATTTAGACATCAACAAATTGACAAGTCTAAACAACGGAGTAAGAGTTTATTCAGCGTCTGGGCAGGACAACACGCTGTATAACACGAACCGCTCTATAATAACAATAGATACCTTACCCGAATATGTGAAAAACGCCTTTATTGATACCGAAGATAAGCGGTTTTATTCGCACAATGGCTATGATATAAAACGCATAATCAAGGCAGGTTTTGTCAATATGACCACAAATTCGAAATCTCAAGGAGCCTCTACAATCAGCCAACAGTTGATAAAAAATGCACTACTATCCAACGAAAAAACATACTCAAGGAAAATTAAAGAGATTGTTTTGTCGATAAAAATGGAAAAAAACTTTACAAAAGATGAAATCTTAGAGATGTATTTAAATACAATATATTTTGGCTCTAATGCTTATGGAATTGAAAATGCGAGCAAAGTTTATTTCAACAAGTCAGCGAATGATTTAACAATAAATGAGGCTTGTTGCCTAGCGGGACTAATAAAATCTCCAAACACTTATTCCCCTAAAACAAATTATGAAAAGTCAGTCAATAGAAAAAATCTGGTTGCTAATGCAATGTATGAAGCAGGACATATAACGGAAGAAGAATACAACGAAGTCGTATCGTCAGGAATTGAGGTGGCTGAGAGCAATGATTATGATCACTCTTTTGAAGAAGAAGCAATATACGAGGCATGTAGACTTCTAAACATCAGTGAACGTGAATTGATCAACAAAAAATATCAAATATATACTTTCAAAGACGACGCTTTGCAACAAGAGGTCATAAAAATCAACAATGAAAATATCAACTCTTGCGAAAAAACATATGACACACCCCTTGATAGCGTGTCAGTTATAGCCAGTAATGACGGAAAGGTCCTAGCGTACTATGCGAATAGTTACTACAATTTACATAATATGAAAAGACAGCCCGCTTCTACATTTAAGCCATTGGCAGTGTATTTGCCATGTATAATACACAATATCTTGACACCAGCCACAACGATCTTAGATGAAGAAATCAACTACAATGGATTTTCTCCTAAAAATGCAGATAACAAATATCACGGGTATGTCAGTGTTCGGGATGCGGTTTCTCAATCTCTAAATATCCCAGCAGTTAAAGCACTAGAATATTTAGGATACCAAAAATCGAAGTCATGTCTAAATGATTTTTGTATAGATATTGAAAATAGCGACCTTAATTTATCCTTAGCACTAGGTAGTCTAAAAAATGGTGTTTCACTACTGAGTTTAGTCTCAGCCTACTCTACTATTGCTAATTTGGGTAACTATTATGGGGTCAATTTTGTAGATAAAATTTTGGACGAAAATGGTAAGGTCATATATTCATACCAAGATTCAAGTGAACGTGTATTTGATGAAAAAGATTGTTTCCTTATGACAGATATGTTGAAAGACACTGCAAAAACTGGCACAGCGAAGAGATTAAACTCGCTAAATATGCCTGTGGCTAGCAAGACAGGAACCGCTTCGTATAATGGAAATAATACCGATTTATACAATGTTTCTTATACCACAGAACACACGATTTTGACATGGATAGCTGATTTGCATGATAATACCCTGCCCCAACAGATGCATAGTTCAATAGAACCTACTCAAATAAATAAAGAGATTTTGCAATCTTTGTACGCAAACAAAAGTGTGAAAGATTTCAAAAAACCGGACGGCGTAGAGAAATATCCATATGACTTAATAGAACTGGAAGAAAACCATATTCTATCAACTCCAGCCCACGATTTGGAGCGTTATATTGCCTATGATTATTTCAAGACGGATAATGCACCTACCGCAATCAATTTTGATCAAAAACTTGATATGACAATCAATCTAGACAAGTCAGGTGCTATCATTAATTTCAAAGCCAGGAAAAATAAAACTTATAACTTATATAAAATTGTAAATGGGAATGAAACTTTGTTAAGGACAATAAAAGAAGAATCTGGAGATGTAAATATAGTAGATTCAAATATATTCAAAGATGATCAAATCGAATATTATATTCTAGACAATCAAAACAATAGATCCAACAGTATAGAGATAAGGCCAAAAGATTACATTATGAACTATTTAAACAGCCAAATCATCAGTGGCAAAAAGAAATGGTATGTATGACGTATGAGAAAAGTTTTTATTCAACTGTTACGCTTTTTGCAAGATTTCTAGGCATATCTGGGTTCCTGCCCCGTTCTACTGCAATGTAATAGCTCAAAAGTTGGAATGGTATGATGGACAAAATTGGTCTAAAACATTTTTCGATATTCATTTTAGGGAAAAATTTGGATATTTCTATGACCTCTCCTCCTCTAGAGTTTATTTCATTTTTCGCTGTATCTAGCCTATAGAAATTGTCGTCTGTGTTCAAGGATAGGACTATGCTATCTTTATCAATCAAAGAAAGGGTTCCATGTTTTAATTCGCCCGAATACATCGGTATCGTATATACATAATCAATTTCACGAATTTTTAAACTTGCTTCTATCAAAGTTAGATAATCTATATCTTTTCCTATCATTATCAATTTATCTTTATCTATCAGTTTTTTTACTAATGGTTTGATGTTGATTTTTTCTATAAAGTTTTCTAATTCTAGTTTTAATGAGCATATATCAATGGAGTAATTTTTATTTTTCAATATCATACAAATGTAGGCAAATACAAATAATTGACAGCAATATGTCTTTGTGCTGGCTACAGCCAATTCTTTGCCTGCCTTAGTCGGTAAAATATAATCAGCATATTTTGTTATTGTGCTGCTCTCTTCGTTGGTTATTATGAGTAGTTTACCTGAGTTTTGTTTGACCTGCTCCGCCACCTTGATGCAGTCTGCTGTCTCTCCACTCTGGCTAATGATTATGTGAAGATGACGTCTATTTATTTTTTTGCTGATTGTATAGTTTGATGCTAGGTGGCTATCAATATCTAGATGCAAGTTATCTTTCATCAGTTGTTCGCCTATCAAACATGAATTATACGCCGTACCGCAACCTATTAATGTTATTTTGTTTATATGTTTAAAGATCTTTCGTATATCTTTTGTAGATATGTATTTATAAGTATTCATTATGCTTTCTGGCGTCTCATAAATCTCTTTTAACATATAATGCTTGTATTTACCTAATTTAAAAGATTTAATAGTATTGTGATGAAATGAAAATTTTATTTCATTGCCTAATAGACTCGTTATCTCTCCATTTGATATTCTAATAATATCTCCATCTTCAAGGCTATACAGTTCGCCCTCTTTTAGACTGCTGACATCACTAGAAATATAAATTCCATCTTTTGATTTTAATATATTTAATGGTGAAAACCTTTTCAGTAGATATATATCTCCATTTTTGCACCCTATTATTAAAGAAAAACTGCCCTTACATATGTCGTAAACACTCTGTAATTTATCCAATATGTTGCCCTTAAAACATGCCAGCACATTGGCTATAACCTCAGTATCTGTCGCAGAATAAAATTTGATTTTGTTTTTTTGCAATTCATTCTTTATAATATTAGCATTTGTGATAATTCCATTATGTACGATAGTAAACTCTTTGTCAAAAGAGACATGTGGGTGTGTGTTTTGTAAGTTCACTTCGCCGTTTGTAGCCCATCTCGTGTGTCCAAAGGCAATATGGGTTTCAATATCCGGCTTTTTCAACTCATTTAATACGCCGACTGCTTTATTTATATCAAACTTAGATTTATTATAATACGCTATGCCACAAGAGTCGTATCCTCTATATTGTAGCATATTTAATCCATTATATACTTCATTGTAGGCATCTAATTGCCCAATGTAACCATATATTCCACACATATTATCTCCCTATCAACTTGTTTAATTTGTCTAGGTAAGTTTTACTCTCGTTTGATTGCAAGAATAAGATAGACAAATTTTCATCATTGGGTTCGTAATTTAGATCTTTTATAGCAAATTGGCTGTTTAAATATATCTTTGTATTCGGGCAGTATTTTTTAAATATATCTTCTACCAATTCATAGTGCGTACATCCCAGGACAAAAGAATCAAGATTGTCTAATTTGTATCTTTTTATAAATTTAAAAATAATTTTGTCTAATTTGGAATTGAATATGTTTTCCTCAATTCTTTTTGCCAGTGTTCCGTTTGAAATGACAGGTAAATTTGGAAGCATCTTTTTTGTAAGAGGTGTTGCAATGTATGTATAACCATCAATAAAGTTCATTGTTATTACGTCTTTTGATGTGTAGCCTTTTAGTACTGCGGAGGCTGTATTGCAAGCAATGATTATTTTGTCGACTTGGTAATTTTCTCTCAATGTATTGATGATTGTCTCTAACCTTTTTCGTAGAAAGTTTTTCTTGAGACGACCATATGGCATGTATAGATTATCTGCAAAGTATATATAATTTCCACAATGATAGCGCTCTATCAGTTGCCGTAAAATACTTATCCCACCGATACCACTATCTATGATAGCTATAGTAGGTTTTAACTTATTCAACATATAATAGTTTATGATTTTGTCAAAATATTGTGCGAAAGCACTTGCAATTTATAATAATCTTTGTTATAATTTTAACTATAGGGAGGTTTGTATGGCTAATATTAAATCAGCTAAGAAACGTATTGAAGTTATCGATAGACAAACTTTGGAGAATAAATCATATAAATCAAAGATCGCTACTTATGTGAAAAAATATAAGGTTGCTATTGATAATAAAGATGAAAATGCTTCAAAACTTTTGAGCGAAACATTTTCATTGATTGATTCAGCTGTATCAAAAGGTATTCTTCAAAAAGCTACCGCTAACAGAAAGAAAGCTAGATTAAGCATGTATGGTAATAAGTAATAAAAAATAAAGAAAAAATAAAACGGATTTTAGTCCGTTTTTTTGTTTTATTTAAATGACATCTATTATTCTACGATTTTGTTTTAACCATTTTTCGCATGTTTTATAATTAGGACAAAACTCCTCTACTCTGTTCCAAAATCGTTTGCTGTGGTTCTTTTCAATAGTATGACACAATTCATGAATGACAATATAGTCAATCACTTGTTGCGGGCACATTATCAATTTGTAACTAAAATTGAGATGATTTTTATAACTACATGACCCCCAGCGTGTTCTTGCACTTGTTATTGAAATACCGGTATATTTTAAATTGTATTTTTTGCTAAATTCCGCCATCGTTTTTGCTACATGCGTTTTAGCTAGTTTTATCAGCCAATTTTTTAATGATATCATAGGGTTTAGATTTGGTACAAAGATTTCATTTTCTTTCAGTTGTACTCTTTTAATTGGCAAAAGTACGATTTTGTATGGTTTCCCTATTATGTAGATTGTCTCATCTTTTGTAAATGTTAAAGGCGAATATATGTCGTTTTGGGCTAACTCACTCTTTTTTGTGATTATCCACTTGGCTTTTTTGTTTATAAAATCAAATATCAGTTTGTCTTTACAAAACAAAGGAGCACGCACAATCAACTCTCCGCTCCTATTCACTATTAAGGATATGCTTTTTCTATTTGATCTTATAATCTGTTTTGGAATCAGTAATTCATTTATGTCGTTCATATTGTCCTTTAAAATACAAGTTCATACAATGCGTTGTATGGCGTAATCTCCCCAGACTTAATTTGATAGTCCAAATCGGTATATTTTTGATATAGGTTGATGTAGTATTTGATACCATTTTTTGTTATATTTTGCCTAGACATTTTGATGGCGTAAGGTTTAATATTAAGGATACTAGCCAACTCGTCATCATTTTTATTGAGTGAGATATATTGCATCCTTCTAAAATATTTACCTAGATAAGAAAATATCTCAGCATACGATTGTGATTTTGACATTGTGTTTAAGATTTTTTGGTATTCGGTATAATTTTTTTTGTCAATTGCGTTGGTGAGCATATATATGACGTATTCGTTTGAATTGGATACAAGATTAGTTACCATATCAAACGTAATAGACTTTTCCTCCGTAGCATAAGCAGTGATTTTATTCAATTCATTTACGATATTTGACATGACGCCGTTCGTTGCATCTATGAAATAATCTAAAGCACGCTCTTCTATAGATAAATTTGATTTGGCTAGATAATTTAGAATGTACTTGACTATATCTTCCCTATCAAGTTTAGTACAATCAATGATCTCTTCCGCTTTGAACTTGTCCGCATTTATACATACTACAATTACAGGTAAATCAGTGAAATCGAACTCGTTCAAATATTTTACGATATCATTATTTGGGTTTGATAAGATAACTAAGCGGTATTCGTTATTAAAAGGTAAAGTTGTCAGTTGGATCAAGACATCATCTTTTTTCAATTTATCTGCGTCAAGTTTGATGTAATTGAAATCCTCAAATTCATGAACAATATGAGATTTCAATATAGAAATAGCCTGTCTAATCAAGAAAAAATCATTTCCCACGATTGAATACGTGTGTGCTATTTTTTGTTTTAAATTTTTGTTCAAATCAATAAATTTCATATCAATATTATACCAAACATACTATCAACAATGCAACTGTTGGCAGGCTTAACATCACCTTTATTTCCTTTTTAGCAGTGCAAATTCTACTGATCAACAACAATAAGATAAAATACAAAACGATTGCAATATAACTAAATTGAATTGTCGTGAAGTTGGATATAGTGAGCCCGCCCAAAATTGTAGCAATGATATTAATTGCATTGAATATTTGATTAATAGGTAACAATAAATACGTAATCACAGGAATGATTAAAGAAAGCAAAGATACCACAAATAAAATTACGAAAGCAAAAGTGAAAATCGGGATTAAAATTATATTTGAGAGTAATGAAATAATATTTAGCGTGTTAAAATAATGTGCCATAATGAATATCAGTGTTAGCATAGTGGCACAACTAACGGCCAGACTATTTGCAATACTATTTGGTAATTTTGTGTGGGTTAAAGCGGTTTTGATAGGTTTGTATAGCATGGTTATTCCTGCCACACAAGAAAAACTCATAAGGAAACTTATGTCAAACGCAGACAGAGGGTTAAATAAAAATATGATAATTCCCGCAAGAGCGATCGAGGACAAAGGATCATATTCCCTATAAAACAGCGGTGCCAATAGTAATATAATATACATTATTGTAGCTCTTACGATTGATACGGAAAAATTACATAAGTACATGTATGCTAGTATAAATATCAAGACGACAGCCAATTTATACCAGCGTTTTATGTGAAACCAGTCCAAAATTTTATATACGATTGTAACAATTATGGCAACATTTAGACCTGAAACTGCCAGTAAGTGTGCGACACCAGATAATTTGTATGCGTTATATTGGTTGTCTGACAACAAGTCCGTGTCACCAAATAATGCCGAATATGCAATTTCTACATTTTCATTCGTCAGTCCGTACGCTAAGTTTTCTTTTATTTTAGCCTTAATTTTTTCAGCGAGTGTTCTGTCAAATGATAAAAATTCAATATTGCTGTAACTTACAGTGGCACTGTATTTCAAATTTTTCGAATAATAGCTGGCATTTGGAGTCCCATAATAAAATAAATCTGTCTTGTAAAAATTGCTAGGAGTAAATTCAATAATGCTACCTATTTCTAGATTTTCAAATAGATTCGAGTTGTCATATACATATATGATAATGTTTTCATTTATGCTTTTGCCGTTAAATTTGCAACTATCAGCATGAAGCCTTATTGAGCCGTCTTCTGGCTTGCTTAGATTATAAACACGTGCCTGGATAGAACTAGGCTTTTCTTCTACTCCATTATCAAAAGAATATATTGCTATATTATATAGCCCTGCTCCAACAATAAATGAAATTAAAGGTATGAGCAAAAATTTGATTTTCTTCTTGACGATCGTCAAAATTACAAATAATATGAGTATGACAACACTGATTACAATTGTGAAAGTCAGTTGTCTAGTTATGAAATATGAAAAAATACTTCCAAGCAAAAGGAACACAAATACAATACATAATGGTCGATAATTAAACCATCTTGACTTCATTTGTAACATTATATCATAAATTTTGTCATAAATTAAGCAAATGTGCTTGAAAAAAGTTATAATATATGTTAAAATAATAAAGTCAAATTGCGTGGCCCTATAGTCTAGAGGTTAGGACGTGGCCCTCTCACGGCTAAGACTGGGGTTCGATTCCCCATAGGGCTACCATTTTTTTATTGACATAAATGTTCTTAGTAATAGGGGTTAAATGGATAAAAAATATATCTTTTTTGTTGATGTTGATGAAACTTTAATAGAAACAGGCAAAACAGATTTAGCTGAAAATATCATACAAGAAATTGATAGGCTCAAGAGGGATGGGCATATTTTTGTTGTGTCCACTGGCAGAGCGATGGATTCTCTCTTGGCTGTAAAGGGAATTGAAGTTTTTCAATATTTATCATTTCTTCTTGGGCAATGTATCTACCAAACTAAGGATAAAAAATTCTTGAAAGCACCAGATGCTCTGCCAAAAGAGGATGTCTTGAAGTTAGTAAACTTCTTTACCCTATCACACAGAAGATGGTCATATAAAAACATCAATTTAGAAAAGACGATGTTTAAAGATTTTGAGTTTTTAAGAAAACAAAAAACAGTGAAATTCATTGATGAAGACGAATATTTAAAAGACTTAAATGAAGGCAACATATTACAGATGATGGTTGAGGGTTATTTGACTAAAAAAGAGGAAAAAAGTTTTAAAAACATTTCATTTTTCCCAATGCCACTCAACTATACCGACATTACTTTGAAAACTGCTTCAAAAGCCAGATGTATAGAATTTTTTAAACAAATGTATCCAGGATATATCACAGTTTCAATAGGAGACTCAAATAACGATATTCCAATGTTTGAAAATACAGATATATCAATAGCAATGGGAAATTCAAACCCAGAGATAAAAAGCCTCACAACATATGTTACAAAAAACATAAATGAAGACGGGTTTATATACGCATTTAGAAATATTTTGAAATTATAATTTATTTTCAAATGAATTATAATTTTTTTTTAATTAATCAATTTATTTTACACAGGTTAATACGATTATAAGTGAAGTAAATTTGTTTACTTTGTTAATAATGTTTTATTCTAAAAAATGA
>DVMB01000009.1 GCA_018715225.1 Candidatus Onthoplasma faecigallinarum | reverse complement strand
CGACAAAATTCTACAAATTTTGACACATTAATGCAATAAAATTAGAATAGGTTTGAATTATACATTAGAATTTTGTTATTTATTGGCTGATATTGTTTTTATTTTTCAAAATAGTTGTTAAAATTAATTAAATTTTATATAATAATTTTGGAGACACTTTATGAAAAAACAACAGAAATTTAATGTGATTATAGATACTGACCCGGGAGTCGATGACACAGTCGCAGTGGCTCTTTCTTTGTATGATGAGCAAGTTGATATAAAACTTATTACAACAGTAGCGGGAAATTTGGACCTTGAGACCGTAACTAGAAATGTGCTACACACGTTGGAAAAATTTGATAGGACAGATATTCCTGTTGCTAAAGGGGCGGAAAAAGCGATGAAAAGAATAAGCCCTGATGCACGAGATGTGCACCAAATGGAAGGTATGGGAAACTACATTCCACCAAAGACTGTCAAGAGTAAACCGATTGAAATGTCGGCGGTTGATGCGATGTATGAGACGATAAAAAAGTATAAAAATGACATCAATATTATAGAATTGGGTCCACACACTAATTTAGGATATTTGATTCAAGAACACCCAGATGTTGTCTATATGATAAGTCATATTTATTGCGAGGGCTGTGCACCATACGGAATGAAAACTGAGGGAGATAGGTGGAGAAATTATATTTCATTTAATGTTTCCTCGGATCCAGAAGCATTTAAAATAGTTATGGAAAGTGGAATCCCTGTAACTATTATTCCGTCAAAAATGGGCAGAGAACTGGCAAATTTCACAGAAGAAGAAGTGTATAAAATAAGAGACATGAACGATGTCGGGCACTTTTTGTTTGAAATGTACAATGGATATTGGGAACATGGTTATCCTGACAGGCGGATAGCGACAAATGATACCTGTGCGTTTATGATAATGAAATATCCTAAATTGTTTAAGACAAAACGCTCGTTTTTCTACGTTGACACAGATGAACTTCCTGGTAAAACCATGGTGGAATTCAATAAATTGGGGACTGTGAATTTTGCTTACAAAGTGCACA
This sequence comes from Candidatus Onthoplasma faecigallinarum, assembly GCA_018715225.1. GTDB lineage: Bacteria > Bacillota > Clostridia > Christensenellales > UBA1242 > Onthoplasma > Onthoplasma faecigallinarum. Next base: position 9,792 of record DVMB01000009.1, on the reverse strand, counting down.
AGAAAAAACTTCATCAAATATTTTTCGATGCAATAAAAAAATTGGATAGATTCAAATTTTATTAAGATCAAAATAAACATCTATTTTGATTTAGTATTGCGTAATTGCGTAAAAATACTTAACCACATGAGTGCTTTTTTATGAATTCATAATTTTAATAATAATGAAAAATGTATGATAAAGATAAAAATATAAGCTAATAGAAAAATATTATTCTTATATTCCTCACTTTTGGCTATTCACTTTTTTAGATGAAAATCATTCAATACAATCAATATTTAAAAATAAATAAAAGATAAAGGATGTCGCCTTAGCGACATTTTTTTTGTCATATTATGTTGAATTTTGTAGAAAGGTCTTTTTATGAAATATTTTTATGTTATCTTGTATATAGGAGCGTAAGATGAGAGTTTTTGCAAAAAGACTGAAAGAACTGAGATCGAATTCTAATATGACACAAGATGAATTGTCTAACAAATTGAATTTGTCTATAAAGACGATTATGAAATGGGAAAATGCCAAGGCGTACCCGAACTGCATCAATTTATACAATTTATGTAAACTTTTGCATTGTTCATGCGATTATCTATTGGGTGTAAGTAATGAAAACGAATGAGGTATAAAATTTTTTTATTATTATCAATTCGCTTGTGCTTTGATATTGGTTTTGCTATAATCTAATGTAGGAGATTGTTATGAATTTACCTAATAGATTGACTTTAATGCGTATTATCCTTATACCGTTTATGATGTTTTTCTATCTTGCCAATTTTATACCTTATGGTATAGGGAAATTAGTTGCACTTTTAATATTTATCGTGGCGGCACTCACTGATCTTTTGGACGGAAAGATCGCAAGAAAACGCAATATCGTTACAAATTTTGGAAAGTTTTTGGATCCAATCGCAGACAAAATATTGACATCAACGGTGTTGTTTTTGATCATCGCTGATGGTACTATTCCTAATCCTTGGGGTGCTATAATAGTTACTATCATTATCGCTAGGGAATTCATGGTCAGCGCTTTGCGTCTGCTTGCGGCAAACAAGGGTGTTGTCCTTGCGGCTGACATGTGGGGGAAAGCTAAGACTTTCGTTCAAATGATAGCATTACCTATTTGCATCATTTTGTCATATATTTATACTTGTGGATTTGCTACTCCTGGTTGGTTGGTTTTGCTAGTTGAAATCTTGGCGTATGTAACCCTTGGACTAGCAACGATACTTACAATAATTTCGGGAATAAATTATTTGGTAAAAAACAGATCTTGTTTCAAAGAAAATGAATAATATCTTGAAAGTTTGTCGAACAAATGTTTGACAAACTTTGTTTTGTTTGATAATATGTTTATGTAAGGAGATGATATTTTGACAGACGATAAGAAAAAAGCTTTAGAAGCCACCATTGCCCAAATAGAGAAGCAGTACGGCAAGGGTGCAATTATAAAGATGGATGAGACCAATATTTATGAAGGAATAGAAGTAATACCTACTGGGTGCTTGCCTTTGGACATCGCTTTGGGTGTAGGCGGATTACCTAGAGGAAGAATTGTTGAAATTTATGGTCCAGAGAGCAGTGGTAAGACCACTGTTGCTTTGCATGTGATTGCTGAGGCTCAAAAACTGGGCGGGACCGCAGCGTTCATAGATGCAGAACATGCCTTGGACCCAGTATACGCACAAAAATTAGGCGTTGATATAGGTGCGTTGTATGTGTCTCAGCCAGACACTGGCGAACAGGCACTGGAGATAACCGAGCAGTTGGTGCGAAGTGGCGGTATTGATATAGTAGTTATAGACTCTGTCGCTGCCCTTACTCCAAAAGCAGAAATAGACGGGGAAATGGGAGATAGTTTCATAGGCTTGCAGGCTAGGCTTATGTCGCAGGCTTTGAGAAAGTTGACAGGGGTCACTTCCAAGAGCAAAACATTGGTTATATTTATCAACCAACTGAGAGAAAAGGTTGGTGTAATGTTTGGTAACCCAGAGACTACTCCAGGAGGAAAAGCGTTGAAATTCTATTCCTCTGTCCGCCTTGATGTCAGGAAAATGGATACGATCAAAAATGGTCAGGACATCATCGGGTCTCGAACCAAAGTTAAGGTTGTGAAAAATAAAGTTGCACCGCCTTTTAAGACGGCAGAATTTGATATAATGTATGGAGAAGGTATATCTATCATTGGTTGTCTCATTGATGCGGCTATTGATGTGGGAATAATTGAAAAGAGTGGCTCATGGTTTAGTTACAACGGAGATAAAATTGGACAGGGCAAAGAGAATGTGAAAGCTTATTTGAGTTCGCACCCTGAGATTGCTGACGAGATAGACAGACAAGTTAGAGAAAAATTGGTTAAATAATGTTACAGACTTTAAAGATTGAAAATGTGGCTTTGATTGACAAAGTCGAATTGGATTTTGATGAAAAGCTCAACGTTATTAGCGGGGAAACAGGTGCAGGGAAAAGTATCATGCTAGATGCGTTGAGTTTTGTTTTCGGTGGGAGAGCGGACAGGTCGTTGATCCGTACTGGCTCATCGCACATGAGAGTCGAAGCAATTTTTAACAATCTAAATAAATCACATATTCAATACATAAACGAGGAGATAGGCGTCTTGGTAGGAGACGAATTGTTTTTGTCTCGAGACTTGGACGTGAATGGAAAAAACATATGTAAAATCAATGGGGAATTGGTACCTGTCGCTAGCGTGAAAAAAATATGTCAAAGGTTGGTAGATGTCCATGGGCAGAGCGAACATCTCGCTATTTTAAGCAATGAATATCAACTGCAAATCATAGATCTATTTAGCAAGACCGCAAATCAATATTTGCTTGAACTTAATTCGCTTATTGAACAGGTCAAAGGGATAGATGCTGAGATTGCAAAGTTGGGTGGAAGCGAAAGCGAAAAGCAGAACTTGATAGATCTGTATTCGTATCAAATAAGAGAGATTGACGAGGCGAAGATAAAGCCAAATGAATTTGAAGATTTGACCAACGAAAAAAAAGAGATGCAACAATACGAAAAGATAAACGAGAGTTTGAATTCTTTTTATGAAAATATATATAAAAATAGTTTTTCTCCTTCTGCTATCGACAGCATATCTCAGTCATTAAGATCATTGCAAAACATTGGCTCTGTGAACGAGCACTATAAACAGATTGAGGATAGGTTAAACAGCGTCTTGATTGAGTTGGAAGATTTGTCTACTACTGTTCTAGATGATATAAACAAAAATGTCTTTGATCAAAACAAATTTGATGAGATTGACTCAAGATTGGACTATATTAAAACTTTGTATAGAAAATATGGCGGAAGTTATGAAAAGTTGATGGAATATTATGATGATGTGGCGACTAAATTAAATAACTTGATAAACAGTGCAGAGCGATATAGTGAATTACAAGAAAAAAAGAAAGACTTGTTAGAAAAAATTGATGTTGTACAAGACCATTTAAGCGATATTAGAAAAAAATCAGCAAAAGAATTAGAACAAAAGATGCAAAAGGAATTGCAAACTTTAGGCATGCCAGCCGCTAGAATTGAGATCGCTTTTTCGAAGATAGACGACAGGTATTCATATACTGGATATGATAGGGTGGAATTCATGTTCTCGGCGAACCTGGGCTTTGAACTAAAGCCGTTAAATAAGGTCGTGTCGGGCGGAGAAATGAGCAGAGTAATGCTGGCATACAAGATAGTTGTATCCAGTGTGGATGAGATTCAAACCATTGTCTTTGATGAAATAGACAGCGGACTTAGTGGCAAGATCGCTAGCGTTGTCGCAGAATACATGGCTAGACTTTCTAGACAAAAGCAGATCATAGCAATCTCGCATCTTCCGCAGATATGTGCTATGGCAGATGGAAATATCAAAGTTGAAAAACATTCGAATTCTGTCACTACAAACACGTTGGCGACGTATCTAGAAGGTGAGCCTTTGTTCACAGAGATAGCTCGCCTGATGGGTGCAAATGATGTGGATAAAGGAATAATTGTAAGCAAAGATTTGAAAGAAAAATCTAATAAATATAAGATGTCATTAAAATAAAAATCCCTTATTTCTAAGTATTTTAAGGGATTTTTTATTGTGTTAACAACAAAACATATTTTCGTAAGAAAATTGTTTTCTTTATTTTTTTATTTTAATTGCACCGACTGGGCATATTTGTTCGCAACCGCCACACTTCACACAGATGTTTGGATCGATGTGAGCCTTTCCGTTCACAAATTTAATTGCACCAACAGGGCATATGGAAATGCATGCTCCGCATGAAATACATTTTTTTTCGTCAACCATATTTTTCTCCTTTAATTAAAATTTAGCATTATTTAAAAAATTTGTCAAATTTTATTTTATATTAAAAATATTTATCGAATAATTATTTGCAAAAATTAATTTTCTAATAAAACTTAATAATAATTATATATAATTATTTATTAAAATCATTTAAATATATTGAAAAATGTTTGGAAAAATTTCTTTTTTTGGATACAATAATAATATGAAGATTGATATTGCGATTATAGGGGCGGGGCCAGCAGGTTTGACTGCGGGTATCTTTACATCTCGTGCAGGGTTGAAAACGGTTTGTTTTGAAAAACTTGCTATTGGAGGTCAGGCGGCTCTGTCATATGAAATCGCTAATTATCCTGGGTTCGAAAGTATCAGTGGTTTTGATTTAACTCAAAAAATGCATGCTCAGGCGGAGAGTTGTGGTACAACGTTTATTTATGAGAGTGTAAAAAAACTGAAAAAATTAAAAAATGGATTTTCTATCCAAACGACAGAAAACCGCTATCTTGCTGGTAAGATCATAATCGCTTGCGGATGTAAGACACGTAAACTTGGCTTGGAAAACGAACTACAACTGACAGGCAGGGGGATAAGTTATTGTGCTAGTTGTGATGGCGGGTTTTTCAAAAATAAGGTTGTCGCAGTAGTAGGTGGCGGAAATACCGCAGTCGAGGATGTCAAATATTTAGCACGTATAGCAAAAAAAGTTTATTTGATCAATAGATCACAAAAGTTCCGTGCGGGTAATCATGCAATAGAACAATTGAAGAAATTCAAAAATCTAGAAATAATAAAAAACGCTCAGGTCAAAAAACTTTTTGGGGCTGAGAAACTAGAGAAAATCAGCGTCCTTATAGGCGATGAGACAAAAGATATAAAAGTTGACGGACTATTTATTGCGATAGGTTATGAACCAGATTTGAGTTTTTTGGACATCGACGTAAAACTGGATAAATACGGATATATTTTAGTGGATGAAAAAATGCGAACAAATGTCGATGACTTGTTCGCTTGTGGAGATATTACTGGCAAATCTTTTAAGCAAGTAATTACGGCTTGTGCAGATGGGGCAATAGCGGGGAACTCATGTATAGAAAATTAGGAAAAAATAGTTTAATAGGATTGTTTTCAATATTAACACTCATTGTCAGTGCTATCTTGGTTTTGTCCACTATTAGAACTACATTCGCAGATGAAAGTACGACAGATGTGGTGGAAAGTTCGTACTTGTTGAATGGAGACCCTTATCAATCGAACCTAGTTGTGGGCGAGACCTCTGGATATGGGAAATTTGTTTTAAATCAAGATAATGTAACCCTGACAACAACTGCGAGGAGCGGATTCCAGTTAGTGGGTTGGCAAATAGTATATTTAGATAGGGACAACCAAACGGAGTTCATTGATTCAGCTGATTTGACAAGCATTGATGAGACAAGTGCTAGTAAAGAAGTCCAGGTAGATGTAGGAGATGTGGCTATCACATACACCTTTACATATATAGACAGCAACGGCGATGGCTATTATGACAATGGTACATACAATATTTCAAATATATTTGAAAATTTGCAAGTAAACCCTGTGTTTGATTTCATCTACTATAGTGTCAATATTGATAACATTGTAGATGTTATGAATGTAGAGGAAATGCAAAGTGAAAATATAAATTCTACAGACGTAGTATATTATACCTCTTCTGCGGTGGAAGAAAATTTGACACATTATTATGACGCTATAATTTATTTCAACAATGTGGACAGGCAAGGATATTTCTATTACGGCGATCTATATAATGAAAATGGTAGATATTTCACAATTCATGACGAAGCGAGGGAGACCACAGGGCAACAGTATATCGACTGCACCAATGGTGCGTTTAGGTTGGGAGATGAGGTTGATTTCAATGTCAGCATCAATATAACGGACGATGTGTTGACAAGTACAAATATTGACGTCGTGTCCGCAAGTGTATTGTTGGGCGAATCTAACGTTCCGTTGGTAAGAGATGCCGATGATAATGGATACTCGATTACTCAGGACGAATATTTGCGTACTACAGCAGTGAGAGTGCAGTTCTATATGCTAGACTCATTGAATAAGACTGCAAATGTGAATTTCGGCTATCATGACTTGTATGTAGCGAATATAGTTGCCTATCTAGATGACGAAATTGTGTTAGACGATGAGAGGCAAACAGTGCTAGATGTCGTCAGCGTGTCTTTTGAATATTCTACTATATCGGCTGGTAGATATTTTATAAAAAATGCTATTAACAACAATGGGAATTCGTTTAGAGTGGTTTGTACGGACAGGATCTCAGCAGTGATAGATGCGAGAAGATACGACTATTATTCATTCACATCACTAGATGACCAAACAACAAACACAAAAATATACACATCCATGGACGGCGACTTTGACATCAGTATCAAATATTCTTCTATAAATTATGACATCAATTTTGAGTTTAGAATATATGATTCTGCTGCAGGCACTACAAGCGTCATTGATGGAGATTTTAATCTAGAAGAAGTTGTATCTCTTCCAAGAGGAGAGACTACTACGATCAACAAGACTGATGTATCCAACAATGTGGGCTATTCGTTCTATGGCTTTGCATTTAGCAATCTTGACATTAGCGAGAATGATTCTATTGAAGTGACGATTGATTACACTCGCCCTGCTGACGTAACGGTGTACATGTTCTACGAAATAGTGGACTATACCGTGGTGTTTACGAATTTTGACCAAATTTCATTGTTCGATGGAGAGAATGATCAATATCCTATCAACAGAGTGTCTTTGACAAATACTCGTGGGCAGGTAACGAATACATATTCACTTTATGCCAATGATTTGCGTACGGCTGAAGAAAATATGGCGACGTTTAACTGTCTAGTAAACATCAATGATGTGATCACAATAGCATCGACAATAAATTCAGGTTTTTACCTATTGGGGTATAAGTTTAACGACACGGGCGATTATATGTTGGTCAATGGCAATTCATTTAACTTCACTCTTACACGTGAATTGCTTAGCCAAATTGCAAATGAAAACAATCAAATCTTGATCTATGTTTATGAAGATTATTTGACATACGAACTTAACTATTATATTGAAGCAGGTGTAGACACATATACTTCTCTATCAACTATAATGGCAGATATCAGTGTAGAGTCAGCAAACTCCGCAAGCGAAGATATCGTGTTCAGTGAGGGAGAGGATAGAAATCAATACACAATATCAAATTTGAAGATGTATGATGAAGTGATCCTAAATGCGACAGGAATTCACATAGTGAACGAAGAGGAAGATTTAGATTATACATACGCTTTCAACAGATTTACAGAAAATGATATAATCAATCTGGCATATACTTTTGACAACGAATCAAACACTTATTCACACACACAAATTATTGAAAGAAATATAACCATAAAAGTTGAATATTCAATGCCTAGCACACGTCTGTTGATCTCGTCAAACAACGCATATGCTTACGACATGTCAAATATCGTGGTATATCAAAACAATGTGGCAATAGAGGATACAGGAAATGGATATATTGTAGAGTCGGGAGCAAATGTAAGAGTAGTATTGAATCCAAACGGCGAGACAGCAGATGAAATATTTGCATTTGGTTATACGCTTGTCAGTTACACTTTCAATGTAGACGGCACGGACTCAACAATTGATGCAGACAATCTATATTATGAATTTACGGTAAATGAGAATGGAATTCAATATTTGATTTTGAATTTCGCTGAGATTGAGTACAATGTCTACATCTATCAATATGGAGCTAACTATAATGGCGAGACGGTAAGTTTTGGAGATAATGATTATACATCTTTAAGTATTGAAAATAGGGCGATTGAATTCAATATGCCAGAAGGATATTATGTTTCTCAAGTCGAAATGGTCAATAATGGCAATCACGCATATGATGTCATGAATCAAACTAATAGTTATCAGGAGAATACCTATTATTATGAATTTAGCGAACAAGAATTGCGTGATATTATCAATACCTATGGTATTCAAAGCGGAAGTTATATAAATATTCATATAAGTGTTACTTATCAAATCCACACTTATACTATGCAAATAACATATGGCTTAACAAATCCAAAGAACAATGACTATGATAGAATGGTGCAATATCCTAGCATATCCCTAGAATGTGTGTTTAATGGAGAGACAACGTTCTTATCAGGGAGTCAGGAAGGGCAAGTGTTGACCTTCAATAACATACCGTATGGAGCCCGGGTTACAGCAAGGGTGGACGGAAGTGTGCCAAGCGGGCTGAGCATTTTTGGCTGGACAGATGAGATGAATATCAGTCCAAGTTATGAGCACAGTTCTACGCAAATGATCATACCTAGATTCGTACAGAACGAATATTTCCTATATAAGCTAACGTATCAATCTTACAATTTGAATCTAGTCATTGCCAGCAACAATCAAGGTAACCCTACGATCAAAGTCAATGACGTAGAGGCATCTCAAATAACCTTGTATGACAATCTAAAAATAGAGATGAATGCGAATAAGGCCAATGGGTATATGTTCACAAACATGTACTACTATAAGTACGAATATCAATTATACGTATATGATGCGGATAGTTGGGCAACAGATTATGCGTCTTTATATTATTATTCAAATGGTAACTATGTAAGAAACAATTCGGCAGAATATGATGAAGATCAAATATATTATAGATATGTTCAGGTAACGGTAGAGTTCAACGAAAGTACCTTGTATGAAGACACATTGTTCAACATCTCTAACTACTCTTTGTCAAATGGATATGTAACTTTCTACATTGAATATGATTATATGGAGATCAGCCTTTATAATGAAAGTTTCAATACGGGTAGATATAGTTTGGTAGTGGGAGATAGTTTGAATATCACACCTGACCAGTATAGCGAATATACAATTTATGCAACAAATCAAGCAGGAGAAAGGCGTGTTATAACGGACGCTGATACTGTCAACTATCTTGACACTGTAGAGGTATTTATTAGATTGAATACAGTTGATTTGGGCGATGGAGAAATTTATGATTTGAGTAGAGGACTTTATCTATCCCAAGTTACACTACTTGCAGAATATTTGTCATTTGAGACAGTGGAGACGGGGTATTATAGAATTTCGTTTAGAATTAGCGATATCATTATAGATATTCCAGACACTGGCGAATTATATATGAATTACTACTATCTAGTGGGTCAAAAGAATATAACAGTAACAACCAACATTGACGATATATCATTCTATCAAGTAGACAACCACTCGAGATTTGAGATGAGTTATAATAATTACATAACCGGTTTCGGTGGATTGGGTAGTGGAGATATATTGAGTTCGGGTATGGAGCCTTCACTTACCGACACATTGATGTTCTTGGGACAAACGATGATCACATATCAGTTCCAGACAGTCAATGCGGTAGATTATTCTCAATTCTTCTTCATCTCAAATATCAAAGC
>DVMB01000046.1 GCA_018715225.1 Candidatus Onthoplasma faecigallinarum | reverse complement strand
AAGCAAAAATGGTTGTTGACACCATGGAAATTCCTATTCAAGTGAACGGAAAATTGCGAGGAAAAATTGTTGTCGACAAAACATTGAGTGAAGATGAAATCAAAAAATTGGCACTAATTGAAGTGAAGGCTTATGTGGAAAATGGCTACAAAAAAATAATCTATATACCGAATAGAATATTTAATATTGTTGTATAATTTTTGAAAAAAGTATGTGAAAGCATACTTTTTTTCAATTTTTTTGTAAAATTATTTAATTTTTTTACATTTTTTATTTTATTTTTTGTTTAATGTTGTAAAATTAATTGATAAAAAATTTTGCATTCTTATACAATTTAGTGTATAATTAGATAAATTGATTTAAATTATAATTTTGTGAAGAGAATATAATATAAGGAATAGATGAAAGAAAAAATAAAAAAATTATTTGATAACAATACCTTGCACGGTAAAATAATGCGTGCGGTTTTTGTTATGATTATAGTCGCAATCATATGTGCGATCGCATATGTAATTATGAAAAAGACTGGCTTTTGGGAAGAGATCAACTCTATGGAAAAAATTAGAGAATGGGTGCTTTCTGGTGGAGTGTTTAGTTTTTTGATTTTTATTTTACTACAAATTTTGCAGACTACCATTTTACAGATTCCAGCCATTTTTGTAACCATTGCAGGAGCATTGATTTTCGGCAGATGGCCCGCATTTATAATGAGTTATATCGCTGTCATGATAGGAAGCCTTATAATGTTTTGGATTGGGCGAAAAGCGGGGCGAAAGTTTTTGAATTGGTTGGTAGGAGAGGATACTGCAAACAAGTGGATAGATAGAATGAGCAATGGTAAATATTTGTTTTTCCTTATGATGCTCTTCCCGTTGTTCCCTGACGACATATTATGCGTAGTGGCAGGCCTTACTAAAATGAGTTTTCCTTTCTTCTTCTGGACAAATATTTTAGCTAGAGGTCTTGGTATAGCGTGCACTGTTTTCTTTGGAAGCGGAGCGATAATTCCTTTCCATGGATGGGGCTTGATAGTGTGGGGAATTTTGATTGTTCTAGTAATAATTTTGTTTTACCTTAGTGTCAAATATAAGGACAAAATTGATGAAATAATTAAACTCATGTTCAAACGAAAATTGAAACCAGCAAATACTGTTGAGGATCAGGAAGTATTGGTAAATAAGCAGGCAGTTGAAGATGGTAAAATCGAAATTGAAGAAAATAAAAATATTGAAAATGTTGAAAAAGATATAGAAAATACAGAAAAAACGCAAAAAAATGATAAAAAAACCGAATAAATTTAATATTTTTCTAATTTATACAATTTATTTGAAATAAAAATATAAAAATAAATTATCTTTTTATTAAAAATTGTTTATATAAAATCATTTTGAAAAATTTGTCTATTTATGCTAATATGTTGATATAAGGAATAAATATGGAAGAAATAAAAGAAGAGAATAAAAATCAAAATTTTAAATGTCCGGCATGTGGTGCCAGTTTGAAATTAGACGAAAAATATTGTGAATATTGTGGCAGCGTAAATCCGCATTATCAACAAAAAGAACCGCCAAAAGATTTGGAGTTGCCTAGTGAGGAAGATTACGATACTGATATGGGAGATATGTTCGGTGGATTTTTAGGTGGAATGATGTTGGGTGGAATGATGCGTGGACCAGCGTCTCCTTTTGGACCGAGACATCGAGGACCAAAGCCCCGCAGAAGAAGATAGAGAATAATCATTTAATGATTGACAATAAAAACAATTTATGAGATAATAAGCATAGAAAAAGACGGAGGAAATATGGGATTTTTTAAAAAACAATTTTTATCAGTGATTGAATGGAAAGATGCCAGCAACGACATTATCGTTTATCGTTATCCACTGACTGATAGAGATGAGATAATGAACAGCTCTACATTGGTAGTTAGAGAGAGCCAAGTAGCCATGTTCATACATAAAGGGGAGATTGCAGATGTGTTCGGCCCAGGGACATATAAACTTGCTACTGAAAATATACCTTTTTTGACGAAATTGTTGAGTCTATCTACGCTCGGCAATTCACGTATCAAGGCGGAAGTTTATTTCGTAAATACAAAACGTTTCATGGGTCTAAAGTGGGGCACTCAAAACCCAATAATGATGAGAGATGTGGATTTTGGAAACATTCGTTTGCGTGGATATGGTACTTTTGCTTTCAAGGTGGAAGATGCGACGAAATTCATGAAAGAATGTTTCGGTACTAATCCTATATATAGAGTAAAGGATATAGTTACTCAATATAAATCTACATTGATTCAACTCTTGACGGACGCCATCGGCGAGAGCAAACTTTCTGCTCTAGATCTAGCGGCTAACTATAAAGAACTCGCTGACAGAGTGGAAGAAAAGAGCAAAGAAGAATTCGCTCCAATCGGCTTGAAATTGTCCAATTTTGTTATAGAAAATTTGTCTTTGCCAGAAGATGTAGAAAAGATGTTGGACGAAAGGACGAAAATGGGTGTCATCAGTGACAAGATGGGCACATACACTCAATACAAAGCAGCCAATGCTCTAGGCGACGTGGCGAAGAATCCTAGCGGTGGCGGTCTCGCTGGACTGGGGGTTGGTCTAGGTGCTGGTGTGAATATGGGTGGCATGTTCACAGATGCGTTGAGCGGAGCTAAGGACAGCAAACGTCAGGTAACTGTTCAATGTATTAAATGTGGAGCGACTATCCCTGGCAAATCAAAGTTTTGCCCAGAATGTGGTGCGACTCAGGCATTGTCTTGTCCAAAGTGTGGCGAACCTGTGTCTAAGAATAGTAAATTTTGTGTCAACTGTGGCGAGAAATTGACCTTCAATGAAAAGACTTGTCCTAAATGTGGGAAAGTCCTATCAGCCAAGGCTAAATTCTGTCCAGATTGTGGCGAAAAAATAAAATAGGAGGGCAATATGGGATTGTTTTCATATAGAGAAAAGAGATATGGTAAATTTTGGTTTGTTTTAATTGCGATCATCTTGATAGGGCTTGCTGTGGCTAGTGTGTATGGTGGCGTTTATGCTGTGCTTCACATGACACACTGGTCGAAATATGTGATCATCACGATCGCTTGTATCGTGGCTCTTGTGCTGGCTGGGTTCGGGATATTTATGATTCTATTTTCATTTAGCCTTATCAACTCATGGAAGAGCGTGCGTGATGGCAACAAATCAAAAGGTGTAGCAAATACCCGCCTGTGTGATAAATGCGGTCGAGTTATCACAAAGAATGCTGAATATTGCGAGCATTGTGGCGCTAAACAGCAGACAGGTCTAGGACTGAAAACATGCCCTGAATGTAAGACAAAAAACAGTGGTAATGCGGCTTTCTGTGAAAAGTGCGGACACGAATTTAAAGAATAAGGATAGAAATATCCTTTTTTTTCGTGAAAATATTATTCCGTATTGCTATTTTTTACGTAATTGACCCTGTCGTAATATATAATATTTACAACATTTATAGAAGAACGGCAAAACATTTGTATTTTTATGTCATTTTGTATAAAATAATCTTTATAGGGGGATAAGGTCTATGAATAAGAAAGTAACGAAAAATAGTACGAAGATAACTATTAGGGTTATGTTGGCTATTTTGGCGGTTGCGCTGTTGGTGGTGTCCAGTGTGGGCATATATTTTGCCACTAGA
>DVMB01000045.1 GCA_018715225.1 Candidatus Onthoplasma faecigallinarum | reverse complement strand
ACTTCACTATTGTCCTAATAGCGTTGGCGATCACTCCGCCTCTGCCAATGACACTGCCTAAATCTTTTTGATTGACAGTAACTTTGAAAGCCTTTGTTTTGCCTTGATTTTCGCTAGTGATTTCAACTTCGTCTGGCTTAGACACCAAATTCTTGACAATGTACTCTAAAATTTCTTGCATAAACTACTCTCCTATGCTTTTTTCTTTTTCTTGTTGTTTGTTTTAGGTACAGAATTACCTTTAACTTCCAAAACGCCAACTTTTTGAAGCAATGTTTTAGCAGTTTCAGTAGGTTGAGCACCTTGACGCAACCATTTGAGAGCAAGTTCGTTGTTTATTTTGATTTCAGCAGGGTTTGTCAATGGATTGTAGGTTCCAATTTGTTCAATGTATTTACCATCTCTAGCCACTCTGCTGTCAGCAACAACGACACGATAAAAAGGTGATTTCTTATCTCCCAAACGAGTCAATCTAATTTTAACAGCCATAATTTCTCCTTTTATTTACATGTGTAAAGTATTTTACCTTTACATAATAACATACTGACAAATATTTGTAAAGTGTTTTTTATAAATTTTTACGTTTATATTTGCTATATTCGCACAAATTATTTTTGACAATATGAATTTGATATGTTATAATTTAATCTAGGAGAAAAAAATGACCTATAACGAATTATCTCAAAAGATAGACCAACTTTTGGCTCAAATTGAAGAAAGGAAAGCCTCACTATCCTCTCAACCTGATTACACAGAAAAAATTGAGGTTATGAAAATAAGGAATGCTGGATTGTATGAATATGCAAACAACATGCTAAGATATATCAATCAATCTGATTTTCCTCAAGATGTCATAGATGAGACATCTCAATTATTTCATAAAATAGAAGATGTATATGAGGAGACAAACATATTTGTAAATAAATATACCGAATTTAATAAAACAGAAAACCCACAAACCGTCTTATCAAACCTTGAAAAATCATTACAATCAATGAAAGAGGACATTCAATATTGTGAACTAACTAGACAGTATGCTGACATTATAGATAAGATCGTATTGATAGAAGAGAAATATCAAGATGGCTCAGCGGACGAAAGAGTCGCAACGAAAAATCTGGCTAGATTGAAAAATTTGGATATTTTAAACAATAATGATCCTGATTTTTCAAAACTACAAAATGCAATAAAATCTCTTCTAGATGCTTATGAGCAAGAGATGCAAAAGTTTCCGTTGGAGGCTTCTACCTATAACCAGCAAGGCGACATTCCTCAAAACATTGCTGATGAAATGGAATATACCCTTAATCAAATAGAACAACAAATAAATCAAGTTGATACAACTGCCCTATCCAATTATAGCCCTGAACTAGAGGAATTCATAAGGCAACACTCTAGGTTTACATCATTCATCAGTTCAACTCCTTCATTCAAAGAGTTGAAAGATGAAGCCCCAGCTATGATATCAAATCTATCTAGCCAAGGGCAAATTGCCAATAACGAATTTATTGCGAAAAGGGATTCAAATCAAAATACTCAAATCGCTTTAGCAAATATGTCAAACAACACTCAAGAGTTGAATCAATCTCTATCAAAATTGTTCTATCAAACTATGCAGGAAGTTTTGGTCAACAACGATAAACAAGCAAAAAATATTGCCTCACTTCAGGGAAATATTCCTAATAATATTCTTGATCAATATGGAAATTGCTTCACTGAGCAATCAACTCTAGCAATTTATCATTGTGTTGATTATATTGAAAGGACAGGAATCCAACCAACTAATTATGAAGAATTTGGACAGATTGTTCAAATGGCAACATCTAACCTAGAGCAAAATAAATATATGAATTTAAGAAATCTTCAGGAACAAGCATAAATTTTTAAAAATAGGTATTGACAATATCAAATTTTGTGATATGATTAATCTGGAAAATCGAACCACAAGCATATGACTTGTGGTTTTTTATATTTATTTACACAATATATTGTATGATTATTTTTCTCGTCAACGTTTAAACATACCTGTACATATTTAGCAATTATTTCAAAAAAAGGATAGCAATATTTACTTTACAAGCCCTCCTTTTGTCTCTTAAGAATATGTAAAAAGCAAATCAATTTTCAAACAATTCATACAACTTAACGCCTATGAATTTCGCAATCTTAAATAATGTTGCGATATTAAAATTGTAACCTTTCACTATCTGTCTGCCACTGAGATTGAACATCTCTATTTTTTTTGAATATCGCAGGGCTAACTTTACACATCTTGCAGAACTTCGTTTTTGATAGATTGTTCTTTTTCATATAATCATATACCATTTCAATTTTAATTCTATTCCTCATAAACATTCTCCTTTTCACATTCTACAATAATAAAAAGGATCTGTCTTGAATATTCCTAAACAGGAATAAGAATTTTTATTAAAAAAAATTATAGTAAAGTTTACTATAACTTTTTGCAATTTATTGCCCCATGAGTTTGCGTATCATAGCCATTTTTCCGCCATACGCTTTTGGATTTTTCATCTCGCATATGGCAAAATAATTTTGCCATATGTAATGATGACAGCTTTTCTCTAAATCAACGCTTGAAAATTTAAGATTAAAAGCCACCGCCGTTAAACAAGTTCTTCATCATCTTAAATTTTCCACCGTATGCTTTAGGGTTTTTCATCTGTTCAAGTCCAAAAATGAGATTTTTGGACGAGCTGTATTCTTCACAACCCAAAAGCTTATTAATTGCCCATTAATTTTCTTATCATTGCCATTTTACCGCCATAAGCTTTTGGATTCTTCATCATACGCATCATTTCTTTGGATTGGTTAAATTGTTTGATGAGTTGATTGACGTCGCTTACCTGTACGCCTGCCCCTTTTGCTATCCTTTGACGTCTACTTCCATTGATGATGTCAGGGTTTCCCCTCTCTTTTGGGGTCATAGATTGGATAATGGCTTTGTTTCGTTCTAGTGCTTTTTCGTCGATTTGATCTTCTATCTGTTTCAATTTTCCGCCAAGTCCTGGCATCATTGAAAGCACTGACTTTAGTCCGCCCATCTTTTTCAGCGAATTTACTTGTTCTATATAGTCATTTAGATCAAAACTATTTTCTTTGAATTTCCTTTCCAGTTCTTTTGCTGTCTGCTCGTCGACCGCTTCTTGTGCTTTGTCTATCAAGGTCAGCACGTCGCCCATACCCAAAATTCTGGACGCCATTCTATCTGGATAGAAAGGTTCTAGGTCGGTCAATTTCTCACCTACGCCTACGAATTTGATTGGTTTTCCTATTACAGAGCGAATGGAAAGAGCAGCCCCACCACGTGTGTCTCCGTCAATCTTTGTCAGCACAACGCCTGTAACATCCAATGCGTCATTGAATGCCTTTGAGACAGCCACTGCTTCTTGTCCTATCATAGCGTCAATTACGAGCAGGATTTCGGTTGGGTTGATTGCTTTTTTGATTTCCTTCAATTCATCCATCAATTTTTCGTCTATCTGCAAACGCCCAGCAGTATCAATGATGACTGTGTCAAGTGCAAATTTCTCTGCATATGCTATGGCTTCTTTGCAGGTCTTGACTGGGTTTTGTGTCCCACGTTCAAAGACATCTATTTGAATTGATTTTCCTAGGACTTTCAGTTGGTCAATCGCTGCCGGACGATAAATATCACACGCTACCAAGAGCGGTTTTTTACCCTCTTTCTTTAGTTTCAAAGCCAACTTTCCGCACAGAGTCGTTTTACCACTACCCTGCAAACCACACATCATGATGATTGTAGGCGGTTTTGGCGAGACATTGAGTTTTTGATTCTCTCCGCCCATCAGTTCAATCAAATTGTCACGCACGATTTTTATAACTTGCTGAGTCGGGGTCAAACTTTTCAAAATGTCTTCGCCTACTGCCAATTCACTGACCTTTGCAATAAAATTCTTTGCCACAGTAAAATTGACGTCCGCTTCTAATAGAGCCACTCTAATTTCACGCATGGCTTCTTTTATTTCCAATGCAGTCAATTTGCCATGCTTTGTCATCTTGCTAAATATATGATTTAATCTTTCGCTCAAACTTGAAAATAGTGCCATTAATTACCCTCCAGTATAGACAAGATCTCCAATCTTGTACTCATATCAATTTGATTAGAAAGTTTGTTTTCTAATAGTTTTTTTATTTTATCATCTCGAGCAATAAAATGCAATTTATTTTCGGTGTTTTCTAGAGTCTCAATTGCGTTGTCCAAAGAATCTTTCACTGCCTGCCTCGTGATCTGCAATTCTTCACTAACTTCTTTAAACGACAAATTGTTGTCTACATACATACTTATAATTTCACGCTGTTTTTCCGTCAAGATGCCACCATAATATTTGACCAAAACAGCAATTTCAACACGCCTTTTTATGTCCATACTTTACCCTTTTAAATTTGATTTTGCCTATTTGTTTGCATTTTAATTAATTTTTTTGCATTAATATTTTAATTACTCAATATTTATATTAATTCCATTACATTAATATTTTATTGACAAAATTTTCTGCATCAAACACAGCTAGATCGTCGACTCCCTCCCCAAAACCTGTAAAGATTATCGGTACATGGAGTTCGTTGATTATAGGATAGACAACTCCACCTTTTGAAGTGCCGTCCAATTTCGTAAGGATAATTCCGTCAATGTTGACGCTGTCTTTAAATGCCTTGACTTGTGCTATTGAATTTTGTCCAATAGATGCGTCCAAAACTATCAAATTCATCTTTTTAGCCTCTGGATATTCTCTAGTGATGATATTGTTGATTTTTTCTAACTCTTTCATGAGATTCGTCTTGGTGTGCAATCTTCCCGCAGTGTCTACAATCAAAACATCATTGTTCTTTGCTTTCATACTGCTTATCGCATCAAATACTACGGCAGCGGAATCTGCCCCCTCGCCCTGTTTAATTATCTTTACTTTCAATTTATCCGCCCAATTAGATAGTTGCTCTGTAGCAGCAGCACGGAATGTGTCGCCCGCAGCCAATATGACGTTTTTCTTTTTTTTCAAAAAATATTTTGTGATTTTGGCAATAGATGTCGTTTTCCCGACCCCATTCACTCCAACGACTATGATAATCATAGGATATTCAAATTCTACTGGTCTCACATTCAATTTTTCAATCAATAACTGCTTCAATTCTATTTGGGCGTGCTCGACATCTTTTATTAATTTCCTTTTGCATATATCACGCAATTCGTCCATGATGTCCATGGCGGTTTCCACCCCCATATCGCTAGAAATTAATATACTTTCTAATTCATCATAAAAGTCAGCGTCGAGTTCTGTACGCTTGAATGTGTATTTCAATTTGTCAAAAAATTTCTTAAATATTCCCATAACTACTCCTATTAAAATGAAATATATAGTGTATTTTAATAATTAAATACACCATATATGCATATTATTATTTTGCATCTACAGCCTTGACTGCATCGCTCAATTTCACTGAGACTATCTTGCTGACACCCTTTTCTTCCATCGTTACGCCGTACAATGAGTCCGCTAATTCCATAGTAGGTTTTCTGTGCGTGATGACGATAAATTGTGTCTCGTCGCTAAATCTCTTGAGGTATCTTGCGTATCTTTCGATGTTCGCATCATCAAGAGCCGCCTCTATTTCGTCCAAGAAACAGAATGGCATTGGTTTCAATTTTAATATTGCGAACAATATCGCTATGGCGGTCATGGTCTTTTCTCCACCACTCAGCAAGGATATTTGTTGCAAGACTTTTCCTGGTGGTTGAGCAATAATCTCTACCCCCGCAGCCAGCGGATCTTCGCTCGGCAACAACTCCAATCTTGCGTTGCCACCACCAAAGAGTTCTTTGAATACCTTCGTGAAATTTTCTTGAATCTTGACAAACTCGGTATTGAATTTCTCAAGCATCTCACTAGATAAGTCTTTGATGATCTTGATTGCGTCTTCTTCTGCCTTCTTTAGATCCTCTACCTGAGAATTCATCTCTTCGTATCTAGCACCCTCGCTCTTGTATTCTTCTATTGCGTTGATGTTCACGTATCCTAAGGCAGTGATTTGATTTTTGATCTTGTTTATCTTTATCAACGTTTCTTTTATATCAAAATTCTCATCTTGAGATTTGAATGGTAGACAATCGTTATATGTCATTTCGTATTCTTCATAGATACGTTCTTGCATGTTTTCTATATCTATGTCTACCTTTTGCAGTTTGGTCTCTTCCTGATAAATTTTATTATTCAATCTAGCAATATCGTTGCTGATTACTGTCTTTTTGTCGTCCAAATCTTTTAATTCTTTCATCAATGTCTGCTTGAATTCATCAAATTGTGCCAATTTAGAATTTAATTCATCTATTTCATTTTTAATGTTCTCAGTCTCAGTATCTTCTTGTTTTGATTTGTTTAGCGACATTGCTTCATCATAGACTCTAGTCTGGCTAGATAATTCATTTTGAACATTTTCTATTGATTTTTTGACGTTCGCAATTTCTTGCGTATAAGTTTCGATATCTTTATTTAGCGACCTTATCTTCTCTTCTGTAGACGCTATCTTGATCTTTGATTGTGTTACTATCTCTTGATACTCATCTCTCTTTTGTTTCAATTCTTCATAGGCGTTTTTGTTGTTTTCATTAAACTCGCCCACCTTTGCCTGAGTAGATGTATAATCTAGTTCCGCTTGGTCGATAGAATTAATTTTTGTGTTTAAATCTTGAACAATATTTTCGGCGATTTTCAGTTGGCTATTCAACGAAAACATATCTTCTTCCAACGAATCTAAATTCTGTTTCATGCTCTCCAATCTAGTATTTTTTGAATAATACTCGTTATTTAATGATTGTAAGCCATTTGTTTCGCTAGATAAAAGGTCCTTTAATTTTGTTAGAGCATTGTTGTATGACGCAAATTGCGAATTGATATTTTCTAGTTCTTTTGTTTTTTCTTCAATATTTTTAGTAAGGTTTTTGATTTCATTTTCTTTACCTAAAAGTGAACTATCATTGCTCTTTTTGCTTCCACCCGACATACTACCTTGTGGAGACAATATATCGCCCTCTAGAGTTACAATCCTGAATGAATATCCGCTTCGCTTAGCAAGATTTACTGCATTGTCTAGCGTATCACACACGACAGTCGCACCTAGTAGGCTATCTATGACTGATTTATAGATATTGTCCGTCTTTACCAATTCGCTTGCCACACCTAGACAGCCGTTTGAGGATAAGAATTGCCTATCGCTACTAGATAGACTTCTAGGTTTGACAGCAGATATAGGCAAGAATGTTGCTCTGCCCAATCTTGATTCTTTTAGATAATTAATCAATATTTTGGCGTCATTTTCATCTTTTGTAACGATGTTTTGAATACTGCCACCTAGTGCGATTTCAATTGCCGTCTGGTACTTGCTGTCGACAGAAATGATGTTGCCAACTACTCCTTTTATTGCATTGTTGAGAGTGGCGTTCTTTTTGCTCTCTTGTAACAATCTTTTGACTGCAAATTGATATCCTTCGAAATCTGCCTGCAAATTAGTCAATATATTTTTTCTATTGGTATCGTTCGAAATACTCGTCCTCAAGGCGTAGATTTTGTTGTTAAATTCATCTATTGCTTCAGTAACAGTCCTTATTTTTGTGTTGATTTTTTCAATATTATCTTCTTTACTTGTTTTTGTTTTTGATAGATTATCTACTTCATTTTTTAATTGGTTATATTCATCTAACAATGACCTTTTTTCGCTTAGCAATGCCTCAAGTTTTTCTTTGTCCTGTTTGATGTTTTCTTGCATTGTATCACGTTTTGCAATATATCCAGAGAGGTTAGCCTTCAAATCAGTAAGTTTGGACAAATTATCAATTATTGCTCGTTGATTTTCTTCCTTTTCGCCTTCGCTCTTTGTCAGTTCGTCTATTAATTGCAAATATTTGTTT
>DVMB01000044.1 GCA_018715225.1 Candidatus Onthoplasma faecigallinarum | reverse complement strand
CTTTTTCTTTCATGTCAGCAGACTTGTATTGCACTTTTAATTTTTCAATTGTCTGCTCGGCTTTGTTGATCATCTTGTTTATTTTGATCTGCTCGTCTAAGATCTCGTTATATCTAGTTAAAAAATTGTCTACTTTTTCCATTTTATCCCCCTTATAAAGTTTGACCATCTGTCAAATCTGTGTTTTCCCATACGACATATTGCGAATTTTTGCTATCTCCGTTGTATCCCGAACCGCTATAAGCATAGGTACCATAATTCAATGCTTGATATAATTCATTAGATTGTCTATCGTTTTTAGTGATTTGTGAAGATAAGTCGTTTAGGTTCATGCCTACAGTTATTATCTTCAATGGTTTGTCTGGATATTTGACGTTATATTTTTCTGCGAATGTCTCAACTGCTTTCTTGAATTTTTTGTATATCAGTTCTGCGTCTTCATCACTGACATTATTATTCACCTCGACATTGTTACACACGCCGTAACCTTCTGCTCGGTTGACGTATAGAGTAGATTTCGCAACTATTACTCCATTTTTGTCTCGAATGACAATGTTTTGCACGTCAGGGTGAACAATGCTGGCACGCATGATTCCGTTACCTGCACCCTCTAGGTGGGCACAACAACTGCACAATTTCCCAAGTACAAAATTAATAGGATCACTTTTACTCAAAAATTCGTAAGTGAATCTTCTATTCGCCAGATCTACTAGGGTAGAGGTGGTGTCTATTGAGACTTCTTTTGTCTCTTTCAATAAACTATCTACCTTTTCAAACACAGTCTGTTCTTGTATGGTTTCCTCGCCTAAGATGTTGTCAGGAATGTTTTTTTCTCGTCTTTCTTGATCAATTTGTACGGCTTTGTCAAAATCTTCTTGCTTAGAATAATACGGAGATATGGTTTTAGCGATTGCCTCTGTTTCGCTTGTCACTCCTTCAAATTTGTTTTCTAAAAAGTATTGTTTGAAGAATTCGACAGTAGGGGCGAGTTGTCTTTGGCTTCCACGCTGGCTTGTGTGTGCAGCCTGAACCTTTTCAAATTCATTGTAGCACCTAGCGATAAAGCCAGATTCGGCTCTTTCCTGTACCATCAATTCTTCAAAAATTTTCTTGTTTAGGAAGAAGTCGGCGAACTCTTGCTTGAATCCAAGCGGAAGCATACTGTCAAACATGGAATGCATTTTGTCAATTGATAAAGATCCGTCTAAAAATCTATCTTTTAAAAATTCTCTTGCCTTTTGAGAGTAGTCTATTTGTTGAGTTTTTTCATTGCCAGATTTTGAGATTGATTTAACTACGGTTGGACTAGAATTTAACACTCCAAGATTGTTGCAAAGTTTGAAGAAATCACTAACATTAAACATGAATTGACATTCAAGATTGCTAACTTTTGACAAATTGTTCCAACTTTTTATGTTATAATTGAAAACTGCATCATAATCAATATCATCATATTGCATATGACAATTCCTTATTTTTTCTAAATTATTGATATCTATAAGATCAGCAAATTCTGGGTCAATTTTATCTAAAGCATCTAGTTTCTTCTCATCATCAAAAAACTTGATATAATAATTGATTAAAGAAACATTATTGACTTTCCTTTGATTCCTATTTGTAACTTCAAGTTCATCTGCTGACATATCAAGGATAAACCCGTCTGCGGTTTTGGTGAGAATAGCATAGGAAATCTCAGGAGAAAATCGATTCCCGCCGACATTGAATGCTTCTGCAATGTTATGATAAATGCCATTGGGTAAATAGTATCTAACTTTTTTTAAGTTATCGCAAGAACGGAATACTTCATCAGCAATATTTGTAACAGAACTAGGGATAACAATCTCAGTCAGTGAAGTACAATCAAAGAATGCGCTCTCTCCAATTGTAGTAACAGAGTTTGGAATTACGACCTTGTTGAGAGAATTGCAACCCCAAAAAGTTAGATTACTAATGGCAGTAATAGAGTTAGGAATAATGATTTCTCTAAGAGACGAGCAATTATAAAATGCAGAATGACCAAGGCTAGTAACAGAATCTGGAATGACGATACTAGTGAGCGAGGTACAGCCATCAAAAGCATTAGCACCAATTTCTGTAACTGAGGAGGGTATAACAATGTTTTTTAAAGCACCACACATATGGAAAGTGAAATTTTTAACGCTGGTAATTGAATTAGGAAGGGTAATGTCTCTTAGCGAGATGCAGTCGCTGAAAGCCCCCCAACCAATGCTGGTAACTGAATCTGGAATAACTATGTTGGTAAGAGAGGTGCAACCCCTAAAAGCCATATCCCCAATACTTGTAACTGAGTTAGGAATAGTAATGTTATTCACCATATTACAACCAGTAAAGGCTTGATTGGCTATGGACGTAACAAAATCAGGGATAACGACATTCAGTTTTGGTTTGTGAATATTAATACCAACTAGGGTAGTGCCCTCAATGATTAGATTATCATCGTAATCAGCCATATTTTCTCCTTTAGCTAAATCAATTTTAACATAGATGTACAATTCTGTCAAATTTATAAACTATTGCTAAATAAACTAAATCATTCATGATCCCTCCGTGATTATAAGAATTTAGTATAGTTATTTTATATTTATTGCTTAGTAGAAAGCCGAAGAGATTTTAAAATTGATTTTAATATCATAATTTATATAAAATATTGAATTTATTTATCTTTATATAGTCTGTCCATCAGTTTTGTCAGTTTCCCATACGATATATTGAGATTGGCTACTGTCTCCGCTGTAACTTGAGCCATCGTAAGCATACTTTCCATAATCAAGTGCTTGATATAATATTGTCGATTGGTCATCGCTTTCTTTGATTTCATCGCTCAAATCGTTTAGATGCATACCTACAGTGATTATCTTCAATGGTTTGTCCGGATATTTTGCGTTATATTTTTCAGCAAAAGTTTTGACCGCTTTTTTAAATTTTAGATAAATTAATTTATAGTCCTCATCGTCTACATTGCTGTTGACTTCTACATTGTTACATACAGCATATCCCTCTTCTCGGTTGACGTAGAGCGTAGATTTTGCAACAATTTTTCCAGTTTTGTCTCGTATAACAATGTTTTGTACGTCAGGGTGGACAATGCTGGCACGCATGATTCCGTTGCCTGCACCCTCGAGGTGAGCACAACAAGAACACAATTTCCCCAGTACGAAATTAATTGGATCACTTTTATTCAATAACTCAAACGTAAATTTTCTATTCGCTAAATCGACTAGGGTAGCGGTGGTGTCAATAGAGATGTCTTTGGTTGATTTTAACAAACTATCTACTTTTTCAAACACGCCCTCTTCACGAATCACTTCATCTCCCAATATGTTGTCAGGAGTGTCGTTTTCTTGTCTTTCTTGATCAATTTTGACAGCGTTTCCAAAATCTTTTTGCTGAGAAAAATATGGAGAAATAGCTTCAGCGATTTTCCTTGTCTCTTGAGTTACGCCTTGGAATTTGCTAGATATGAAGTAGTCTTTGAAAAATTCTACAGTGGGGGCGAGTTGTCTTTGGTTTCCACGCTGAGAAGTGTGAGCAAACTGTACCATTTCAAACTCATTGTAACATCTGGCAATAAAGCCTGACTGATTTCGTTCCTCAGCCATTAATTCATTGAAATTGTTTTTATTCAAGAAAAAGTCCGCAAAACCTTGCTTGAACCCGTCTATCTTCATGCTGTCAAACATGGCATGTATTTGTTCAATGGACAGCGTTCCCTCTAAAATTCTGTCCTTTAAAAATTCCCTTGCTTTCTGTGAGTAGTCAATGGTTTGGGTTATTTCATTGCCAGATTTTGAAATCGTCTTAATTGTGGTAGGAGAGACGTTCAATACCCCTAAATTCTCGCAAAGTTTGAAGAAATCGTATTCGTCCTGTGCTGTGTTGAATATATGGTCGCTATTACCTTTGATTGCTTTCAATAGATTGTTTATGCTCTTCAAATTGTATTTTGAAAAAGCATTGGGGTCAATCTCTTCATCGGCTGACCTCATTGATATTTCTCTATCAAAAAAGTATTTTGAGAACCCAGAGTCAATTCTATCTAGAGCGGAGAGTTTTCTCTCATCATTAAAAAACTTTATATAATAGTTCAGCAAAAATGGATTGTCGATACATCTTTGGTCTTTATTCGTAGCAGTTAGTTCATCTTTTGACAACTCAAGGTCAAATCCATCTTTGGTCTTGGTTAGCCTAGCGTGATCAAAAGATAACACTCCAACTAAATTTTTGACCATTGAATAATTGTTGTTGTCTATATGAATTTTGATATTATTTAGAGATGAACAACCTATGAACGCATTTGAAGAAATATGGGTATTTGAACTAGAGATGACGACGTCTGTTAGCGACGAACAACCACCAAATGCATATAAACCAATTTCATTAACTGACGACGGAATGGTAATATTAGTCAAAGATGTGCAGTTTGAAAAAGCATTGGCATCAATGATGGCTACCGAGTCTGGAATAATGATGTTTTTTAGAGCAGTGCATTGAGCGAATGTTGAAGCACTAATCTCAGTAATAGAATTAGGGATGGTCACATGAGTTAGTGACGAACAGCCGTAAAACGTCTCCATTTCAATGCTTGTAACTGAATTAGGTATGACGATTGATGTTAGGGCAGTGCACTTAGTAAATGCACCATAGCCAATGGCTTTAAGCGTATTTGGCAAAACCACATTATTTAGAGACGAACAATTACGGAAAACAAAATTGTAAATTTCAGTAACAGAATCTGGAATGACAATGCTGGTTAAAGCCGTGCATTCTTCAAACGCAAAAGTATAAATTTTCGTAACCGAGTTTGGAATGTCGATATTGGTTAATGCCGAACAACCGCCGAAAGCCCCACTTCCAATGCTGGTAACGGAATCAGGAATAACGACATTACGTAGCGATATGCAATGCTCAAAGAGATTAGTTTCAATCTTAGTTATGGAATTGGGCAGGGCAATGCTAGCTAGTGTTGCACAGTGTTGAAAAGCACTTTCACCTATATTAGTAACTGAGTTTGGAATGACAATATCCTCTAACGACCAGCAGCGAGAAAACCCCCCTTTCTCAATATTTGTAACCGAACTAGGAATGACAATTCTATATAGCGAAGTACATCCAGCGAAAGTGAACTGGTTGATTGTTTTGATTGAGTTGGGTAAAGAAACGTCTGTTAGAGATACACAGCTAGCAAAAACTTCTTCCCCAAGTTCTGTAACTGATTGAGGGATCTCAATACTAGTCAAAGCCCTGCACCCGCTAAAAGCTCTTTCGCCAATGGTGGTAACTGAATTTGGGATATTGATATTGACTAGAGAAGAGCAACCACGAAAAGCAGAGGTAGCGATCTCTTTAACCGAATTTGGAATAGTTATATTTGTTAAATTTAGACATTCTTCAAAGGCATAAGGTTCAATACTAACTACCGAATTAGGTATAACGACATGAGTAAGTAAACTACATTCTTTAAAAAGACCCTCGTCGATCCTAGTAATTGAATTGGGTAAAACAACACTGCTTAGAGAGGCACATCTACAAAAAGCATATTCGTCAATTTGGGTAACTGAATCGGGGATAACTAGTTCTCTTAAAGACGAGCAATCTAAAAAAGCACGATTCCCAATCCTAGTGACAGACTTTGGGATGACAACCTCCGCTAGATAATAGCATCCATAAAACGCATGATCATCAATATTGGTAACATAATCAGGAATTTTTATCTTGGACACATTAATATTGCGAACTCCTACTAGATTATTTCCTATGATTATTAAATTATCGTTGTCAGCCATAATTCTCCTTATAGAAATATACTATCACATATGAGGCAAATTGTCAATCTTAAGGGTAAATTGCAAGTCAATTTATTTTGTAACATAACTAAAGGAAAAAGAGAATAGAATGGACAATTTATAGCGAAAGAGCAAACAAAAAAGATAGCGGATATACTATCTTTTTCAGTCTAATTTGTTAAGTTAAAAAGCCTATAAGTCTAGATGCTTGTTTTTATTTATTTTGATTTGCTCGTCCAAGATGTCGTTATGTCTAGTTAGAAATCATTTTTTTATTTTTGTTTTCCCTATAAAGTTTGCCCGTCACTCAAATCAGTGTTTTGCCACACAACATATTGCAATTCGCCACTATCTCCGCTGTAATGTGAATCATCGTAACCGTATTTTCCATAATCTAGGGCATGGTATAATTTTTTAGATTTTGTATCTTCACTCTCTATTTGATTTCTCAAATCATTTAGATGCATGCCTACAGTGATTATTTTTAATGGTTTGTTTGGATATTTTTTATTGTATCTATTTGCAAAGGTCTCAATCGCTTTCTTATATTTTTGATAAATTAATTGTTTGTCTTCATCTTCGACATGGATATTGACCTCAACATTGTTGCATACTCCATAGCCCTCTTTTCGATTGACATACAGGGTAGATTTCGCAACGATATTTCCCGATTTGTCTCGTATGACAATATTTTGCACATTAGGGTGAACAATACTTGCATGCATGATTCCGTTGCCTGCTCCTTCTAGGTGAGAACAGCAACTACACAATTTTCCTAACACGAAATTTGTTGGATCACTTTTCCTTAAAAATTCGTACGTAAATTTTCTACTGGCTAGATCTACTAGGGTAGAGGTAGCATCTATAGCGATGTTTTTTGTTTCTTTCAATAAACTATCTACTTTTTCAAATACGGTCTCTTCCTGGATGATTTCATCGCCCAAGATGTTGTCTGGTATTCTTTTTTTCTTTCGTTCTTCATCAATTTCAACAGCCTTATCGAAATCTTTTTGTTTAGTGAAATATTGAGATACGGTTGTAGCAATTTTAAGCGTTTCAGGAGTTACGCCAGAAAACTTGTTTTTTGTAAAATATTGTTTGAAATATTCTACAGTAGGGGCAAGTTGTCGTTGGCTTCCTCGCTGAGAAGTGTGAGTAGATTGAACTAATTCAAACTCGTTGTAACATCTAGCGATAAATCCATCTTCATGACGCTCTTCTTCCATTAGTTCTTCAAAATTGTTTTTGTTTAGGAAAAAGTCTGCAAACTCTTGTTTGAATCCATAAGGTTTCATACTATCAAAGGTCCTATTAAAGTATCTAAGTGGTAGTGAACCATCCGCTATTCTGTCCTTTAAAAATTCTCTTGCTTTCTGGGCATAGTCGATTTGCTGAGTCTTTGTTTTTCCTGATTTTGAGGTCGAGACGACTGTGGAGGTAAAGTCGTTTAGTACGCCAAGGTTTTCGCAAAGTTTGAATAGGGCAAATTTATTGTCTAAACGAGTAGTATCAAATGCACCCGGGTCAGTAGATTTTATTGCTTTTACAAAATTATTGATACTTTTTATATTTTTGAAAAGTATACCATTGTAATCTACAGGTAAACCATCACAATGCATTTCAAAATCTTTCGTGTACAAATATCTTGCATAATCTTTATCGACCGTATTCAACATGTCAAAGGTCTTTTTGTCATCGAAGAAATGCATATAATAATTAATGAGATAAGGGTTGGTGATAATTTTTTGATTTTTATCTAAATTTGTTACTTTATCTTTCGTAAACCTAAGGGTAAATTTGTCGTCAGTTTTTGTGAGCACAGCAGTGAATGGCTCGCCGAGTATTGGCAAAGAAGAATTATAATAACAATCATTAACGATATTAAAGGTAATATCCAAAGCGTAACATTCATCCAAAGCCTTGTCTCCAATACGCTTTACAGTCTCAGGAATGACGAGATTTTCGAGCGATGTACAGCCAGCAAACGCTTGGTCTTCAATCTCTGTAACCGAATCGGGTATCACAATGCTTGTCAACGATGAGCAATTATTGAAGGCTTTATACCTGATTTTTGTAACTGAAGAGGGTATAACAATGCTTGTTAGAGACTGACAATTATAAAACGTGCCTGTATCAATTTTGTCAATTGAGTTAGGTAGTACAATACTTTTCAAAGATTCGCACTCACTAAAAGCATAGTCCCCAATTTTTTTGACAGAATCAGGGATCACAACATCTGTCAAAGATTTGCAGGCAGAAAAAGCACTATATTCAATCTCAGTAACTGAGTCAGGGATTGCGATGTCTCTTAAATTCGCACAACCATAAAAAGTATTATATTTAATAATACTCACCGAGTTAGGTATCACAATACTCTTTAGTGATCTACAACCGCTAAAAGTAGTGTCTCCAATCTCGGTAACCGAAGTAGGTACAACAACATCTGTCAAAGATTCGCAACCACTAAAAGCCTTTGATCCAATACGAGTGATAGCGTCTGGTATAGTAACGCTGGATAGATTATAACAGTTATAGAAAATTCCATCATGGATCTCGGTAATAGAACGTGGTAGATCAATATATCTTAGACCAGAGGCTGCAAAAGCGTATTCGTCAATTTTAGTTACAGATTCAGGGATCGCAATGTTTCTTAAAGACTTGCAATTCATGAAAGCGGAGCCAGCAATTTCGGTAACCGTGTCAGGAATCTCTACACTGGTTAAATATTCACAACCCATGAAAGCAGAATGACCGATTATTTTTACAGATTTTGGGATCTCGACGCTTTCTATCTCTCTATTACGGATTTCTCGTAGCGTAGACCCATGAATGACAAAATTGAGTCTATTTTTTAATCTCTCAAACATATTTTCTCCATTTAATAGTTTATGCGATTATATTATTTCATAATGAATTTGTCAAAGTAGATGTCAGGCTATACGTTATTGTTGTTTGTATCATCCTCGCTTTGCCATAAAGTGTATTGTTCCTTATCGCTGTCGCCACTATATCCTGAGCCTACGAATGCATAGTCGCCATAATCTATCGCTTTTAATACTTGAGAGCGTTTATCATGCTGTGTAATTTCATTTTCTAAATCATTTAAGTGCATACCCACAGTTATTATTCTTATTGGCTTATTAGGATATTTTTTATTGTATTTGTTTGCAAAGGTTTCAATCGCTTTTTTAAATTTTTGATATATCAACTTTTTATCTTCTTCACTTATATCAGTATTTACCTCTATATTGTTGCAAACGCCGTAACCTTCTTCTCGGTTCACATACAATGTAGATTTCGCTACAATAACGTCATGTTTGTCTCTAATGACAATGTTTTGCACATCAGGGTGAACGATGCTGGCACACATGATACCGTTTCCAACACCCTCGAGGTGAGCACAGCAATTACACAATTTCCCCAATACGAAATTCGCTGGATCACTTTTACTCAAAAATTCGTACGTAAATTTTCTACTGGCTAGATCTACTAGGGTAGCGGTGGTGTCGACTGCGACTTCTTTGGTTTGTTGGATCAAACTATCCACTTTTTCAAATACTGTCTCTTCCTTTATCTCTTCGCCTATTATATGGTCTGCGATTTTTTTCATCTTTCTTTCGTTGTCTATGTTGACGGCGTTGTCAAAATCAGCTTGAGAAGAGAAGTAAGGGGAAATGGTTGCGGCTATTGCTTTTGTCTCTTCTGTGATGCCATTAAATTTATTTACTAAGAAATATTTATAGAAAAATTCGACCGTAGGGGCTAGTTTTCTTTGGCTTCCACGCTGAGAAGTGTGGGCGGCTTGCACGGCTTCAAATTCGTTATAGCATTTAGCGATGAAACCAGGATAGAGTCTTTCATGTATCATCAGTTCGTCGAAATTATTTTTATTTAGGAAAAAGTCTGTGAATCCTTGTTTGAATCCCTTTAATTCCATATTTTCGAACATCGCATTGAATCTAGCTAAAGGCAAAACTCCACTTAATATTTTGTCCTTCAAAAACTCTCTAGTTTTTTGAGCGTAGTCGATCTCTTGAATTTTTTTATTACCCGATTTGGAGACGGTTTTTACAGTGGTGCAGGTATTGTTCAACACTCCCAAATTTTCACAAAATTTGAAGAAATTTTCTAAGTTTACATTTGTAATATTTTCATGGACAGATGCGGCTCTATCATTGATTGATTTTAGTAAATTGTTTATACTTTTTATATTGTAATCAAAAATTTTGTTATAATCAATTTGTATATTATCATCAAAGAAAGAAATGTCCTTAGAATACAAATATTTTGCAAAGTTGGTGTCAATTTTAGATAAAAAGTCCCATTTTTTCTTATCGTCATAAAATCTCATGTAATAGTTGAGAAGATAAGGGTTTTTAATGGTCTTTTTAGTCTCATCTGGAGTTTCGAATTCGTTTCTAGAGATATCTAGATTAAAATCATTGCCAACTTTTTTGATTCTAGCATGTGCTAGACATTCTTTTGGAAATCTGGTCAGTGAGTAAATTGAATCGCTAGAGTGTTCAATTCTTATGTTGTTTATGCTAGTCAACGATCTACATCCTGCGAATGCACCTTCGCCTATTTTAATATTAGGGGATAGAATTTCAATACTAGTCAAAGAACCACACCCAGTGAAAGCACTGGCTTGTATCTCTGTAACAGATGCGGGGAGAACAATCTTTTTTAGAGCAGAACAGGCCATAAAGGCTCCAGGACCAATCCTTGTAATTGAGTCTGGCAGGGTAACAGATTGTAGGGCTCTACAATAGCCAAATAGTCGGTTGCTGATTTCTGTAACTGAATTAGGAATTGTTACATGTTTTAGACCACGACAGCCATAGAATGCCATCATGCCAATGCTTTGAACAGAATCTGGCATATTGATATTGGCAAGATTAGAACATCCAGAGAAAGCTTCCGCATCAATGAATTTTAAGCCTTCAGGTAGTTTGACTTCAGTCAAAGACTTACAGCCGGCAAAAGTGCCTCTATTGATGATAGATATAGATTCAGGGATAATAATTGCTTTCAAAGCTATGCAATCTCTAAACGCTCTACTGGAGATATCTTCGATTGATGATGGTATATAAACAGACTCCAAAGAACGACAGTTGGCAAAAGTGTTTTCTTCTATTTGCGTAAGCGAATCAGGTAAAATAATCTGTGTTAGGGAAGGGCAATCAGCGAACGCTCCGAAGCCAATTTTTTTGACCGAATTAGGTATAATAATGGTCTTTAAAGACTGACAACCTCTAAATGCATTGAAGCCTATGGACGTAACCGATTTAGGTATGATAACCGTCTCTAAAGAGGAGCAGTTTAAAAACGCTTCATTACCTATAGTCTCAAGAGAATTTGGTAGAGTGATGTCTTTTAAAGAATAGCAGTTGGCGAATGCTTTAGTACCTATTTTCCTTAGCGAACTATGGAAATCAACACTGTACAAAGTACTACAATTTTCAAAAGCATAATCGCCAATAGTCTCTACAGAATTTGGGATCGTTACATCCATCAAAGACGAGCAGTTATAAAAAGTGTAATTTGGAATTTCTGTTATATAATTTGGCAATTTTATATTTGATAGAGAACGACAGCCATAAAAAATGCTGTCTCCCATTTCTGTAACTGAATCTGGGATAACTACACTTGATAGAGAAAAACAAAATCTAAAGGCAGAGCGATCAATTTCTCTAACCGATTCTGGTATGAAAACCTCAGTCAAAGATTCGCATAGCGAAAAAGCCTTTGTACTTATTGTATTAATAGTATTTGGTAAACTGACAACTTGGATAGATTTATTCTTAACATCTGTCAATGTGTTACCTTCAATGACTAGATTTAGTCTATTATTTAATTTGTTAAGCATGGTACCTCTTTTTAAAATAAAAAGTTTATCACACATAGACGATTTTGTCAATAATAACTAAATTTATTTAACTCTTATATTCTAACAAAAATATTTGCTAAAATTAATTTCTATTATAATTATGAAAAACATAGCAGCAATTAGATCGTACATATTTTTGCAAAATGCTAAATTTATTTTGAAAATTTAAAACAATTTGTTACCATATTAGTATGGCAAAATACGATGTAGTGATTATTGGTGGCGGAGCATCAGGTATGATGGCTTCCATTTTTTCGGCACAAAGAGGTCTCAAGACACTTGTTTTGGAGCATAACGAGAAGTTGGGAAAGAAATTATTCATCACAGGGAAGGGTAGGTGCAACTTAACGAACAATAGTAGCATAGAAAACCATTTGAATAACATAGTTGTCAACAATAAGTTTATGTATTCGGCTCTAAACGCTTTTTCCGCTCAAGATGTGATGCAATTTTTTATAGATAACGGACTTGATATAAAAACAGAGCGTGGCAATCGTGTATTCCCGTCTAGCGATAAATCTAGCGATGTGATTAGGTGCTTAGAGCGATGTATGAAAAAATATGCAGTAGAAGTTAGATTAAATACCGATGTGGTGCGAGTCATTAAACAAGACGGACATTTCAATATATATGATAAGTATGATAATATCTACACAACTGATAGTGTAATTGTTGCTACAGGTGGACTCTCGTATCCAGGGACTGGATCTACTGGGTTTGGCTACAAGATAGCAAGAGATTTTGGACACAAAATCGTAGAATGCAAAAGTGCATTATGTCCAATACTTGTGAATGAAGATATAAGGGAATTAAATGGACTGAGCCTAAAAAATGTGTCATTGAATATAAATATTGGTAGTAAAAAATTCTCTTCTCAGGGCGAGATGATGTTTACATACAATTCACTGACAGGACCAATTGTTTTAAGTCTATCCAGCCTTATCAATAAATTGAATTATAAAAATGCAAAAATATTTATTGATCTAAAACCAGGACTGACGATAGAACAATTGGAAATTAAACTCACAAGAGAATGTATAGAATTTGCGAAAAAAGATTTCAAAAATTACCTTCACACACTTTTACCCAATAAATTAGTCGACTATTTTTATATGCGTTGCGGGGTAGAAAGCAAAAAAATGGCAGATATAAATAGGTTTGAGAGGGACAAAATAATAAATTTATTAAAAAAATTTGACTTTTCTATAAAATCATTAGATAATATTGACGTAGGTATTATTACATCTGGTGGAGTGGATGTAAGAGAAATCAATTCAAAATCTTGCGAAAGCAAGTTGGTAGAAAATTTATATTTTATTGGCGAAGTGCTGGATATCGACGCTCTCACTGGCGGATACAATTTACAAATCGCTTGGTCTACAGCCTATCTCGCAGCCAATCACTTAAAAGGATAATTTATGCTTTATTATATTTTAGTTACTATTATCATGATTCCATGCTTGATACTTTTTCCTATCAAAAAAGTGGGCAAGAAACATTTAAAACAATTAAAACACAAAAATTTTATTGTTGCATGTAATCATACTACTAATTTAGACCCTGTCATGATGGATATTACCTTCAATAAAAAACATTTTTTCTTGGCGAAAAAGGAGTTGTTTAAAAATAAATTTTCTTCTGCCTGTATGCGTAGTTTGGGGGCAGTACCTGTAGATAGGACTCGTGCAGACACTCGTGCAGTGAAAGAGATCTTTAGGTTGATAAGCAAGAAAAAACGCATTTGTATATTCCCACAGGGAACACGCTCTACAGTTAGGATTGAAGATGGCAGTGCAAAAGAGGGCGTTGCAATGTTTTCAATAAGGACAAATACGCCGGTATTACCTATGATGTTTGATAGGAAAATCAAGGTTTTTAGAAGGACGAAATTATTAATAGGCGAACCGATTTATCCAGATCCAAGCAAGAAAAGAGATGCTAATTATGTAACTGAATTTGCCAACGAAATTATTGATAAAATGAACAATTTGCTAGAAGGAGAACAAAAATAATGAAAATGAAAGATTTTGACATCAGCATGACTCAATACAACAGGGGAGATATAATCACAGGCACAATCGTCATGATTGGTCAAAAAGAAGTTGTCGTAGCGATAGGCGGACTAAAAGAGGGTGTGTTTCCAAAAGAAGAACTGGATCCAGCGTTCAAGATAGGCGATGCTATATTGGTTATGGTAACGGGCAAAATTGACGACAAGGGCTGTCTAGTGGTTACTCATTCGGGCGTAAACAAAGCACTCGAGGACAAAGAAAAATTAAAGACCTTAAAAGTTGGCAGCGAATTTAGTTTCAAAGTGAGTGAGATAAATGGCAGTGGTCTGGTTGGCGATTTTATGGGGTTTAGGGTATTTTTACCTTTTTCTCAATGTACGGAAAAAGACTTTGTCAACAAGGATAATCTTTTAAATAGGGAAATAAATGCAGTCGTCATTGAATTGAACAATCTAAAAAAATCTATTGTTTGCAGTACAAAATTGTTAGATTGTAATAAAATTGTTCCTGTAGAAGTGGGGCAAGTCTTGAAAGGTATAATCACAAGACTGGAGGACAAATACGCTATTGTATTGTTAGAGAACGGAGACAGAGCAAAACTTTCAATCAGTGATGCCAGTTATACACACCTAGATAGTTTGAAGCAAGTAGTAAATGAAAACGCAGAGTATGAGTTTAAAATTTTGGACCACAACACAGATTATTCAAAAATAAGTGTTGGGTTAAAACAGTTGCAAAAGAGCCCAACGGATATACTTTTTGATAACCTAAATATTGGAGATGAAGTCGAGGGCGAAGTTGTCAAAATTTTGCCAGTAGGGGCAGTAATTAAACTGGATAACGGCTTGTCTGCTATGGCTATAACCAAAGAGAACAGCGACAGAGCAAATGTTGCGACACATCACATATACAAATTGCACAGTAGGGTAAAAGGCTATATTTCAAATATCAACAAAGAAAGACATAAATTAAATATTATCACCAATATAAAAAAGGATAATTAGCAAAAATGCTAATTATTTTTATGTTTTTGTACGAAAATTGCTAGTGCACGCCATCAAATTCGACAAAATATTTGTAAAAATATGGAAATTTATATAAAATTTTTTTGTGAACAAAAAATGGGTATTTTCTTTTTACTGCGTGTCAATAATGGTTGTATTGATGCTATTTTTAATTTTTTATCCACAGAATGAAGAAAGCAGTAATATAAATTCAATGCCCAGCACAGACTCTAGTTCGACTATTGACCCCTCCACGCCCGATGATGAAGACACCGATCCACCACCCAGCGAACCTACTGACCCCAGTGAGCCAGACGAAGATGTGGAGTACGCCTCGACTCTCACTCTAAACTGCCCTAGAGAAGTCACTATCAGTAAAAATTGTGAATTGTATCTACTGGATGGATTTATATCCGTTCAACCAGCAGACGCTACTGAAAATCTATCTTACACTCTCACCGCCCGCTCAGGCAGTGATATAGATAATATAATCTTTTCTAACAACAAGATAGTGGGCAAAGGTAGTGGGTATTATTATTTAAAGTATTCTGTCCCTAAGAGTGAAGACGAGACACTTAGCGAGACAATCATAATTCACATAGTAGACACTACTGACGACAGGATAACTCAATTAAATACAGAGTTAGAACTAGATACGACTTATACACTAGATAAACTATTTGAAATAAGTACATCAAACGCTAGACTAGAGATCGAATCGAAAGACGAGATAATGTTGGTATACGAAAATGCTACATTTACTCCAAAAACTGCCGGCACAGTAGAATTGGCTATAAATTTGACATACGACTATATTAGATATTCATACATATATGAACTGACAATAAAAGAAAGGGAGAAACCACCCGAATATGCAATAGAGATAGCGGACGAGCAGAATGGTATAGTCAATTTATCCTACGACCCTGATAGGAGTTACAAACTTCAGTACGAAGTAACGAATCGAGAAGAAGAGTATGTCTACCAAGGAATAACGGTGGAAGTAGATGATAATACCTTAGTTGAGATAACGAGCGTCAGTGCTCCATTTATTACAATAGTATGTAAAGAAACAGGCGAGGTAACATTGACAATAAAGTATAGCCTAGATGAAAGCATAGTTAAAACCATAACTATAATCGTTGTATGATTTATACAATATGTAAAGCACAAACAAAAGAGTAAAACTAAATAATTGAACATTAACAACTAACTATCAAATAAATTACCTTATAAATTTCACTAAACATCACGCATAAAAAGGCCCTTTAAATAAAAAAACCTATCGTATTGATAGAGTTTTTTAATTATATACTCAAATCTCTTTCTTCTATGTCAGTGGCAAAAATATAAACAATCAAAACAATTATTTATATACCTTCTGTCTTTTCTATTTTTTCATAGTCGTCATAGTTGAAGATCCTAAAATCATGTATTGGTTCAATGGATTCATTGTTTGTCGCAAGGTACACAGGCAGACCATCTCTTGATGTGAAAACTTTGACACAAAATGGATTGTGAGAATAAATATAATCATTGATATTTTTTTGTAGAATCAAATTGTCATTTCCGTCCGGCAAAACGAAATTCAATTCAAATGAACCTTTGCCAAATTTGTCCGTTATACAATCTAAGTCAGTCGGCAAAAGCGCCTTGAAATAGCAAACTTTCATTTTTTCAATATTCTTTTTATGGAAACTTTTTATTCCGTCATTTACTTCGTCTAGAGTGATTGTATCATATCCCCCAAATTCCTTTAACTGAAATTTTTTCATCACTTCCCTTAACACCAGAAGCGACAGCAACGTCCTTGTCATAACAGTTTTTTGAATATCGACATGAAAGAGAGCCTGAATTTCAGTAAATAAATTTATTGTCTTTTCATCAATTTTTACAAAACATGCCTTGACTTTATTTTCTTTTTGAGCCACATCTTTAGCCAATTCCAAAAATTCATTTGAACAATTAACAAAGATGATTTTATCGCCAAAATAGTGCCCTCTCGGCACAAGATATTCGTTTATAATATATTGAGTTAATTTCATTTTTTCCATAGTCTCATTTTATAATGATATTATAGATTTGTCAATAGTGTTTTTTATTGAGACACTATTGCTTATATCTATTTTGATAGTTAGCTTTTTTAGATTCTCGATTATATAAAATCTAGAAAAAACAAACTTTAACTAAAAAACTAGAGCAACCTAAATGTAGGCCCCTCTAATTATTTTTATTGTAATTAATTGTGTTATTTAAAAACTGATATTGAGTGAAGCTAGTTTAACCTTTATCTTTTCATACGCCTGCTTGCAATCAAAAATATCTTGAACAGTCTCTTCCATTGGGCAAAGTCCCGTTCCCTGCCTGTTGATGATGTTGTCGGTCAAAATCTTGTACGAATATGATATGCCGTTAGCCTCTAAAACACTAATTTCTGTTTTACTCAGCACTTCCGCATACACTTCTTTTACCTTAGCTAACACGAACAGCATTGCCACCGCCTTGCCAACTATCTTGTCAGCGACAGAAAAGCCCTCAAGATCGATTTCATCATTTAAAAATTTTACCATAGGGACAATTCCATTTCGTTTTGATGTAAAGCTCATCTCGCCTTTTACCAAAACACAAGTGTTCCCAGATTCTAAAATTGTCTTCGCTTTTGTTATGTCTTTCATTATTTTTTCTCTTTATTCAAAAGATATCTAAGCCCTATGATGACGATTGGAACAATTACCGCCTGAGCGATTATCCCAATGAAGCCTGATTGAATTTGGCTCCAAACAAGTCCAACTGACAGCCCAGAAACATTTTGGAAAATAGCTGCCAACAGCAAGAACGCAGAACGTCCAGCCAGTTGAGCAAAAAGCACTGCAGGGAATGCTACCCATTTATTTTCAATAATTTTTTTAGAGAACAAGCCCGCAACCAATGCGAATACTGCCAACTCTACAATCATAAAAGGCAGACGACTCAATGCTGGCATGCTTGCACCCCACGCTGACGTGATCAAAAAACTGACGATAGGAGACAATATTCCAACGCCTAGCCCCCACCATGTACCCAATAGACAACCAGCGATCAAAACGGGTAGATACATAGGAAGCCAAACCATACCACCACTAGCACCCGCAAGTGGCCAAAGGGTACGAAGTGGAAAGAGGAGCGACCGATTATAAGTTCACTAATGCAATTTTTTCAAAATTGCGGTGAGCAAAAATCGTGTCGCTCCGTGGTGGTGCGACAAGTGATAAAGTATCCGAACCGATTACAAGTCCAAGTTGGCGTTGGATATGTGCGATTGAGAGTAAAGTTAAAATAAAGTCTTTTTATAAAA
Organism: Candidatus Onthoplasma faecigallinarum; assembly: GCA_018715225.1. Lineage (GTDB taxonomy): Bacteria > Bacillota > Clostridia > Christensenellales > UBA1242 > Onthoplasma > Onthoplasma faecigallinarum. The sequence goes on along the minus strand of DVMB01000044.1, from coordinate 27,501 downwards.
ATTTGTATCATCCCAACCTTTACACAAAGTATTTTCATATATCGTGAAATTATTGTTTATTAAAACCTTATTTGAACCCTTATTTTTAATATCACACTGTGCAAATATTTCTCTCATCCCAAGTTCTTTTGCTCTTTCACACAATAATTCTACAAACTTTGTTGCATAACCTTTCCCACGTTCTGATGGTCTTGTTTTATACCAAATGTTTCCACTATGCCTTTTCCAATAATTGTTAAGTTTTAATCTAAGGCCACCAATACAAACAGGTTTGCCGTTCACATATAAAATATAATTTTCAGCTGGTAATATATTTCGACTTAGTGTTAAAGAATATGCTACCCGCATTCTTGAATTTATTTCTTCCACTATCTCTTTTCGTGTTTTTCCATAATATTCATTAGTTTGCCCAAATTACAATAATTGTATTTCTAAATCACAAACTAAAAAAACAATATTTAGACATCTATGGCAACAATACATAGATAGAGTAAATGAGATAAGATTTACAGAGCCATGGAAAGAATATTATCATAAAAGAAGTGAGACAATAGAACGAATATTTGCAGAAGCGAAAGAGAGACATGGAATGAGATACACTCAATTACGCGGAAGAAAGAAAGTAAGTTTGCAAGTCTTACTAACTTTTTCATGCATGAATTTAAAAAAATTAGCAAATTGGAAATGGGAAACAGGAAAGAAGACAGGGCTTTTATCAAGAATTCGTATATTTATTAATAATATTTTAAAAATATATCAAAAATCATTAAAAATTGCATAAAAAAAGACAAATAACCTTTTTTTGAAAAGTTATTTGTCTTCAGTCTGAGTCGTAGAATATATCTACGACTTTAAATATTATCTTTCAAGACCATCATATTCCCCATCAAAGTAGGATACGTCATCTTCATTATCTTGTCTCTCCTTTGATTCTTTTTCTATACGATAAAGAGTGGATAACCCATTATTTAACATGATATCATCTTCTACAACTGCACCACGAGAAACAAAATAATCTTCAATTTCTTCATCAGTTTTATCTTTTAAATATTCATATAATTCTTCGCCGGTATTTAAATCCATTGGATTTTTCTTTTTAGGCTTATTTTCTTTATGATTAAATGGTAAACTAAAATCAGTACGAGATTTACTTACATCTTCTTTTGAAAACACTTCTTTGATTTCTTTTACGGTAAGTTCTATACCCCAAACGGGGCGTTTTTTGTTTTCATCAGCATCGCATAGTTTTGAATGAATATCGGTTATTTTTTTTTAACTCACTCAAATCAAACTTTTCACTTAATTGTGCATTTACAAATAATTGCATTTTTGCAAATTTATTATTTATAATAATTCTACTAACAAGAATTTTTTGTTCATCATCTAATTTTATTAAATCTTCATAATCTATATATCTTTTTGAATTTTTAATATTTCTCATTTTTTACTCCATTTAATTTATATTGTTATGTTATTTTACAATAAAGAATTTACTAAGTCAATAAAAAAGGTATGTTCAATTATATTTTTTCATAATATGTTTGATATTTCATTTTTCATATTTCCCATGTAAAATTAAAATGAAGTGAAATCCTAAGGTTGTTAAACTTTTTTGTTCACTTCAAAATGGACTTTATATCTATATTTATTTGGTGCGAGTGATGGGACTTGAACCCATACGGTTGCCCACACGCCCCTTAAACGTGCGCGTCTGCCGATTTCGCCACACTCGCTTATTCACTAAAATATTTTATTAATCTTATTGGGGCGTGTGTCCACACTCCTGTCGGAGCCAGACCGCAACAAGTTGCTCCCTTCGCTTGGCTAAAAACTTGCCAATTGTGGCAACTTTTTTTACGCCGCTCACCCTTAAACGTGCGCGTCTGCCGATTTCGCCACACTCGCTTATTTTTTAGCCTATATTATTTTATCAAACTATAAATATTTTGTCAACCTTTCTTAAAATAACATTTTTGTTTATAATAGTATTCGTTTAATCAATTTTAGTTTCAAAAAAATTGCCAAGCATATTGGCAATTTTTTATCTTCTAACATTAAATGTGTTTTATAAATTGACAATCCTATTATTATACTCTACTCGTCGTCTCCAAAGATCGCCTTGTATTCTTCCATAGTTATCAAAACTTGTCTAGGTTTTGAGCCCTCCTGCGGACCTATGAAACCTGCACGTTCCATTTGATCCATGATTCTGCCCGCTCTATTGAAACCGACCGAATATCTCCTCGAGATCATGCTGCCACTAGCTTGTTTTGTTTGTATAAACATACGCAATGCTTCTTTCAATACAGGATCGAATTCTTGATCTCTCATCGCACCGCCCTCATGTGAATGAGATTTTTCCTGATGTGGATTTTTGATAGCGTTACCAGTAGCATCATCATAGACTGGAAGATTGTGAGTTTTGATAAATTCTACAACTTTGCTGATTTCTGCATTGGATACAAACGCTCCTTGTACACGTCTAGGCTCAGGTTTGTCTTGCGGTTTGAACAACATATCCCCTTTACCCAACAATTTTTCAGCACCGCCACCGTCGAGAACAGTCTTGCTGTCCATGTAATTGGTCAAAGCGAACGCAATTCGGCTAGGAAGATTGGCTTTCACTGTACCAGTGATTACGTCCACAGACGGTCTTTGAGTCGCAAGTACCAAGTGGATACCTGCCGCTCTCGCCTTGGCTGCCAATTTCGCAATTCTATCTTCGATCTCACGCTTCGCTTCCAGCATCAAATCTGCCAACTCGTCTACGACAATGACAATGAAAGGTAGTTTTTCCTCTCTCTTTGATTTTACTGCATCTAGTTTGTTGAACTCGTTGATATTGACTACATGATTTTTAGCAAACAGAGCATATCGTCTTTCCATCTCTTTTATCGCCCAATCTAGTGCATTTATAGTCATATCCTTGTTCGTAATCACTTCTGGAATCAACAGATGTGGCAACCCATTATAAGTAGAGAATTCCACCATTTTTGGATCGACCAAAATCAATCTCAAATCTTGCGGACCAGATTTATAACACATACTTAAAAGCATTGTATTCAAGCATACTGATTTACCGCTACCCGTACTACCTGCAACCAAAAGGTGTGGCATTTTGTCAAGATTACAGAAAATGATGTCGCCATTGATATCTTTACCAAGCACGAAAGACAATGGATTGCCCCTTACTCTAAACTCATTGCTGTCTATCAACTCACGAAGACTCACCGCACTGACTTGAGCATTAGGCACTTCTATACCTACCGAATTTTTTCCCGGAATTGGGGCTTCCACACGGATAGCACCATTTGACGCCAAGGTCATGGCGATATCATCTGCCATTTGTGCAATCTTGTTGACAGAAATCCCCCTTGGCATAGTCAATTCATAGCGAGTTACAGCCGGCCCGACCTTTACATTATTTACTTTTGCAGGCACTTTGAAATCTTCTAATACTTGCTCCAATCTGTCTATGTTGTCCTGCAATTCTTCATCAGTGATCCTGCTAGGGTTGTCAATATAGTTCAACAATTCTACAGGCGGAGTCACATATGGCGGAATCTCTTGCTTAACCTTAGGCTCTTCTATCTTCATCTGCTCAGGTTCGTCGTCCAATTTTTTAGACACATTAGGTAGATTGAATTTAGACAAATCTACACTAGGACGCACCACCTCTGTCTCTACTGTAGACCCAAGCGAAAAATCCTCTTTAGGCTTAGAATAATTGTCCACAAAATCTTTTTGATTAAGGTCTGGAGTTATCTCTTCAGCAATATTTGTATCTCCTAGATCATTATCCTCCGCTTCATCCAAGTTTTCAAGAGAAGATAAGTCGTCTTCCTCTATTTCCTCGCCACTATCATTCTCTTCGCTGGACATATAGTCATAATCTTGATACTCATCTTCATCATCTAATATAATATCCTTATACTCGTTGTCTGCCTGGCTATTTTGTTCGTCATAAACATCAGTAGAGATAGTATCTACATGAGAATCTTCTTCTCGAGTTTCTCTCTCTGTGTCCAAAATTTTTATATCTTCTACTGGCTTTATTTCTTCTATTTGACTTGGTTTTTCTTCCTCACGTGTATTTGCTTGCGGAATCGTAGCCGAATCTAGCACATTATTGGATGAAAGAGTATCGTTGAAGTTAGATTTTTTATTGACCTTTTTGCTATTAAAATACCCTGTCGAATTGTCTAGGAACAGATCGTCCGTATTTTCAGGTGGGATGACAGGCTCAATAGGAGTCAAAATATATTCTCTCTTGGACATAGGCCTTGATTGACTCTCTCTAGAATTTATGTCCAGATTCGGCATACTGCTAGAGAGAATAGTTGTCTCGCCCTTTTCTAGTCCCAATCTGCGTTTTGCTATCTTCTTTGCCTGTTCTTCTTTGCTGACTGGCTTAATTTCTGGTTCTTCTAGTTCAAAATCTTCTATTGAATTAAAATCAAATTTTGACTTTTTCTCTGCCTTGTTAGAATTTCTTTCCGTATTGATAAAATCAATAATTAGCCCCACAATTATTGCCAATGCTATTGCACTGAACACATACGCCCCAACCAACGTAAGCAGTTTTACAATAGGATAAGAAATCAAACTAAATAAAATACCACCCGCTGTAGTCCTAGCCAAATATGTCTCCCTTAAAAATTCGCCATATCCATTCATAGGAAGTCTAGAGGTCAATATCAAGTGGAAAATAAACCATATAATAAATAGTGCAATGGATAGATATATAATATATCGCTTGTTAGGAGAAAAGGAAAATCTCTTTTTTTTCATGAACAAAGCCGACACCAAAATGCCGATTACACATATAGGATAGACAAGTAGACCTATCACACCCAATATAAAATTTTTAATAAAATTAGACGGCAAAATACATATCAAAAATATAACGGAAAAAACAATGAGAGAAATTAGAGGAGCATTGACTTTTCTTTTAGCCTTGACTTTCTTTTCTTTGACTACGATTTGCTTTTCTTTCTCTTGTTTCTCGCTTTCTTTTTTATCTGGTTTTTTATTAAAAGAAGATTTATAGATTGCCATATATATCCTTTTTAATAATATACATCAATTCGAAAAAAAACACAAACGATTTTTTAAAAAGGAATAATTTATCTAAAAATTTAAATCATTAAATAAATTAAATAAAATTCAAAAAATATATAAAAATCCATAAAAATATACAAAAATTGCCCAAAAAATCAATATTTTATAATAATTTATTAATTTTTAAAATATTTATAAACAATTTGTTACTGTTGTAGGATTAAAATCATTATTGATTGTATATGACAAAATATCCACAAGTGCCTGAACCGTCTTTTCTGTAGGGTGCATCAAAATCAAATCTCCATTAGATAAATCTTTTATCGCACGTTTGTAGATCAAGTCAGCATCTTGATCTCGCCAATCAATGGTATCTCTTGTCCACATTATTGTCTTATAATTAAGACTCGTAGCAGCATCAACCACCGTCACATTATATGCCCCGCTAGGAGGTGCAAAAAGTTTCATCTCTATTCCCAAATTTTCACTGACAACTTTATGACAAAGTTCAATCTCCTGTACATTGGCATCAAAATCCAACGTGTCCTGATCTTTGTGATAAAAGCCGTGATTCCCCAACTCGTGCCCACGAGTGTAGATCTCTTTTACCAGATCAATATTGTTGACAGCCCACGACCCGCCTATAAAAAACGTGGTCTTGACATTATATACATCAAGAATATCAAGAATATCTCTTACATACTCGTTACCTTGATACACATTTATCATAAAGCATACATTGTTCTTTGACGTATCCCCCGCATAGATAACTCTAGAATCAGCCTGTACGCTAAGCGAATTGGCATTACTATATGCAATAGCTATCAATGCTACAAACATGACAGCGATGACAATATTGGCTTTGATCAAACTTTTTTTCATAATATAACTTATTAAAAGAAAATCAAATCTATGATATATGTTTTTAATCTATCTTTTTTTAAATCATTATTTTTATACCAACCCATAGTCTCCAAAAACTCTGCCTCTAACAATGAGCTATTGAGCCGATGCTCAAAAATTTTAATGCTTTTCTAAAAAAATCTTTCATGCCAAAAACTATATTTAATTCAAATCGCAATATAATGTGGTATATAATCATAATAAATTATTAATAATATTATAAAAATTCCTCCTTACAAAACAAAAAATTGGAACACAAATAAAACCCATATTACAAAATAATTTAATAAAATTGAATTGCACAATTGACAGTTACTAGTTCTCATGCTAAAATAAACGCAAAAAGGAGACCTTATGCATCAAAGTTATGATTATGATGAACAAATAAAAAAAAGAAAAAGGGAAGAAAACAAAAGAATTATCAAAGCACTGATCACAAAGCAATCTCGCACAGAGGAGACAAAAAATAGGCAAGCAAAAGCAATACAGGACCAAGAAAAAAGGGCTGCCAGATTGGAAGAACTAAATAATCTCCTCAGTGTTCAATCAAAACAATTATATGAAAACCTACTTGCAGAAGCAAAATCTTCAAATGCGAAAACAGCCATAAAAAAATACAGCAAAGAGCTAGAAAAATTCAAAAGTTTGAGCGATGAACATTATGCTCTCTATACCCAAAAGCATGCTCTAAATCCAGAATATAACAAATTGTTTAGAGAATTGTCCATAGCCTATCCTGAATTCTTGCTATACTCCCCTACTGAAATCTTTTTTAAGCCCTATCTACCAATGCACAAACTCACTGAAGAGCAACTAGCTGAATTGAGGGTTCGACTAATAGCGGAAGGGGCTCTTTCAAACGAAACGTTTAAGAAAAAATATTTGAAATTTTTCCCTGAACATATTAATATTATGAATAATTTTGACGATATTTTATACGTCCTAAGAGACCATCCAGAAAAATTCAATGATATAAATGAGCAAATGAAAACTCTGCTAAACAATAATGTTGAGCAGATGGTAAAATTAGTATCCAACGCCCCTGGAGTGGTGGAATATCTATCATATGAACAAATTAAACGAGTAGCCTTTGAAAAACCTGGTACATTAGGGTCTGCAATCTGCCGTTGCCCTAGAGTGTTGAACAACATTTATCCTGGATTTTTCAATGATTTCAATCCTAAGATAATATTTACCCATTCATCAAAGCAAGAAGTAAAAGCAGTCGTGAAAGATTATCTTCCAAAATTCCCAGAGCTAGAAAAATATTTGGACACATCTGTCTCATACGACGTGCGCCAAGCATAAAAATATCTTACCTATTGACAAATTATACACAAACAAAAACTCTATCAATCTAGATAGAGTTTTTTTGCTTTTATTTTAAATTTTGTGAAAGTTGATTTTTAATTTAACTTTTCAATCAATTTCATATCAACTCTGCCACGTTCATCAATTTTAATCGTCTTGACACGCACTCTGTCGCCAACTTTGACCACATCTTCTACTTTGTCAACATGCTCTTTGGATAGTTTTGAAATATGAATCATCCCTTCTTTTCCTGGAGCGACTTCTACAAACGCACCAAATGGTGTAATCTTGTTGACAACTCCTTCATATTCGCAATTCAATTCAAAATCAGTGGCAATGGCTAGTATCATACTTTTTGCTTTTTCCATCATCTCTTTATCTGTAGAAGAGACGAATACATCACCTTCATCTTTGATGTCTATCTTGACACCTGTCTTATCAATGATTTGATTGATAACTTTTCCACCTGTACCGATCACTTCACGAATCTTGTCTGGATCTATCTTGAATGTGATGATCTTAGGTGCATATTTTGACAATTCTTTTCTAGGAGCCTTGATCGTCTTGGACATTATCTTCAATATCTCAAGTCTACCCAATCTCGCCTGCTCTAGAGCGGTAGATAAAATCTTTCTATCTATACCATGGATCTTTATATCCATCTGTATTGCTGTGATTCCTTTTGTCGTTCCTGCCACTTTGAAGTCCATGTCTCCTAGAAAATCTTCCAGTCCTTGAATATCTGTCAGGACAGCGACTCTGTCGCTATCTTTGTCTTTCATAAGTCCCATTGCAATGCCTGCAACTGGTGCTGAAATCGGCACACCAGCATCCATCAAAGCCAAAGTACTTCCACAGACAGACGCCTGAGATGTAGAGCCGTTAGAAGAAAGCACATCGCTCACTGTACGAATTGCATAAGGGAATTCTTCCTCGCTTGGCAAGACTGCCAGCAAAGCACGTTCAGCCAAAGCTCCGTGTCCTATCTCTCTTCTTCCTGGACTACGCAAAGGTTTTGCCTCCCCTGTAGTATACCCAGGCATATTGTACTGGTGCATATACCTCTTGTATTCCTCAGTATCTAGCCCGTCCAACTCTTGAGCTTCGCTGATCATACCTAGTGTACAAGTTGTCAACACTTGTGTCTCTCCACGAGTGAACACCGCTGAACCATGCACACGTGGAAGCAAGCCCACCTCACACCAGATAGGACGTATTTCATTGGTCTTTCTGCCGTCTGGACGGATACCTTTGTACAAAATCTTATGACGGACCTTTTCTTTCTTCATATTGTACAATATCTGCCCAATAGCTTTTTCTTGTTCTGGATATTCCTGCTCAAAGTGAGCCAAAACATCTGCCGTCATCTCGTCTTCCAAATCATCACGAACATGTCTATCAAAGTTGGTCAAAATCTCATCAAGTTTTTTATCCGCATATTCACGCACAGCCTTGTCCAAGTCCTCTGGAATTTCATCGAATATAATCTTGTCTGTCTTTTTTACCTTTAAATCTTTTACCATTTTTTCCTGGAACTCGACTTGCTTTTTGATCTCCTCATGAGCGAACATGATAGCGTCCAGCATCAACTCTTCGCTGACCTCTTTCGCCCCTGATTCCACCATCAAAATGGCCTCTTTCGTTCCGCTGACAGTAAGGTCAATGCTACTTTTTTCCATCTGCTCTACAGTAGGATTCACTATAAATTTGCCGTCAACACAGCCAACTTTTACCGCTCCTGTAGGCCCCTCGAACGGAATATCGCTTATAGACAGTGCTATACTGCTCCCAAGCATTGCCAAAGGTTCTGGTGCAATGTCGTTATCCACAGATAGAGGGGTAGCTATGATTGTTACATCATTATAAAACCCTTTTGGGAAAAGTGGTCTAATTGGTCTATCAATCAATCTGCTTCTCAATATCGCCTGATCACTTGGGCGACCTTCTCTCTTTTTGTATCCGCCTGGGATTTTCCCCACGCTATACATCTTCTCTTCATAATCTACACTCAAAGGGAAAAAGTCCATACCTGGACGTGGAGCTTTTGACATAGTAGCGTTGACCATGACTACAGTGTCGCCACATTGCACGATGCAATGACCATTGGCTTGCCCGCAATATTTTCCCAATTTTACTTCCACTTCCCTTCCGCCAATTTCTGTCTTGTAAGTTGTCTCTTTCATAAATCTCCTTATAGTATCTATAAAATTATACCATATTGTGCAAAAAAAAGATATCAATTTCAAAAACAAATTTGAAATTAATATTGACTAATTTGTAAAAAATTAATTGGCGTTTTTCAACAGATCATCATCCGCAACAATGGACAACTCTCTTCCATACTGTTCCAATTGAGCAAAACAACTATTCGCTTGTTCGACATCCGCCTCACTTATATCTTCCGTACCCGTCTTTAGTTTCTTAGCAATTTCCTTAGCCTTGTTGGCACAAGCATTTAAAATGTTTGCTTCATTTATAGATTGGTTCCACAAATATTCAAATATCTTGTCCAATTTCTCATCAATTTTATTCTTGTCAGTTGTGGCATACTGGAAGAACATCTCTCTACATTCTTCCTTGCAACTATTGCTAAATATTTTGAGTTCTCCAATGTTGTACAATTTTTTGTAAATTTGATTTATCTCTTTTATGTAATTTTTTAGACTCTCTTTCAAGGTTTTTATCTCAGCTTCCAATTCAACGGTTGGCTTGATCATCTCGTTCGCCTCACGTACAATTTGAGAAGCCGAATTTACTGCTTCGGTCAATTCTTCCAACATTGCATCTAAATTTTCTTGATAATTTACATCTATCATATCTTCATAGATAGATTTTAGGGGCTTGTTGTATTTCAATAAAATTTCGTCTAACTCGTTTACTTTGAGTTTATAACTATCTAGGTATGAATTATTTTCATTGACTACCTCGTGATAGCGAGCGTTGCCCCTGATTAGACTAAAGAAATTTTCGTACATTGCATACAAAAACTCATAATACTCTTTTCCAACATTATTTTCCAAAATCTCCACAAAAGATTCGACAAAGCCTTTTTTGCTTTTCGTAATCTTTTTTATGTCATCACTTGGTGCTACAAAAGAATGTAAATAATTCACATTATATTCTTCCATAATTTACCCCTTAAATTGTTGAAAATACTATAAAATAGTAAATTATCCAATATTTATATAATTAGAATACCACATAAAAATATATTTATCAAACATATTTTCAAACTTTTTTAGCCTAAATTATCTAGTTTTGATGCTTAGAGCAATGTTGCGACCTATCCAGACAAACAATTTCCTTATAGACTCAATCACGAGGGCACAGACAAACACAAACACCAAACAAGCAAAAATCATCAATATAAAATACGGCGTAGTAGCAAAATGTGGAAAATTAAATATTGAGACATATAGTACCGACCTGAACAAGAAATAATCCTGGAACAAGTACATGCCAAAGGTATGGCGTGCTATGAAGTTTACTGTCTTTGAGGTAAATGTAAACTTAGAAAACATCAAAAATATAAACAAAGACGACAACACAATCAAGATAGAATTTATTTCCATTCCGTCAGTCTGTAGAAATGCACCAACTGTCATCACTATAAAATTCAATATGGTAATAAGAATAAAGAGAACATAATTTATCTTGATTTTATCTGCATAGATTCTAATAAAAGAGCCACAAAAATAGAGTGCTATAAACCAGTCAACTCTAGACATATCAAAAGAATGACCTGTGAGAGCGTTGATCAAGACATACATACTCAGCATGACACCGCAAATGATAAGATGTTGCTTGGCATTTATATTCCTTATAATAATATTTAGAAGTGGAGAGACCAATAGCATGACAAAATACACAGTTACAAACCAATAGGTTTGATAAATGATAGGTAAAACCGCCCCTAAAAAGTTTTGAAGAGTAAAATTACCGCTGTTCACAATAGAAAACACTACAAAGAAGCCAATTGAATACAACGCTGTAATCGATGAAATATTCAAAAGTTTCTTCAAATTAAACTTCTCTGTCTTGCACAGGAAATAAGCGGAAATCAGCACATATAAATTTGCACCCACATACCCGCCAACAGTCATCAACGAGTGAAGAATTTTATTGAACCAAAGCCCAGATTCCATCAATGTGGACGCATAATCTCCATAACTGGCAATATTAGAAAAAGTAATCATTATCATAGCAATGATTCTCAAAAGTTCAAAATTCGACTTCCTTTGAATGACAATTTTGTTTTCTATTTTTGGTTGAACAGATTCAACTATTTCGTTTTTTGTCTCTTCCATGTAAAAATTTATATCAAATATTTTTGAAACTGTCAAACAAATAAAAAAAGCGACCTGAGTCGCTTTCATCTATCCACGAATGCCAAGTTTTGCTTTTAGGCTACGTGCTCTACTGATGTCTTGTCTAGACAAGTATTCTAACAATTTTTTACGCTGTGATACCATTTTGTTCAAACCACGTGTGGAATGTTTATCCTGTTTGTTAGCTTTCAAGTGTTCGGTAAGGTTCTTTATCCTTGCAGTAAGAAGAGCTACTTGCACTTCAACACTACCAGTGTCTTTTTCATCTTTGCCAAACTCTTTGATGATTTCAGCCTTATTGATTTTCATACTCTCTCCTTTTAATACGCTTTTGACAATGTCGGCGTCGAGTCTTCGTTCAACTATTGTCAAAGTATGTGTGTATTTTAAACTTATTTCTATTTTTTGTCAATAGATTTGTATAATATTTTTCAAATTAACAACACAAAATACGCTCAGGAGTTTTCAATGAAAAAAGTATTTTGGGTGTCATTTGCGATTATATTTGTAATGGTCTGCACGGCTTTTTTGTTGCCTACGATAAAGCAAATCAACGAACTCCCTGACGAGATGGTCGTTACATATAGCGATATAGAGGAAGTCAATGACTCGAATCAATATTCTCCATTGATAAACATGGAGTTACCAAAAAATATCAATGTAGCGACAAATGGCGAACTGACAGATACAGTCCTAAAAATAAAACTCTTCGACATTTTCACAATCAAGAAAGTCAACGTTCGACTCTTGACAGACACAGACGTGTATGTGGGTGGAGAGACTGTTGGATTTAATTTGTTCAGTGAGGGAGTCATCTGTGTCGGTAGCAATGCAGTCGTAACCAAGGAAGGCACAAAAGAGCCTATCAAAGAGAGCGAGATACAGGATGGCGATGCGATACTAAAAATTGAAGATATAGAGATCAACAATATTCAGGATATTGATAGGATAATCAATCTACCAAAATTTCAGAGCAAGGAACTGACCGTTACGATCAAACGCAATGACCAAGAAATCAACACAAAAATTACCCCAGTATACGACCTATTATCACAAAAATACAAGTTGGGCTTGTGGGTTAGGAACAATGCAAGCGGAGTTGGCACATTGACCTACATCAAACAATCTAATTTTAGATTCGGTGCAGTAGGCCACCCAATCGTAGATAGCAGTCTCGGTTCTAACTTTAATGTAGAGAGTGGAAACATATATAAATGTAGACTTCTAGGCATCAAAAAGGGAGAAAAGAATAACCCTGGCGAAATTCGTTCGTCAATCAACCTAAGCGATGATTCAATAGGCCTCGCTGATACAAACTGCAAATATGGCGTATATGGAAATATCCTAAACAAGAGCATCATAGACGCAGATAGGACGGCCACTCTTGGCGGAAGATTGAGTGTCAAACTAGGGGACGCAAAGATATATTGTGCACTAGATAACGAAGGCGTGAAGGCGTATGACATAAAGATCATCAAAGCAAACAAACAAAATGAAGCGGACGACAAAAGCATGACAATAAAAGTTACGGACAAAGAGCTTCTAGAAAAAACTGGCGGTATCATTCAGGGAATGAGCGGAAGCCCCATTGTTCAAAATGGCAAAATCATAGGAGCAATCACTCACGTGCTAATCAATGACCCTACACGTGGATACGGCGTATATATTGATTGGATGATAGACAATTAAAAGATAGTGGACAAAAAAATTGAGTGCCAAACACTCAATTTTTTATATTTTTACCCTACTATCTCTTCTTTAATTTTGATGATAGAAAATTTAGTTTCTCCTCGTTCATGTCTTGCACTCCGTCCAGTCTGTAAGGTATATTTAAATCCTTGTATTTATGGACTCCTAGTGTCTTGTATGGCAACAATTCCACTTTTTCGACATTCGGGATATTTTCGACAAATCTGTTCAATTTCTCTACATGCTCGACATCGTCATTGATGTTTGGTACAATCACCTGCCTTATCCACAATCTCTTTTTCAGGCGAATACAGTCGAGCAAAAACTTTTCAAAATATTTTATATCCTGACCTGTTATGAACTTATATTCATCTTTGTCCACCGCTTTTACATCCAATATTACAAGGTCAACATATTTTAGGATCTCGTCATAATCTCCCAACCCTACGCCAGCGGTATCTAAGCATGTGTTGATACCATGCTTCTTGCATAATTTTAGACATTCACACAAAAACTCGGGTTGCAACAATGGCTCTCCGCCCGAAAAGGTTACTCCGCCATCAGCCCCATAATAATTTGTGTATCTCTTTATCTTTTCAAATAAGTCTTGTGCACTTATGCTTTCAGCCTTGCCTGAGATGTCCCATGTCTCTGGGTTATGACAATACTGACACCTCAGCCTGCAGCCTTGCAAGAAAACGACAAACCTCACTCCAGGGCCGTCGACCAAACCTAATGTCTCTATACTACTAACTTTACCTAAAACTTCACTCATATTTTCAATTAAATTTTTTCATGGAAAGTACGTGCAATGACTTCCTCTTGATGTGCACGAGATAGTTTGTTGAAATTGACCGCATATCCGGACACTCGAATTGTCAAAGTTGGATATTTATCTGGATGGTTCATTGCATCAATCAGTTTTTCTCTATTCAAGACGTTGACATTGATGTGTTGTGCCCCTTGTTTGAAATATCCGTCCAAAATTGAAACCAAATTTTTGATACGCTCATTTTCATCCCTACCCAAAGCGTTAGGCACAATAGAGAAAGTGTTTGAAATGCCGTCTTGGCAGACGTTACAATAAGGTATCTTTGCCACCGAATTGAGTGATGCCAAAGCCCCCGAACAATCTCTGCCGTGCATAGGGTTTGCCCCTGGAGCAAAAGGTTCGCCTGCTTTTCTCCCGTCAGGAGTGGTGCCAGTCTTTTTGCCATACATCACGTTGGAAGTGATAGTCAATGCGGACAAAGTATGAATTGCATTCCTATACAATTTGTGTTTTCTCAAACACTTGATAAAATGTTTGACAATATCCACTGCTATCTGGTCTACCGAGTCGTCATCATTCCCATATTTAGGAAATTCTCCCTCTATTTTGAAATCAACCGCCACCCCATTCTCGTTTCGAATAGGATATACTTTGGCATATTTTATGGCAGAGAGCGAATCTGTCGCCACGCTCAAACCTGCCACACCAAATGCCATCAAGCGTTCTACAAAACTGTCATGCAACGCCATCTGCCCTGCTTCGTATGCGTACTTGTCATGCATATAATGAATGATGTTCAACGCATCCACATATGTCTTCGCAATTTTCTCTAAGGTCTTGAAATATGCTTTTTTGACCTTTTCATAATCTAGCACTTCATCTTTGATTGGCTCAATGCCGTCGACTACTAATTTGTTAGATTTTTCGTCCACGCCACCATTTATAGAATACAACAGCGATTTTGCTAGATTGCATCTCGCACCAAAGAATTGCATTTGCTTTCCCACCTTCATGGCGGACACACAGCAGGCAATGGCATAATCATGCCCATATATTGGACGCATGGCATCATCGCTTTCGTATTGTATGCTGTCGGTCAAAATCGAAATTTTGGCACAATATTTCTTGAAGTTTTCAGGGAGTCCATTTGACCACAATATTGTCAAATTTGGTTCTGGACTAGGGTCGAGATTTATCAAACTATGTAAAAATCTAAATGAGTTTTTAGTAACCAAACTCTTCTTTTCATCCAACATCCCGCCAATGCTCTCAGTAACCCAGGTAGGGTCGCCTGCGAAAACTTCGTCATATTCAGGAGTACGCAGATGACGAACCAATCTCAATTTGATAGTAAATTGGTCCACCAACTCCTGAGCGTCATATTCGGTCAATACTCCATTTTTTATGTCTCGCTCCACATATATATCCAAAAAGGTGGATACTCTACCTAAGCTCATTGCTGCACCATTGTTCTCTTTGACGCTAGCAAGATAAGCAAAGTACGTCCATTGGAATGCCTCTTGTGCGTTGCGAGCAGGTAGAGATATGTCGTATCCGTAACTAAATGCCATCTGCTTTATTTTATCCAATGCACGAATTTGCTCATGGATCTCCTCTCGCAAGCGGATCACTTCCTCACTATCTATTTTCAAAAGTTGAGGTTTCAATAGGTCATTTTCTTTTTCTGCTATCAGCCTATCAATACCATACAAAGCGACTCGCCTATAATCTCCAATAATTCTTCCCCTACCATACGCATCAGGCAAACCAGTGATTAACCCAGCACTCCTTGCTTTTCTAATATCTGGCGTATAGGCATCAAACACGCCGTCATTGTGAGTCTTCCTAATTTCATCACTAAATATTTTCTCTAGTCTTGGATTCATCTTGAGATTGTAGGCTTTCAGCGCATTCTGCACCATTCTAAGGCCCCCAAAAGGATTGACAATCCTCTTTAGCGGTTTGTCAGTTTGTAGCCCCACAATGACCTCGTTTTTCCTGTCAATATATCCTGGCTTGAAGTTATTAATGCCAGATATCCTATTGAGTTCCACATCCAATAGACCTACTTTTCGTTCCTTTGCCAGTAATTTTTCACACCTTGCCCAAACTTCGCCAGTCTTTATAGACTTTGTCTCAAGGAAACTGTCATCCCCAGTATATTCCGTATAATTGCTGTCAATAAACGAAGAGATATCTATGTTGTCTTTCCATTTTTGACCTTTGAATCCGTTCCATGCTTCATAATTGAATTTATTCATATGTATCCCCTTTTATATGAGCAGTATAACATTAAATATTTATCAATTATGTTGTTTTTCCAACAAATTTGCAATAATTAAAAAATTCATTCTGTCAATTTTAGATTTGAAAAATTTTAGCCACACAAAACTGCATAAAAAAGCTAGACTCTTTTGTCTAGCCTTTTTGAATTAAATCATCTGTATGATTAAATAATTGTTTGCATAAGTTATATCAGCACTTGCATTTGTTGAAAGACCTAATGTTGTGCCATCACTGGCAGTAATCAAATAATTACCTGTTAGATTACTGATAGTGTTACCTGAACCGGCTCTAGTTGTACTAGAATCTACTGTACCATTTATGCTCAATGATATACTTGGTTGGGCTGAACTTAGACTTGTTGCAGTCGTTCCATAATTTATGACATAAGTTCCCGCACTTAATACAAGTTCATTATTTTGAAGCGTATATGGTACTGTCCTAGTTACAGGTGCGTAACTGGTCGTTTCACTCAAAGTAGGCTGAGTGTTCGTAACCGTTGGTGCACTGAACAATGAAGCCGCCAACAAAGTTGTTCCTGCAGGTCCAGTTGGACCAGTTGGACCCGTTGGACCCGTTGGACCTGTTGGACCAGTTGGACCGCCAGATGGTCCTGTTGGTCCTGTTGGACCTTCCGCTCCAGTTGCACCCGTAGGACCCGTAGGTCCTGTTGGTCCTGTCGCTCCTTCTACTCCTGTGGCACCTGTTGGACCCGTAGGTCCTGTTGGTCCTGTTGGCCCCGTGTCACCAGTTAAACCCGTTGTTCCTGTGGCACCAGCAGGTCCAGTTGGACCAGTTGGTCCTGTCGCTCCTGTATCTCCAGTTGGTCCAGTAGGTCCTGTCGCTCCCGCAGGTCCCGTTGGTCCAGTTGCCCCTTCTGCTCCAGTTGCTCCGGTGGCTCCTGTTGGTCCGGTAGGGCCGGTTGGACCAGTAGGGCCTGTCGCCCCTGTATCTCCAGTTAAGCCTGTGGTTCCTGTCGCTCCCGCAGGTCCCGTTGGGCCAGTTGGTCCTGTAGGACCAGTTGCTCCGGTTGTACCTGTAGCACCTGTTGGGCCGGTCGGTCCCGTAACACCCGTAGGACCTGTAGGTCCGGTAGGTCCAGTTGCACCTGTGGCACCTGTCAATCCTATTAATCCAGTAGCCCCAGTAGGGCCTGTAGGACCGGTTGGGCCAGTTGGGCCTGTAGGACCGGTTGGGCCGGTAGGTCCGCCTGCAGGGCCGGTCGGGCCGGTAGGTCCTGTCGCCCCAGCAACACCTGTAGCTCCAGTAGGTCCAGTTGGACCGATTGCACCTGTGGCACCTGTAGCACCTGTAGGTCCTGTGGCACCTGTGGCACCTGTCAAACCTGTAGCACCCGTGGCTCCAGTAGGGCCGATTGGTCCTATAGGACCCGTCGCTCCTGTAGGTCCAGTGGGACCAGTCGCTCCTGTGAGACCTATCAATCCACGTGGACCTTGTGGTCCAGTGGGACCAGTTATTCCCGTGAATATAATTCTGCTGATATTATTACCCCCTTGCGGTGGGCGAAATGGTGGGAAAGGCCTTCCATTACAATTATTTGACCTATTAAAGAAAGACATAACTGCTCCTTTTAGTAGATATCTACCTATTTCATACTATGAATAAAATAGAAAATTGTGCATTAAGGCAAAATACAAATTAATACTAAATCTTACAAAATAATCATAAAGTATATTATGAACATTTTTCATTCCGTGTTTGATTCAATAAGGGCCAGAAAAGGATT
This sequence comes from Candidatus Onthoplasma faecigallinarum, assembly GCA_018715225.1. Lineage (GTDB taxonomy): Bacteria > Bacillota > Clostridia > Christensenellales > UBA1242 > Onthoplasma > Onthoplasma faecigallinarum. The sequence goes on along the minus strand of DVMB01000044.1, from coordinate 9,407 downwards.
TTTTATATTATTAATCATATCATCTATAATAATGATTGTACTTGGGGTAATCAGTGCGATAAACTTTGACGGCGGAGTGTTGGTAATAGACCTAAACAACATCAGTTACATAAAGTTTCTAAAAGATGATTGCGGTTTTGCCTTTTTAATATTCGGGTCGCTTATAAACATAATTATCTTTTATATAATCATTTTTTCTTGTTGTTGTAAAAGATATTTTATACCGCTCAGCATAATATTCTATCTTTATTTTGTATATAGTCAGGCGGTAATCTTCACCAGCATTTTGCTGATATACGGTTTTTTTAACACAATAATTTTGTTGATACTTTTGCTAGTGTACATATTTTTTAACATCTTTCTTTTCATGATGTTGATATGTCTATGTGTAGAAAATTCGCATTGCCACAATTACTTTAGCAGCTGTTTTCGTCGCCAAGATATAATGATTTTGAGCCTAGCTCTTCTTTTAGTCAGCATAGCGTTTTGTATAATTTTGACGATTTTGAAGTCTTTCGTGATCTTGTTGATATATTAAAAACAAAAGGTTAAAAACCACACAAATTCGTTTGCAAAATAATTAACAAATGTTATACTATGTCTAGGAGATGACATGAAAGCAGTAATTTTAGCGGCAGGATATGCAAAAAGATTGAATAGTATAACAAACAACGGCGAGATTCCAAAGACTTTGTTAAACATCAATGTACATGGAAAAAAGATGCCAATATTGGTTTACTTATTGGACAAAATCAACCAAATAAAAAGTATAGATGAGATCATCATCATTACGAACAATAAATATTTCAACCAAATTTTATCCGTATGCGGGCAATATCACTCATACGCCCCAATATCAATGTACAGCGACAATTCTACAAGTGTAGAAAATGCTACAGGAGCGAATCGTGCCATACAGATAGCCAATCACCGCATACCTGAGGCATATACAGATGATATTTTGATCATGGGCAGTGACAACTATTTTGAATTTGACCTAAACGAGTTTGTGGACACATATGACTATCTCACTTCCTTGTCAAAGTCTAGAATCAACATGATAGCATCAAAAACTCATCCAGACAAAGATAGAGAATTCATAGCAGAGAACTTCGGCATACTAAATGTGGACGAATTGCATAGGATCGTCTCGTTGGACGAAAAACCTGGCATAGAGAATTTGAGATCAAACATCGTCTCTCTTGCTATGTATATAATCAATAGAGATGACCTAAACCTTATAGATAGATATATGATAAAATACGAAAATGACCCAAAGAAAAGGGACAGCATGGGATATTTTATGTCGCATTTGATCAAGAAAACTTCTGCCTACGCCTTTGAGATACCGGGTAGATTCTGCGACATCGGCACCCCGCAAGAGTACGCCAATCTAAATGAGGAATTAAAAATATAAGAGGCAAATTTATTTGCTTCTTTTTTTCAAATTAGATTGTCAAACACAAAATTAAATGCTATAATAAAATTATGCCTTATGCGGGTGTAGTACATCGGTAGTACGTGGGCTTCCCAAGCCTATGAGGTGGGTTCGACTCCCATCACTCGCTCCAATATGCAATATGCTTACTATAAATATAAGTCTGGTTATATAAGGATAGGTCATTTTCATGACCTTATTTTTTCAATCAAATTGACCAATGAAATCGACTCTGTGAACACGCATACAAAGACCACCGACACTGCCTTTTCTAAATTGAAAGAATATTTTTCGGGCAAGAGACAGGCCTTTTCTCTTCCAATTCAAATACAGGGTACACCTTTCCAACAAAAAGTCTACACCGCCCTAATGCAAGTAAAATATGGCGAGACCACTACATACAAAGAATTGGCGGCCAAAGTAGGAAGCCCAAAAGCATATCGTGCGGTAGGGTCGGCTTGCCACAGCAACCCATTATGGATAGTTGTCCCCTGCCATAGAGTGATTGGGACGGACAAAAAACTCGTTGGATACGCCGGTGGACTAGAGATGAAGAGTGCCCTACTAACCCTAGAACAAAGAACTATTCAAAGTAAGAAAAACGAATAATAAACAAATTATAAAAAAATGTAGAAAAAACCTTGACAATCAACTGCAATTTCAGTATACTAAACTTGTTTATGGCGGTGTGGCTCAGCGGTTAAAGCAATCGGTTCATACCCGATAGATCGGTAGTTCGATTCTACCCACCGCCACCAGTTTTATTATTTTACTTAGCTTCTTCCTTCCTAAAAGAGTAAAATAATAAAACAAACTTCTCTTCTGGTCCCATGGTCAAGCGGTTAAGACACCACCCTTTCACGGTGGTATCAGGGGTTCGATTCCCCTTGGGACTACCAAAAAATACTATATATAGTGTTTTTATCTTGAATGACTTGTCTACATGTAGTGATGAGAGGCAGGTCATTTTTTTTAGTGAGTAGAATTTGAGTAGAATTCTGTATTGTTAAATATATTTATATATTTAGTGTTGTCTTGTGCGTTATATTTGGTGTAAACAGATTTTGTAACTTTGCTACCAATCGTATGTCCTACCCATGATTGAATGATAAACTCTGGTATGTTCATTTCTTGACACCTGGTTATAAAGGTACTACGCAAATCTTTAATTTTTAAATGATAGGCAATTCGAGTATTTATCTCTCTCAATGCTTTTTGTAATATTTTGCTTCCAAAATTAAAGATTCTTCCTTGCTTATCTTTATATCTTAATAGAATTTGTTTTGTCCTATCGAACATAGGTATAATTCTATTACTCTGCTCATTTTTAGTAGTGTCAAATTGATTTCTGTCATTGATACTTTTATTGATAGATATAGTATTGTTTTCAAAATTAACATCGTCTGTTGTAATTGCTAGACATTCGCCTTTTCTCAATCCTTGATATAAGCATACTAACAAATAGTCGCCATGTAACACTTTGTCGCAAGCTTCTATCAATCTTTGCTCCACTTCTTTAGTTAGCGGTTGACTATTCTTTTTCTTATGCTTTGGCTTATCAATATTTGCCATAATATTTTTTTCTACATAATCATTGATTCTAGCTTTTTCAAATATCATGTATAAAAATTCATAAGCTTTTTGTCTTTGCCGTTCCGCTTTAATATTGTTTAAATTTTCTAACACTTCAATTATTTTAATATCTCTAACCCTTTTATTCAAGATGTTGGCGTGAATTAATTTTAGAGTTTTTTCATAATCTTTTATCGTGGTTTCTTTAACTTTCCCAATTTTATAAAGTTCTAGCCATTTTTGATACCAATCTAAAAGCGTTATCGATTTGTTGTGCGTCTCTTCTTTTTGAGACATAAAATAATCACGTTTTTTATTATATAGTGCTTTTTTTAATTTTTCCAGGCACTCTTTTTGAGTCCTTGCAGAGATATAATATTGTTTTCCGCCGACACGGTAACGGGTGTACCATGTGTCGCAAGTTTTATTTTTATGAATTGTGATTCCTTGATATTTCATTTCTAGTTCCTCCTGTAATAACATTTGAGGAACTTCCTTTTCATTTATTTCTTGAACGATTATGACATCTTTATCCTTGTCTGGTCTTCTCATCATCTCAAAACGACATCTTTTGCCTAACAAAGACGCTATATTCGATTTGATATCTACATCACACTTTGTCAACTGCTCGATGATCGAGTTGATGACATAGTGTGTTTTTTTTCATTTTCTAATTGGTTGTCAATTATCCTTAAGACTTCATTAATTACGCTCATCGACACCGCCTACATGTCAGTCATCATTGATTGAACGAATTTTTTAGTATAAGTGAGTTGTTCTTTGTTCATGCGAAGCACAGATTTGATTATCAAGCTTTGGTCATCATCTAAAAATTTTAAATTTAACATATCAGTATCTCGACCTACGAGCTCATCAATACTTACATTAAAAAAATCTGCCATTTTAATTAATGTTTTGATACTTGGATCATTTCGTTCAGTTTCATAATTATAAAATGTTGTTTGTGGTATCTCTAATTTTTTAGCAATTTCATTTTGAGACAATTTCATTTTTGTTCTTAATTCTTTAATTTTCATATAAAAAACCTCCTGTTCGACAACGATATGATACCACATTATTTAAAATTTTCCCCAAAAATGAATATTTTTTTAATAAATTTATCAAAAAGGGGTTAAAACGGTTGACTTTATTCCCATTTTGAGATTAAAATTATGATAATTCATTTAAAAATGAATTACATAACCTTCTGTTCGACAAACAAAAAGGTTAACTTTTAAAAAGGATTGACCGTACGTTTTAGACTGTCAGTCCGCCAGCGTTTGCTGGTTTATGTAGGCAGAGATAGTCTAATTGGGTGCAAATCCCAATGCCTACAATGGTTAAAACACCTAAATGCTTTTTTGTGCATGACCCCTGTGCACAGGTAAAGTGGGCTATTTCTGCCCACTCTATGATGACCGAGTTTAGTCTAATTGGGTGCAAATCCTAGGGTCATATTTTAAAAGGGGAAAAGGGGGAACGATGAAATACATATTAAATTACAATGTCGATGAAAAATTAGAGTTTGATATTGGTACTCGAGAGACTCGAAATGATGAGGCTTATCAATGTCGTTTAGCTAACTTTTGGCAAGCATTTAAAGACATTGAGAAAAAGGGATTTGAATTTAAGTACCAAATCAATTCAAGTGAGGCACATGAGTTTTTTGATGATGAAATAATTTTTCGCCGTAGAATGAAGACTCTTCGAGCCAAACGAATAGGATTTTTCCCATTGATAAAATATCAGCCTCAACATTGGGTTACTCCAAATGTTTATAAAAAATTACAAAAAGCAAATTAGGTGGAGGGGTTTTTGTTCATACCAGATCATGTATCTAAATTAAATATTAGCGACAGTGCAAAGATGATGTACGGTCTTATTTTGCAGTCCGCTGAAGACGGAGTATGCCAAAAAGACGACATGTATTTTTCAAGTCAATTAAATAACGTATCCAATCGAACTTTGGAGAGATATAAAAAGGAACTTATCAATGCAAACTTGATCGCTTTGATAAATTTTAAAAATATCAAAAAAGCAATCTTTGTTGTCAATAAAGATGATTTAAAAAATGAAGATTACGCTAATCAGGATATTTTAGCGTCAGTTTTTGACAAATTTGTCAAAAATCAAGACAAATCTGTCCAAAATAACACAGACAACAACCCTATACTTAATATACTAGTTAACTTAATTAATCTAGTTCTAGTTAGTTATAAATATAAAAATATTAATATTAATAAAAATACGCACGCACGTGAGACTGCTTTTGAAGATGATAACACTAACAAATTTAGAACCTATCAACGAGCAGGTACACCTACACGTGTGCGTGAGTTCTCTGGCAATGATAGAAGAGATTATACGAATACGCTGTTCAAGGAATATTTTGATTACTATGACAGTGGCAATTTTTATAACTCCGCTTTGGAAGTCGTCGATAATATGATTGAAGCCTATAACGAAGCAGAGACTGAACGTGGGTTTATATTTGACGGCAAAAAGTACACCAAATCACTTCTTAATGACATTTATCTCAACATTACCGACAGCGAGTTCCAATCGATAGTCGCTCAAGTAACGACTAAAGTGGACATCAAAACCAGGTCGCCATATATTATGGGTGCCATTATGCAGGCAGGTAAAAAAACATCCTGGAAAAAGACAGATGAGTTGGTACGAAAGGGATTCCCCTGGAACGTTTATACCCCAGAGTCAAAGTTGTTGTCAAATATCGTTTTCAAGACTCAACAAAGAATCGAGCGAGAGCAACGGTTCCTGAAGTATAAAAAAGAATTAGGGGTAAATTCATGTTGAGTTAAAAGGAGGGAAGTATGGGATTTTTTAAAAAATTATCTTTAGCTATTACCATAATATTATTAGTTATTGTAATTGTGACAATTTGCTCGGGTACATGGCTGTTAGATAGTTTAGGCTCGTTTTCAATTTGGACAGGAAATGCAATGAAAACGGTGGGCAAATTTTTAAATTTTTTCGGGATAGGAGGATAAGCAAATGTTAGAATATTTAAACAAATCACAAAAAATAACATTCTGGGTAATGCTAGGATTGTCAATACTTTCACTGCTTATCATAGGGTGTTTGTCATACATCATGATCACAACTAGAAGACCAGAGACATTGGGGGTCAGCTATGCGACCACAATTAATGCTTCAACTGGAGAGATTCCAATATGCGAGGTTGAGATATGGAGCAATGATAATAACAATGGCGAAAAACTATACGAAGTGCAATGGAACTCGTATACAGACAGTGAAGGCAATGGTATAAAGGGCTTTGGCATTCAAATTATAGGTGATTATGAAGTTCGAGAACGTGGGATTGACTATAAAACCACAACTGATGTTACAGGCATTGCCAGATATAGTGTCATGAACAACACTGTCTTCATAGGCGAATCATACCTGTACAATACAGACGATTTAGGCGAAAGCTCATATGCATTAGAATTAGACAAAGTCAATGATACACTATATATCAACATCGAAGACACATATTACAGTATCAATCTAAAAGAACATTCAACAACATATCTAAAAACTGACGTCTGGAGCACTGTCAATTTGATATTTGGTAACCCTAAATATGAAACAATAACCAGCAAATATAGTTGGTACTCAATGGCTGACTACATTATCCAATCAGCATTAAGAGATAGTGCCAGAGAAAATAATTCAGTGTATTACATCAACTATCTAGACTGTGCAGATTACTATTATTTGCTCGAGTATAACGGGCGTCAGTATGTCGAATTGCCAGATGTAACAGACTTAAAAAATTATATGCAGATAAAGATAACATATCACAAAGACGGAGCGACTAAAGCCAGTGATAGCATGTTCCACCAAATAGCAAATTCGACAACCTGGGCATATGATGACGGCACAAATGCTGAAGACTACTGGACAGACGATAACAGTTATATTATTACTGAAAGTATGTTATCCAGATTAGAGAGTTCGTATTATGACGGTTATTATTTGACAATCGATTCTGCACTGATGTACGAATTTTTAAACAAAAATGTTTCTGTCTATATCAATTTAGACAACTTAAATTATGATGTAGTGGGTATCGATATGACTTATTTTGTTGGACCGTTTGAAAGCTTTATAATTACATCGACAGAACAGCAAGATTTCAAAATTTTAAATGTTAGAGATACAATACCAACATTGACAGGAGGGTTAGCATGAGAGCAGGATATGATAGTGATAAACAGTTTTCACTTTGGATCGTAATTTTTAGCTTAATTATCATCGTAGCGTTCGGCTTTTGCTTTGCTTATTATATTAATTATATTAAGCCAGAAAGTTATACGCTTGGAAATATTAAAGTCTATGATTACGTACCTTATGAACTAAAAGAGTATTTGACAGAAGAAGATGTCTTGTTCTCACAAAATATCAATGATGTATCATTTGGCGTAGAAGATGAACAAGCAACATATACATATCAATTTGACAGTGTAGATTTTAATGCCAATCAAAACAAATATGTCATTTATGTCAACGAAGAATTGATAGGAAATATATCACAAAGAGCAGGGACTATATCTGCAACGATGACAAAATCATTCTATGATGTAGATGAGTCCATTATTTGTGAAGCCGAAATATCTATTAATTTTGCCATGTACACAGAAGCAAGCATGCTAAATGTAAGCATGGACAAAGAAGCATTGCCCTATTTTAAAAAATATTGTAGTTTAAACAATTTTACGATAACACTAGCGAAATCAAAATACGACATAGGTGGTGTTTTAGGAACAGTTGAAGAAAGTACTTCAAGTCTAACCATAAAGTTAAATAACAATACCCAGGATATTGTTATAACTGGTGTTAAGGGCGAAACTTATACACTGGCTACACCTGACGATTATGACAATAAACCGTTTTTAAATTGGGAGATCATCAATGGAGACGGAAGCATAAGTAATAATATTTTCAGTTTTGGGGAACAGGACACAATAATATCTGCTGTATACGACGCCAATCCGTTCGAAGTCAATTTCCTGGTTAAAAATGATGTTGTTGACACTAAATTTATATCATCAGGTCATTATGCCAACGAGCCTGAAGAACCGACACGAGAAGGCTATAACTTTTTAGGCTGGTCTTTAGATAAAGAAAGCATAGTAGATGTTTCAACAATGCAAATTGAAGCCGATATAGAATTTTATGCCTTATTTGGTCGACTAGAATCAGTATATATATCACGAGCAATAAGTATTGTTGATGAAGGTTCGAGTACTAATACAAATTTATTAAAATTTTTTAAAAATAACGGCTATGTTGTCGACCTATCAAAATCTACTATATACATAAATATTTGGAATAGTACCTTTGTAGGCTCTGACGGAAAGAGCCAAGCGGTAGAATTAAATCCAAATAATTTTGGAACTGAAATAACAATTTCAAACGTTCAAGGAAATACAGGCGACTCTCAAGGTAGTTGTTATTTAACTTTGAATGAAGACGGAAGCTATATCTTTAATCCAGGAGATTTTAAAATAAGTTATGGCATGGGTAGTATGTATAATACTAACTACACATTTGAAATATATGGAAATCAAAATTTATATGTGATAACAGATTAGGAGGAAATTATGGGAAAAGCAAAAGCAATAATATTTACAGCATTGGGAACTTTAGCATTATCGGCAGGGGCGGTAGCGTTGTTGGCTACTATTCCAAGTGATCAAGGAAAATTAAACGTATCATATGGTAGTACAGATTTGATTGGTAATACCATAGCAAATTCGCAAGCAGATAAAGATAAGATAGAAAATTTGGAGCAGGAGTTGACCAATAGCATGGCGGGCATTGTTAACACATTTAACATTGACGATGATTTTTCAAAAGGTGTGACAACCCAAGAAACAGAATCAGGGAATGTGCTATTGTTCATTCGAGATAATACAAAAAAATATTTTTATTATTTGGACTTTAGTAATAACACAGCCATTAAGGTAGAACATGATGTCGATAATTTATATTTAAAAGTAAAGACAAATTATGGTTCAAACGTCATTTTCACGTACAATTATGGGGCTCCAGGCATTTATGTTTTTAGTGAAAAGACATTACAGGTAACAAAAATTGATGACAATTACCGTTTACAGCAGTTAGTTCAGCCACAGGTTGCAACTGTTGATGACAATACTAAAATCTTATATAATACAGGATTTTCAGGGTTTATATTATGTTATAACGATAATGTTTTCGCCTGTTCTTACGACTCATACATGTCATCTAATCCTAGAGTTGTATCAAGTGTCGTTGAGAATGGGATTATTATTAATTGCTGGTATAATGTTTTCTATTTTAATTTTGATACATTGCAATTTACAAATATCGGGAATTACACGGACAA